>DBMG01000133.1:22043-34995 GCA_002304785.1 Candidatus Accumulibacter sp. UBA704 | reverse complement strand
CGGGGCGCCGACCTTTCCGTAGAACCTTTATTTCCGAGCGAGGATTGGCATGAATCATCTGGACTATTTTTCCGCGGCAAAGCAGCCGGTCGAAACTTGCGTCGTCGGCAGCGGCGGCTTTGGCCGGAGCTTCATCGCACAGGGGCAACGGGTCCCGCAGATGAACGTTCGCGTGGCCGTCGATCTTGATGCGGCCGTTGCCGCCCGCGGATTTGTCGCCGTCGGCATTCCCCCGCAAGAGGTGGTCGTCTGCCGCACTGCGGCCGAAGCCAGGACGGCCTGGGATCGTGGCTGCTATGTCGCTGCCGCCGACCTGGCGATCGTCGTCGACCTGCCAATCGATGTTGTCGTGGAAGCGACCGGCAACCCCGAAGCCGGTGCCAGGCATGGGCGCATGGCCATCGACGCCGGGCGTCATCTGGTGCTGGTATCCAAGGAGGTCGATAGCGTCATCGGGCCGTATCTTAGCGTTCTCGCGCGCCGGCGTGGAAAAGTCGTGACGCCGGTCGACGGCGATCAGCCGAGCCTGTTGATCGGGCTGATCACCTGGGCAGAGACGCTGGGCTTCGAGATTGTCGCCGCCGGAAAATCAAGCGAGTACGACTTCGTGTTCGATGAACGCACCGGCGTCATGTCCTGCAATGGCAGGACCTATTCGCTGCCGGCGCTGGCCGAACAACTCTCGCTGGGCGACAAGACTGTCGCGGAGGTGACCGGCGATCGTTCGCGGGTGTGCTCCGCCCTTCCCCAGCGCGCGGTGCCCGATCTCTGCGAATTGCTGGTGGTGGCCAATTCGACGGGCTTCCTCCCCGACCGCGCCGACCTGCATGCGCCCATTCTCCGCATCCCCGAAGTGCCGAGCGTATTCGGCCTGACGACCGAAGAGGGTCTGCTGAACCGCGCTGGCGTGCTGGATGTCTTCCATTGCTTGCGCCGCCCGGACGAAGCCAGCTTTGCAGGTGGGGTTTTTGTCGTTGTCCGTTGTGACGACGCTGAAACCTGGAAACTCCTCGAGGAAAAGGGACATCTGGTTTCGCGCGACGGAAGTCGGGCCATGATCTTCAATCCCCGCCACCTGCTGGGCCTGGAAGCGGCGACGAGCGTCCTGGAAGCTGCCGTGCATGGCCGCTCCTGCGGTGCCCAGTCGCCTCGCCCCCATCTGGATCTGGTGTCCCGATCCACGCGTCGGCTGGCGGCCGGTTCGACGCTGGCCATGGGCGGGCATCACCACACCATCGACGGCGCCACGGCCGAACTGCTTCCGTCCGCTCCGCTCGCCCCGGAGAACGCCGTGCCGTTCTATCTGGCAGCCAACCGCCGGCTGCTGCGGGACGTCGAAGCCGGGGCGCTGGTCACCCTGGCCGATGTCGAGATCGATCTGGCCTCGGAACTGCTCGCCCTGCGCAAATTGCAGGATGAACACTTCTTCGGAAATACAAAGGCATGAAGCGGGCGCTTTGGCTCTGGCGCCGCCGCGCTCACATGACGACCTGCGAACCGAGTTCGACCACGCGATTGGAAGGAATCCGGAAAAATGCCGTGATGCTGGTCGCGTTGCGGAACATGGTTGCAAAGAGCAGCACGCGCCAGTAAGCCATCTCCTTGCCGAAGCGTGGGATCAGCGTTTCCCTGCCGAGGAAGAACGAGGTGTCCATCATGTCGAATTCGAGGCCGAATTGGGCGCAGTGGGTCAGCGCCTCGGGCAGGTCGGGTTCGTCCTTGAAACCGTACTGGACGGTCACCTGCCAGAAATCCTGGCCGAGCGGCTTGACCTCGACACGGTCGATCGAGGGAACGTAGGGGACGTCGAAGATGCGGATGGTCACGATCACCATGCGCTCGTGCAGCACCTTGTAGTGTTTGAGACTGTGCAGCATGGCGCGCGGCACGCCTTCCGGGCGGCCGGTGAGGAATACCGCAGTGCCGGGAACGCGCGTGGCGCCGCCGAGCGCGAGGCTCTCGATGAACGGCGCAAGCAGGATCGAATCCTGGCCGAGCTTGTCGTGCAATACCTGCCGTCCGCGCTTCCAGGTACTCAGCACGGTGAACACCAGCAGGCCGAAGACCAGTGGGAACCAGCCGCCGTCGAGGATCTTGGTCGAATTGGCGGAAAAGAAGGCCAAGTCGATGAACAGGAACGGCACCACGCACGGCAGCGTCCGCCACAGCGCCCATTTCCACTCGTTGCGTGCGACGACGAAGGCCAGCAGGTTGGTGATGAACATCGTGCCGGTCACCGCGATGCCATATGCCGCAGCGATGTTGCTGGACGAGCCGAAGCCGATGACCGCAGCGATGACGGCGATCAGCAGCAGCCAGTTGATGGCCGGCAGATAGATCTGGCCCATCTGGCTTGCCGAGGTATGGCGGACTTCGAAGCGCGGTGAATAGCCGAGTTGCATGGCTTGCAGGGTGATCGAGAAGGCGCCCGAGATGACGGCCTGTGAAGCGATGATCGTGGCGGCCGTCGAGAGAACGACCAGGGGATAGAGCCCCCAGTTGGGGGCGAGCAGGTAAAACGGGTTCTCGATGGTCGCCGGGTTGTCGAGCAGCAATGCGCCCTGGCCGAAATAGTTGATCAGCAGCGCGGGAAGGACCATCCCGAACCAGGCCGTGGCGATCGGCTTTCGTCCGAAGTGCCCCATGTCGGCGTAGAGCGCTTCGCCGCCGGTAATGACCAGTACCACCGCGCCGAGCGAAAAGAAGCCGAGCACCGGATGGGCTGCGAGGAACGAAATGCCCCAGCCCGGGTTCAGCGCGCGCAGAACGCTCGGCTCCAGCAGTATGGCCTTCACGCCGAGCACGGTCAGCGTGGTGAACCACAGGATCATGACCGGACCGAACAGCTTGCCGACATTGGCGGTTCCGTGCCGCTGGATGACGAACAGGAAGATCAGGATGACCAGGGCAAGAGGAATGACGAACGGCTTAAATGCCGGAGTGATTACCTCCAGGCCCTCGACGGCGGAAAGCACCGAGATCGTCGGCGTAATGACGCCGTCGCCGTAGAAAAGGGCGGCGCCGAAAAGGCCGAGCATGAGGATCAAATTGCGCTTGCGCCCTTCGCCGACGTTGCGCAGGGCCAGCGCCATGAGTGCCATGATGCCGCCCTCGCCGCGGTTGTCGGCGCGCATGATGAAGGATACGTACTTGCCGCTGATGACCAGCATCAGGGACCAGAATACCAGCGACAGGATACCGAGTACGTTGTCGGGCGTGATCGGCACGGGGTGGTGCGGACTGGCGAAGACTTCGCGAATGGCGTACAGCGGGCTGGTGCCGATGTCGCCATAGACGACGCCGAGCGCGGCGAGAGTAAGGGTTCTGAATTGCGCCCGATCATGGACGCCGGCAGCATGACTCATATTGATTTCCGGAAATATTTACAGGAGGTTGAGGTGCAGGTCAGGGCTGAAAGCGGTAGCCGACACCTGTTTCCGTCTGGATGTGGCGCGGCTGGGTCGGGTCGATTTCCAGTTTCTGACGTAGATGGCCGACATAAACGCGCAGGTAGTGATAGCTCTCGACGCTGGACGGACCCCACACCTCGCGCAGCAGATGACGTTGCGTCAGCACCTTGCCGGTATTGGCCAGGAGTACGCAGAGCAAGCGGTATTCGATCGGCGTTAGGTGTACCGGTTCTCCGTTGCGCGCGACCAGGCGGCGCGAAAGATCGACTGTGACCTCGCCGAATGCGAAGAGCGGGGACGCTTCCTCGCCGCGACTCTGCCGGCGCAGCAGGGCGCGTGCTCGCGCCTGCAGTTCGCCGACGCCAAAAGGCTTGGTCAGATAATCGTCGGCTCCGGCATCCAGCGCCTGGATCTTGTCCTTTTCGTTGGAGCGCGCGGACAGCACGAGAATGGGTACGTCCGACCAGCCGCGCAGGTCGCGGATGAAATCGACGCCATTGCCGTCCGGCAGGCCCAGATCGAGCATCACCAGATCGGGCTTGCGGCTGCCGGCTTCGAGAAGTCCTTGCGCCGAGGTTTCGGCTTCGAACACGCGGCATCCTTCCTCCTCGAGCGAGGTGCGCACGAAGCGGCGGATCTGCTTTTCGTCCTCGACGACGAGCACCATGGGGTTCGCGGGGTTCGCGGCGCTCATGACGCATCTCCTTCTCCACCCGGCAGGGGCTCTTCCTCGATGACCGGCGGTTCGCCGAGCGGAAGCGTGAAGCTGACGCTGGCGCCTCCCTGAGGGCGATTGGCCGCGGCGATCGAACCGTCATGCGCCTCGATAATCGCGCGGCAGATGGCCAGTCCGAGCCCAACGCCGGGCTTTGCGGATTCCGTCTCTCCGCGCACAAACATGTCGAACAGCGCTGCGTCACCCACTCGCAAAAAGCCCGGACCGCGGTCGCTGACCGTGATCTCCATCAGGTCGGAACGCGTGATCACGCCGATCTCGATGGCGCTGCCCGGTGGCGAATACTTGGCGGCGTTTTCCAGAAGATTGCAGAACACGCGTTCGATCAGGACGGAATCGAACTCGACGAGTGGCAGGTTATCGGCCAGGGTCACCCGCACCGGGTGTTCGGCCAGCGCGCGCCCGAGCAGCTTGATGCTGGAGCCGATGACTTCCTCGACGGGTTGCCATTCCTTGTGCAGCGTGACATCCCCCGCGTGCAGGCGGGCCATGTCAAGGAGGTTGCCGACCAGTCCGGAAAGGCGTTCGGCCTGCTCGCGGATGGCCTCCGCCGATTCGCGGGCCGCATCGCCCAGGGGTGGTTTGCTGACCACCAGTGAATCCGCCAGGCCCACCAGCGCGGTGAGCGGCGTGCGCAGATCGTGCGATACGGCCGAGAGGATCGAACTGCGCAGGCGTTCCGAAACCATCTGCACCTGGGTGCGCTGGGCGACGTCTACGTAATGGATGCGCTCAACGGCGATGGCCACGAGCGATGCCATGGTTTCCAGCCGCGCACGCTGGGCGTGCAAGGCTTCTGGCGTATTTTCCTCCGGGGCTACGGCAATGACGCCGCGCACGCGCATCGGGGCTTTCAGGGGAAGGTAAAGTGCCGCGTAGCCGCTGTCGACGAGCAGCGAGCATTCGACCGGTTTCCCTTGCTCGTATGCGATGGTGGCCAGGCGCGGTTCGATGGTCAGGGTCGGCGAACCTGTCGCCGTGTTCGGAAGCAGCGCGCCACCTTTGTCATACAGAAGGATGTCTCCCCGAGCATGCGCCAGCCGATGCAGGAAGCTACGGGTGATTTCCATGACCTGCTCGAGGGTCAGGGCGCCGGACAGCTCTCGCGCCATTTCGGAAAGCGCGCGGGCGTGCCGTTCCTCGGCCGCCGAATCGTCCGCCTGCCGGCGCAGGCCGCCTGCCAGCCGGCCGGTGATGATGGCCACTACCAGCATGACGGCGAAGGTGACGAGATATTGCCCGTCATTGACCACGAAGGTGAAACGCGGCGGAACGAAGAAGAAATCGAAGAGGCCGACGCTGAGGAAGGCGGCAAGCAGCGCCGGCTTCAGTCCGAGCGTAACGGAGACGAGCAGGACGGTGAGCAGGAAGAGCATCACGATGTTGGCCAGATCGAGCAGCCCGATCAATGGTGTCGTAATCAATGTGGTGACGGCACAGGCCAGAATGGTCAGCGCATGGCGTTGCCAATCACGCAGATCCGGGTGAGGTACACTGAGATGCTTGGATGTTGTCGTCATGATGTGCCCGGCGTTCGGAGCCGGCCCTTCGACTTTTGGTAAGCGAATTGTCCCGCTCCAAAAGTAAAAATGGTGTAAAGATTTCCATGACTGAAGGGCCGCCGACGATGGCCGGGGTGTCAACGACGGAAATCTGGCG
Source organism: Candidatus Accumulibacter sp. UBA704 (assembly GCA_002304785.1). Classification (GTDB taxonomy): domain Bacteria; phylum Pseudomonadota; class Gammaproteobacteria; order Burkholderiales; family Rhodocyclaceae; genus Propionivibrio. Next base: position 29,190 of record DBMG01000133.1, on the reverse strand, counting down.
GCAAGAACGACACGGTCCGCGGGGCCGCGCCCCGGAGGTCAGTCGAAATACGTCCGTGCTGCGTCGAAGCGCTGGGCGTAGTAGGGCGCGTTCATCGGGTCGATGCGTACGCGGCCGTTCGACGACGGCGCATGGACGAAGCGGTCATCGCCGATGTAGATGCCAACGTGAGTGAACGGGGCGTTGCGCGTATTGAAGAAGACGAGATCGCCCGGCCGCAGTTCCCCGCGCCTGACCGGCCGTCCGGCGCGGGCGATGTCGGCCGCACTGCCGTTCAGTTTCAGGCCAGATGCCTGGCCGAATATGTAGGAAACCATCCCGCTGCAATCAAGGCCGGCCTCCGGATTCTTGCCCCCGAAGCGGTAGCCGGTGTCGATCAGTCCGAGCGCATAGAGCGCGATCTCGTGCCCCACGCCGGGAAGCCCGGCCGGGCGCGACGATAACGCGGGCGTGGCCTGTTCCGGAGTCGGAGGCGTGCTGCCGCAGGCGGCCAGGAAAATGGCCAGTCCGCAAGCGATGATCGTCGAGCGTGTCGGCATGTTTCCCAATATAGCCGCTAACGGGCGTAACGGAAATGCGCAACCAGCGAACGCAGTTGCTTGGCGGCCGTGCGCATCAGCACGGTCCGTTCGGTGACTTCGGAAATGGCCGAGCTGGTCTTGGAGATGCCGCCGAGGATACCCTCGACCTGTCCGGCGATCTCGGTTCCGGTGGACGACTGCTGGCGCGTGCCGTCGGCGATCTGCCGTGCGATTTGCGCCACGGCGTCGCCGTTGCTGGCTACCGAGTCGAGCCCCGAACGCGCCGATTGCACGGCACAGTCCGTGGTCGTGACGTGTTCGCCGGCCGATTCCATGGTGCTCAGCGCCTGCTGCGTGACGCGTTGGATGTCATGGACACTGGCCGCGATTTCCGCTGTCTGCCGCGCGGACTGCTCGGCCAGCTTGCGTACCTCGTCGGCCACGACGGCAAAGCCGCGTCCCGATTCGCCGGCCCGTGCGGCCTCGATGGCGGCATTTAGTGCCAGCAGATTGGTCTGGTCGGCAATGCCGTGGATGACCTGGGTGATCTTCTCGATGGACTGGATCGATCGTGACAGGTCGGCCATTGTCCTGCCCGCCGCGCTGACAGTCGTGACCACATTCGAGGTGGCCGCCTGGCTGTCCTGCATGCTCAAGGTGGCTTGGCCAAGCAGGCTGCGCGAAGCCTCCACCGCGTGCTCCGCCTTCTGCGCGTTGTCGGCGATATCATCAACGGCAGTGACCAGTTCCTCGACTGCCGAAGCGATGCGCGTCACAGCGCCCGACTGCTGTTCGGTGGCCTGGCGCGTCTGTTCCATTTCGGCGTTCAGCGCCCCTGCGCTGTCGCCGATCAGGTTGGCTGCCTCGACGATTTCCGACATCATCACCTTGAGGTGCGTCTGCATGATGACCAGTGCGTCGTTGAGCCGGCCAAGTTCATCCTCGCGGGTGAGCGGGATGGCATCGGTGAGACGGCCCTCGATGATGTTTTGCATCCGGCCGACGATGCGGTCCATGACCCCGAGTGCCTGTCGCTGCGTCAGCAGCAGGGCCGCGCTGGCCATGATGCTGGCGCCCCAGAACGTTGGCAGCAGCAGGTTGGCGCCGGCGGTGGACAGGCCGAGCGCCGGCGCGAACAGATGCGCCACGCCGCCGGCGATCTGCATGGCGATCAGCAATGACAGCAGCCCGTAAAACTTTGTCTTGAGGGAGATCCGTTGCAGCAACGGCGTCCTGGGAATCGATGCGCGGCCGTCCTTGAGCTTCTGGTAAAAATCCTCCGCTCTGGCCACCTGCTGGCGGGTCGGCTCGGAGCGCACCGACATGTAACCGCTGACTGCTCCGTTTTTCAGGACGGGAACGACCAGGGTGTCCACCCAGTAATGGTCGCCGCTCTTGGCGCGATTCTTGACCACGCCATGCCAGGGGCGACCTTGCTTGATGGTGTCCCACATCCAGGCGAAAGCGCCGGGCAGCATGTCCGGATGACGCACGATGTTGTGGTTCTTGCCGATCAACTCCTCGCGCGAGAAACCACTGACGTCGACGAACGTGTCGTTTACATGGGTGATGATGCCCTTCAGGTCGGTGCGCGAGACGATATAGCGCCCCTTCGGGAAGGGAATCTCGGATTGAGTCACTGGCAAGTTGATCTTCATGAATGACTTTCCGTACTGGGGTATGGCGTTCCTGATTCAAACAAGGGCCGAGATTCCGGCGAGACTACAAAAGAACGATGTCGTACTGCTCCTGTGAATAGCTGGTTTCGGCCTTCAACGAAATGGGCTTCTCGATGAAGTCGGAAAGCATGGCCAGCCCCTGCGACTCCTCGTCGAGGAAGACGTCGATGACCGGGACGCTGGCGAGGATGCGGAATTCCCGCGCGTTGAACTGGCGCGCCTCGCGCAGCAGTTCGCGCAGGATTTCGTAACACACGGTACGCGCCGTCTTGACCTCGCCGCGGCCGCTACAGGTCGGGCATGGCTCGCACAGGACGTGCGCCAGCGATTCGCGTGTGCGCTTGCGTGTCATCTCGACGAGGCCGAGCGCGGTGAATCCATTGACCGTCAGGCGCGTGTGGTCGCTGGACAGCGCCTTGTTGAATTCGTCGAGCACGGCGGAGCGGTGCTCCTCGCTGTCCATGTCGATGAAGTCGGTAATGATGATGCCGCCCAGATTGCGCAGGCGCAGCTGGCGGGCGATCGCCTGGGCCGCCTCAAGGTTGGTCTTGAATACCGTGTCGTCGAAGTTGCGCACCCCGACGAATCCGCCGGTATTGACGTCGATGGTGGTCATCGCTTCGGTCTGGTCGAAGATCAGATAGCCGCCGGACTTGAGATCGACGCGCCGGGCCAATGCTTTCTCGATTTCCTGCTCGATGCCATAGAGGTCGAAGAGCGGACGTTCGCCGATGTAGTGATTGAGCAACGGCAGCACGGTCGGCGTGTATTCGGAAGCAAAGGACGACAGTTTCTGAAAATTCTCGCGCGAGTCGATGACGATGCGCATGGTGTTGGCGTTGACGAAATCGCGCAACACGCGCAGACCGAGAAACAGCTCCTGGTAAAGCAGTCCGGGCGGCGCGATCTTCTTCGATTCGGCCTGGATGTCGTACCACAGCTTGCGCAGGTACTCGATGTCGTTGGCCAGTTCTTCGTCGGTCGCGCCTTCGGCCATCGTCCGCACGATGTAGCCGCCCTGCTCGCTGTTTGAGACGAGCCGGCCGATCTGCTCGCGCAGCGCGTCGCGGTAGCTCTCGTTCTCGATGCGCTGGGAAATGCCGATGTGCTTTTCCTGCGGCAGATAAACCAGCATGCGGCCGGCTAAGGAAATTTGCGTGGACAACCGCGCGCCCTTGGTGCCGATCGGATCCTTGATGACTTGCACGAGAACGCTCTGGCCCTCGTGCAGGATTCGCTCGATCGGTCGCGCCGGTTCGCCGGGGCTGCGCGTCTCCCAGATGTCGGCGACGTGCAGGAACGCCGTGCGTTGCAGGCCGACGTCGACGAATGCCGATTGCATTCCGGGCAGGATGCGCACGACACGGCCGAGGTAAATGTTGCCGACCAGCCCCCGGCTGGCGTTGCGTTCGATATGCAGTTCCTGCACCACGCCCTGGTACATGACGGCGACGCGCGTTTCCTGCGGGGTGAAGTTGATCAGGATATCTTCGGGAAAGGACTCTGACATGAACGGCCAATTCAGGGAAAACGGTTAAAATCCAAGGGTTGCCGCATTCTACCCGTTCCTTTGAAAAGCTCCATGCCCCCGATGCCAGTTCGTCTTTCCCCCGAGTTGCTCGCCCCTGCTGGTTCCCTGGCCATGATGCGCAATGCGTTCGCCTTCGGCGCTGACGCCGTCTATGCCGGCCAGCCGCGTTACAGCCTGCGCGTGCGCAACAACGAATTCGGCAGCCTGGACAAGCTCGGCCAGGCCATTGCCGAGGCGCACGGCGGCGGCAAGCTGCTTTACCTGGTCAGCAACGTGTTGCCGCACAACGCCAAAGTGCGCACCTATCTGGCCGACATGGAGCCGGTCGTTGCCTTGGGGCCGGACGCGCTGATCATGGCCGATCCCGGCCTGATCGACCTGGTGCGCGAACGCTGGCCGGAGATGCCGGTGCATCTGTCGGTACAGGCCAATACCGTCAATTTTGCCGCGGTGCGCTTCTGGCGAAAGCTCGGCGTCTCGCGCATCATCCTGTCGCGCGAACTGTCGCTCGAGGAAATCGCCGAAATCCGCCAGGAATGCCCGGACATCGAGCTGGAGGTTTTCGTGCACGGTGCGTTGTGTGTCGCCTACTCCGGGCGCTGCCTGCTTTCCGGCTACTTCAACCGGCGTGATTCGAACCAGGGCACCTGCACCAATTCCTGCCGCTGGGACTACAAGATCAAGGACGCCGAGGAAGACGCCAGCGGCGACACGCATCCGGCGCGCAAGGTCTGGCTGCTGGAGGAGCAGGAACGTCCCGGCGAACTGATGCCGATCGAGGAGGACGAACACGGCACCTACATCATGAATTCGAAGGATCTGCGCGCGCTGGAGCACGTCCAGCGCCTCGTCGAGATCGGTGTCGATTCGCTGAAGATCGAGGGCCGCACCAAATCCCCGTACTACGTGGCGCGTACCGCGCAGGTCTATCGCCGGGCCATCGACGATGCCGTCGCCGGTCGCCCCTTCGACCCGCGCCTGCTCGGCGAGCTGGACGGCTTGGCCAACCGTGGCTACACCGATGGCTTCTACCAGCGTCACCATGACTCGGAAATGCAGAATTACCTGCGCGGCCATTCAGAGTCCGGCCGCAGCCTTTACGTCGGCGATGTCGTTGGCTGGGACGCGCAACGGGGTCTCGCCGAAATCGACGTCAAGAACCGTTTCGCCGTCGGCGACTGCCTGGAAGTCATCCATCCGTCGGGTAACTTCGAAGTGGTGCTGGAGGGGATGGAAAGCGGCGAAGGCGCGCCGATCGCCGTGGCACCGGGCAACGGCCATCGCGTATGGATTCCGCTGCCCAAAGAACTGTCGGGCGCCCTGCTGGCGCGGTTTGTTTGAGCCGCTATTCGATGGCGCATCTGTTTGTCGACATCTCCTCCCACGGCTTCGGCCATCTGGCGCAGGTCGCGCCGATTCTTAACCAACTGGCGCGCATCCGCCCTGAACTGCGACTGACCATTCGCTCCGGCCTGCCGCCGGAAAAAATGCGAGCGCGTATCGCCGCTCCGTTCGAGCATCTCGTCGGGCGCAGTGATTTCGGCTTTGTCATGCTCGACGCCGTGCGCATCGATCACGCAGCCACGGCCAATGCCTACCGCAACTGGCACGGAGACTGGCCCGAGCGCGTTGCGGACGAGGCGGGATCATTGCGCCGCTTGGCTCCCGATCTGGTGCTCACCGACGTGGCCTATCTGCCGCTGGCAGGGGCGGCTGCGCTGGGCGTTCCGGCACTGTCGATGTGTTCGCTGAACTGGGCAGACCTGTTTGACCACGTCTTCGGCCAGGAGCCGTGGGCGCGAACGATTCATCAGGAAATCCTGGCCGCCTATCGCGGCGCCAAGTGCTTCCTGCGCCTGACGCCGGCCATGCCCATGCCTGAGCTGGCGAACACGCGGAGCATCGCGCCGGTGGCCGCGCTTGGCCATGACTGCCGTGGGGAATTGGTAGCGCAGCTGGGTGCGGCTCCGAAAGAGCGCATCGTGCTGGTGGCCTTCGGCGGCTTCGACAAGAACCTGAACGCTGCCCGCTGGCCAGTCATGCCGGGGCTGCGCTGGCTGGTCCCGGAAAGCTGGGAAATTGCGCGCGGCGACATGGCTGCACTCGAACCGTTGTGCATGAACTTCACCGATCTGCTGCGCAGCGTCGACGCCGTGCTCACCAAACCGGGCTACGGTACCTTCACCGAAGCCGCGTGCAACGGCACTCCGGTGCTGTATGTGCGGCGGGACGATTGGCCGGAGCAGGACTGCCTGATCGACTGGCTGGCGAAGAATGCCCGTTGCGCGGAAATCAGTGAGGCGGAATTGATGAGCGGCAGGATGCAGTCGGCGCTGGAGCAACTGTGGCAACAAAGCCGACCTGCCGTCCCTCGTCCCGACGGAGCGGCCGAGGCCGCCGAACTGATTGCTTCCTATTTGCCGTAATTGAGCAGGCCGGCCTTGAGTTCCAGCAGGTCGAGCGGGCTGAACGGGAACAGCCGCCCGTCGCGGATCTGCCCATCCAGCCGGATGACGCAGGTTTCCGACGAGCGCCGGATGACCGAGCCCTTGACCGAGTAATGCCGTTCGGCCTCGCCGAGCCGGATGTCGACGATCATCGCATCGCCCTTGTAAACCGGCGGGATCGCTTCTCCTTTTTCGTTCAGCCGGATGCGCAGGTCGGCGTCGGAGATGTCCACGATGGTGCACTGCCCCGAGTAATTCTCGGTCGGAACCAGCACGGTCACCGGCACGTTGGTCTTGGTTCGCGGCTTCCTGCGCTGATCGGTGACCGACAGCGTGTTCAATTCCGGAGTGAGCAGGACCATGTTCATCTGCGCGTAGGGGCCGTCACGCAGGACGACCTGCTTGGCGACCTCGGTATCGACGGTCGAGACGCCTTTGATTCCGGCGTTGGACATCAGCGAAATGTAGTTGCCCTTGCTGAACTGCCCGTGGCGGCTGATCTGCGCGCGGCGCAGATAGTCGAGTTTCATTTCCAGGTCGGACGTATCGGGGACCAGCAGCTGGAACAGCTTGATTCCGGAGGCAGGAATGCGGATTTCGTTCTCGCCCGACACGAATGCGGTCGGCGTTCCGTCGGCATCGGTCTCGATCGACTCCAGCGAATAGACGAAATGGCCATTGACGCAGTAGGCCACGATCAGGGTATCGAGGACGATGTCCTTGTTGAACTCAGGGTAGTAACGCAGTTTCTTGCCGATCGGGAAAAACTCGATCAGCGTTCTGACCCGGCTCGGATCGATCCTCGCCGCGGCGCCATGCCCGGCGTGTTCTTCCTTGGAAGAGCCCAAATTCTTGCCAAACAGTGATTTCAGCATTTCTCGCCTTCCAGCGTGCCTTACTTCCCGCAGACTGTACCGGAAAACGCGCTGTACGCCTATCCGCAACGGGTTATAGCGGAAATCCGAACCG
>DBMG01000133.1:0-22015 GCA_002304785.1 Candidatus Accumulibacter sp. UBA704 | reverse complement strand
CTCCGGCACGGCCCTGGATGCCGTAGGCTCCGGCCTTGTCCATCGGTTCGCCGCTGGCGACGTAGCGGCGGATGTCGCCATCGGTGAGATGGCCGAAGGTCACGTCACTGATTGACGTCGCCGATTCGATGCGGCCTTCGAAGGCCACGGCAACCGCCGTAAGGACCTGGTGCGTCCGGCCCGACAGCCGGCGCAGGATGGCACGTGCGTCGGCGGCGTCGACCGGCTTGCCGATGATTGCGCCGTCGAACTCGAGCGTGGTGTCCGCCGCCAGCACGATCTGAGGCATCAGCCGGCGCATTTCCACCGTGCGCCAGCCGTGTTCGGCCTTGAGGCGCGCAACACGCTCGACATAGACCAACGGCGTTTCGCCCTCGTGGGCCGTCTCGTCGACATCGTCCTGGCGTGGTGGTGCGCGAAAGGCCAGCGTGTCGAACTGGATGCCCATCTGGGTCAGGAGTTCGCGGCGGCGCGGGCTGCGCGATGCCAGGTAGAGGCGGGGATTGCGTGTGTCAAAAGGCATGCCGGCTAGCCCTCGCGGTGATAGGGGTGGTTACGGACCACGCTCACGGCGCGGTAGATCTGCTCGCAGAGCACCAGGCGGGCCATGGCGTGCGGCAGGGTCAGGCTGGACAGCCGGATGGCGTCGTCGGCGCTGGCTTTGAGCTCCTCGTCGATACCATCGGCGCCGCCGATGACGAACGCCGTGTCACCTCCCCGGCGCATCCAGTCTTCAAGGCGCTGTGCGAGTTTCAGAGTGGTCAGGTCGGTGCCGCGTTCGTCCAGGATGACCGTCCGGGCGTACCCCTGAAGGGCGGCCTGCAAGCGGGTCTTTTCAGCGGCCAGCAACTGTTCGCGGCTCTTCGTGCCGCGCGGTTCGGGCTTGATCTCGGTGACCGACACCGGCAGTTCGCGCGGCATGCGCTTGATGTATTCGGCACAGCCTGCGGCAACCCAGTCGGGGAGCTTGTGGCCTACGGCGAGGATGCCCAATCTCATGTGCTCACGCGCTGGCGCCGACCGCCTTGCGCACACGCTCCGGACCCTTGCCGCCCCACAGTTCTTCGAGGTTGTAGTAGCTGCGGATGGCCGGCTGCATGATGTGCACCACCACGTCGCCGAGGTCGACCAGCACCCATTCGCCGCCGTCTTCGCCTTCGGTGGACAGTATTTCCGCCCCCGCTTCGCGCACCTTGTCCTCGACGTTGCGTGCCAGCGAGCGGACCTGGCGATTGGAGTCGCCGCTGGCGATGACGATGCGTTCGAACAGCGGCGTGAGTTTGGCGGTGTTGATCACTTCGATATTCTTGCCCTTGATGTCCTCGAGGGCGGCCACGACGATTTTTTCGAGATGGGTGGCTTTCATTGGCGGTTCAATTCTCCGTATAGAAACGATGGTCATGGATATGGGCGATGACGTCATCCGGCATCAGATAACGCACGCTCAAGCCTTTCGACAGCAGCGTGCGGATCTTTGTTGCCGAGATGTCGAGCGGCGTCATGGCGAAGGTCACGATGCGGCCGGCCGGCGTATCCCGCAGCAGGCGCGGATTGTCGCAGAAACGGCGCCGGAAGACGTCGGCCAGGGCCGGCGGAAGGTATTTCGCCTCGATGGCATAGCCGGGCCGATGGGCGACGGCAACGTGGGCCAGTTCGAACAGGGTTTCCCAGCGGTGCCAGCCGGCCATGCCGGCAAAAGCGTCGGCCCCGGCGAGCAGCACCAGCGGCCGGTCCGGGCCGCAAGCGCCGCTTTGACGCAGCCTTTCGAGGGTGGGCACGGTGAAGCTGGTTTGCGCGGTGTCGACTTCCGCGGGATCCAGCTCGAAGCGCGGGTTGCCGGCGATGGCCAGGCGCACCATGTCGAGCCGTTGCGCCGGGCCGACCCGCGGCGCATCGCGCAAGGCCGGCTGTCCGGCAGGGATCCAGCGCACACGCTCCAATTGCAGCGCGTCGGCGGCTTCCTCGGCGAGGCGCAGGTGTCCGAAATGAACCGGATCGAACGTGCCTCCGAAGACGCCGAGCGGCCTGCCAGTCGTGTCAGGCTTCATCGCGCAGGCTGACGAAGATATCCCGGTAGCTGATGTAGAAGCTGGCGTACAGGGTGGGGAGCAGGACCAGGCTGATCGCCACCGTGATGAGGGACGGCAGTATCTGGCCGATGCCTTCGCCGCCGCCGAGCAGGGCGTTGGTCATGCGCGGTACGAATACGCCGATGATGCCGACGGCCAGCGAATACATCAGGAACGGCCGCCAGTTCCGCGCACAGGCGATCAGACTGAAAAAAAGCGATTTCCCGGCTGCCATGTCATGCCATGCCGCGAGGACCGGCGCGAACCAGAAAGCCATCATCACGGGGATGAGCAGGCAGATCGCCAGTTGTGCCGAGATGAATACCGAGGTGTCGGCCAGCGCATCGCGGTCGGGCATGGCGCCGAGAACGAGCATGCGGAACAGCAGGCCGCCGTCGAACAGCGCCGACAGTCCGAGGATGATGAGGCTGGCGGTGACGTATACAACGCCCAGCGCAAGCAGCGTCTGCAGATTGCGGTGAAAGCCGCTGAAAAGAATCTGCGGCGGCAGTTCGGCGTCCGTGTCGATCAGCCGGCAGGCGTTCATCAGACTGACCGAAAAGACCGGAATCAGTATGAAACTGACCATCTGGCCCAGATAGGGAATGGCCGAGACGACGGCCATGGATAGCCAGAAGCCGAGCACCAGAAAGCTCAACAATGCCGGCTTCCGGCGAAAGATCGCGAAGCCCTCGATAAGCCAGTTCAGGCCGCGTTTGGCCGGAAGTGTCAATACTTGCATGGAGTCAGATAGGCGTCAGTGCGCAACGAAAACATCCTGGTAGGAAGCATAGGCCGCGCCGGACAGCACGGGCAGGAGGACGAGAAAGCCGAGGCCGACCGGCAGGGCGGCGAAGAACGACAGCACGAAAAGGATCAGGCCGAGAATCAGGAACGGCACGATGTTCTTCAGGCAGGCGTTGAGGCTGGCCTTGCAGGCTTCGACCGGCGGCATGTTGTTGAACATGACCAGCGCGGGGGCGAACCACAAGGCCATTGCCAGCGGGATGAGCAACACCGACGAAAGCAGCACGGCCAGCAGCGATCCGCCGAGCAGCACTCCGAGGCCGGTAACGCCGGGCATCAGCAACCCGCCGGCGACCGATCCGCTGAACAGGGCGAACACGATCAGTTTGATGGCGGCCATGGCCACCATGAAAATCAGCCCGAGCATGACCAGCGGTGTCGTGGCGGCCCTGAATCCGCTGGCCAGATCCTGCAGGTCGAAGCTGTCGACGGTTGAGGCCTTGCGGCACATGGTCAGCAGACCGGCGGCCAGGACCGGTGCCAGCAGGCAGGCCAGCAGCGGGCCGGCCAGCCACACGGCGAGGAGGGCCAGAAAACCCACGATCATGATGACCGAAGCGGCGACCCACAGCCCCGGGTTGACCATGAACGTGCCCCAGCCGAGCCGCAGCCAGTCGAATGCCGCGCCGACGCCAACCGTACGGCTCCGGCCGTCGAATGCAGGAGCGGGAATGGGGAAGTAGTCCATGAAGCTGGAGTGTTTCGGCAGATGCCGGGGAATGCTCAGAACGTACCGATGACCCAGTGCGGAACGCTCAGTCCCGGCGTCCCCGGGCCATCCATCGGGACGAACGAGCCATCGCCGCGCGGGTCGATGAGGAAGTAGGGTTCGCCGCGTAGCGGGGTGATCTTGATCTTGTACAAGCGGCCATTGACCCGGTACTCCTCGATCGTGTCTCCTTCGCGTTGCCGGATCGTGACCTGGGGTTCGATCGAGTCCTCCACCGGCGCCAGCGTGGGAGGACGCGCATCGGGAACGGCGGGGGCGCTGGTCTGGGCAAAGGCCGGAAGGCTGCCGAGGACGAGCAAAACGACGACGAGGGGAAGGCTGCGCATGACAGAAGATCCGGTGGGCTATGAGTACTGATTGTATTATAGATTGAGTAGCATCTCCCGCTCGCTGGGCAGTGGGGCGAAGCCGCGCGACTCGTAGTGCTTGAAGATCGCGTCGACGATGTCTTCGGGCTTGTCGATGACCTGGATCAGGTCGATATCTTCGGGATCGATCATCTTCTCGCAGACCAGCGTGGCCTTGAACCAATCGACCATGCCACGCCAGAACGGTTCATGCACCAGGATGATCGGGATCTTGCGGGCCTTGCCGGTCTGGATCAGGGTCAGGGCCTCCAGCAGTTCGTCGAGTGTGCCGAATCCCCCGGGCATCACCACGTAGGCATTGGCGAAGCGCACGAACATGTACTTGCGCGCGAAGAAGTGCCTGAAGCTCTGCGAGATGTCCTGATAACTGTTGGATCGCTGCTCGTGCGGCAATTGGATGTTCAGGCCGACGCTCGGCGATTTGCCCTGGAAGGCTCCCTTGTTGGCGGCCTCCATGATGCCCGGGCCGCCGCCGGAGATAACCGAGAAACCGGCGTCGGAAAGCAGGCGGGCGATGATTTCGGTCAGCTGGTAGTAGGGCGAGTCCGGCGCCGTGCGCGCGCTGCCGAAGATGGATACCGCCGGGCGGATCTCGGCCAGCCGCTGCGCGGCTTCGACGAACTCTGACATAATGCCGAACACCCGCCAGGCCTCCTGTGAGGCCGTGAATTTTGAGGCGCTGGGGTCCGCCAGAAGGGGGATCTTTCCTTTTTCGGTCATTTCACACTCGTTTCGTATTCAACTATGCCTACCCTGCTGCTGGTCGACGGATCGTCCTATCTCTATCGTGCCTTCCACGCCATGCCCGACCTGCGCAATTCACAGGGCGAACCGACGGGAGCCATCTACGGTGTCCTGAACATGCTGCGCCGTCTGGACAGCGACACCAAGGCGCACGACATAGCTTACAAGGCTTGCGTCTTCGATGCCAAGGGCAAGACCTTCCGCGACGACTGGTATCCCGAATACAAGGCGCACCGGCCGCCGATGCCGGAGGACCTCGCTGCGCAGATCGTGCCGATCCACGCCTGCGTCGAGGCGTCCGGCTGGCCGATCCTGACGATCGAGGGCGTCGAGGCCGACGACGTCATCGGCACGCTGGCCCGGCAGGCCGCCGCGCAGGGACTGCGCGTGCTGGTGTCGACCGGCGACAAGGATCTGGCGCAGCTGGTCGATGCGCAGGTCACGCTGGTCAACACGATGAGCAACGAAACGCTCGACGAGGCGGGCGTGCAGGAGAAATTCGGCGTGCCGCCAACGCGCATCGTCGACTACCTGGCGCTGATCGGGGACGCGGTCGACAACGTGCCCGGGGTGGCCAAGGTCGGTCCGAAGACGGCGGTGAAATGGCTTGCCCAGTACGGTTCGCTCGACGGCGTCATCGCCGCGGCCGGCGAGATCGGCGGCGTTGTCGGCGAGAACCTGCGCGCCGCCCTCGGCTTTTTGCCGCTCGGGCGCAAGCTGGTGACCGTGCGCTGCGACCTCGACCTGCCAGTGCAGCCCGCCGACCTCGCGCCGCGCGAACCGCAGCGCGAGAAGCTGATCGAGCTGTTCACCCGCTACGAGATGAAGTCGTGGCTCAAGGAGGTCAGCGCCCCGGCCGGCGCGGCTGCCGCGGCCACGGCGCCGACTCCGCCTCCATCGCTCCTCGCTCCTCACACGAAGCACTACGCGACCATCGCCGACTGGCCGGTATTCGACGCCTGGCTGACGAAGATCGATGCCGCGCCGCTTGTTGCGCTGGACACCGAAACGACCAGTCTCGATCCCTTCGCGGCGCGCATCGTCGGCATTTCCTTCGCCGTCGCCCCCGGCGAGGCGGCGTACATCCCGCTGGCTCACGACTACCCAGGCGCGCCGCCGCAGCTGCCGCGCGACGCCGTGCTCGCGCGCCTGAAACCCTGGCTCGAATCGCCGGCGCACGCCAAGATCGGCCAGCATTTCAAGTACGACCAGCACGTCCTCGCCAACCACGGCATCGCGCTCGCCGGCGTGGCGCACGACACGCTGCTGCAATCCTACGTGCTCGAAGCCGGCAAGTCCGGCGTGCGCGGGCATGACCTCGGCCAACTCGCGTTGCGCCATCTCGGGCGGGAGACGATCGCCTATGAGGATCTCTGCGGCAAGGGCGCGAGCCAGATCGGCTTCAACCAGGTCGCCGTCGACAAGGCCGCCGAGTACGGCGCCGAGGATTCCGACCTGTGCCTGCAACTGCATGACCGGCTGTTCCCGCAGATCGCGGCCAGCGAGGGGCTGTCGCGCATCTACGGCGAAATCGAGATTCCGGTGCGCGACATCCTGTTCCGCATGGAGCGCAACGGCGTGCTGATCGATTCGGACCTGCTCGCGCGGCAGAGCCAGGAGCTCGGCAAACGCCTCGTCGAACTGGAGCAGCAGGCGCATGAAGCGGCCGGGCAGCCATTCAACGTCAACTCGCCCAAGCAGCTCGCCGAGATCCTGTTCGACAAGCTCGGCCTGCCGGTGAAAAAGAAGACGCCCTCGGGCACGCCGTCGACCGACGAGGAAGTCCTCTCGGAACTCGCGCTCGACTACCCGCTGCCGAAGTTGCTTCTGGAGTCGCGCCAGCTCGCCAAGCTCAAGGGCACCTACACGGACAAGCTGCCGAAGATGGTCAATCCCGAAACGGGGCGCGTGCATACCAGCTACGCGCAGGCGGTGGCCGTCACCGGCCGGCTGGCTTCCAGCGACCCAAACCTGCAGAACATCCCGGTACGCACGGCGGAAGGCCGGCGCATCCGCTCGGCGTTCGTCGCGCCTCCCGGCGCCAGCATCGTCTCGGCCGACTACTCGCAGATCGAGCTGCGGATCATGGCGCACCTTTCGGAGGACGCGCGGCTGATGGAGGCGTTCGCGCACGGCGAGGACGTGCACCGCGCCACCGCGTCCGAGATCTTCGGTGTCACGCCGCTCGAAGTCGGCCCCGACCAGCGGCGGGTGGCCAAGGTCATCAACTTCGGGCTGATCTACGGCATGAGCGCCTTCGGCCTGGCGCGCCAGCTCGACCTCGAACGCTCCGCCGCCCAGAGCTACATCGAGCGCTACTTCGCGCGCTATCCCGGCGTCGCCCGGTACATGGAGAGCACGCGCAACACGGCGAAGATGAACGGTTACGTCGAAACGGTGTTTGGCCGTCGCCTGTGGCTGCCCGACATCACCGCCGCGCAGGTCGGCCGCCGCCAGGGCGCCGAGCGCGCGGCGATCAACGCGCCGATGCAGGGCACGGCCGCAGACCTCATCAAGCTGGCGATGATCGCCGTGCAGGGCTGGATCGACCGCGAAAGACTGGCCACCAAGCTGGTCATGCAGGTGCACGACGAACTGGTGCTGGAAGTACCGGACGACGAACTCGTGCGCGTGCGCGTCGAGTTGCCGCCGCTGATGACGCAGGTGGCCAAGCTACGCGTACCGCTGGCGGTCGAAGTCGGCGTCGGCGCCAACTGGGACGAGGCGCATTGACGCAGCCGATGCCGGTGGCGCGGAAACGCAAAAGGGCGGGAAATTCCCGCCCTTTTGCGTTTCCGGAGGGGGCCGGGCCTAGACGCGGAAGCGCCGGATCTGCGCCTGCAAGCCCTGTGCGATTTGCTCCAGCTGTGTCGCTGTATCCGCCGTGCTGCGGATCGTCGCGGTCGTTTCCTCGACCATCTGGGCGATCTGCTCGACGCGTTGCGCGATCGAGGTGCTGGCGCTGCCCTGCTCCTGGGTAGCTTCGGCGACTTCGCGGATGCGTTGCAGCGTGCGTCCGGCACCGCTTTCGATGGACTGCAGCGATTCGGTGGCGGAACCGGCGAGCTGAACGCCCTGCTCGACTTCCGGTAGAGCCTCGTTCATCGCGCCGACCGCACCGACGGTATCGCTCTGGATGCCGGCAATCATCTGTTCGATTTCGGTGGTCGCCGATGACGTCCGTTCGGCGAGCTTGCGCACTTCGTCGGCGACCACCGCGAAGCCGCGCCCCTGTTCGCCGGCGCGTGCGGCTTCGATGGCGGCGTTGAGCGCGAGGAGGTTGGTCTGCCCGGCGATGTCCTTGATCACGTTGGCGATCGTGGAAATCTGCATCGCGCGCCCCTCCAACGCCCGGATACGTTCTGACGCGTCGGTGACGGTGGTGGCGATTTTCTGGATCGCTTCGGTGGCCTGCTTGACGCGCCCGCTGCCCTCGCTGGCCAGATTCATCGCCTCGCGCGAATCGTTCTCGGTGTCGCGCGCGCTGTCCGAGATGTGCGCAGAGCTGACGGTCAGTTCCTCTATCGCGGCGGCCATTGCCGAGGTCGCGTCGGCCTGCTGGTTGGCCGCGGTGGAGACCTCATTCGACGCGCGGTTGATCTGCTCCGCGTTGTCGACGAGCATGGTCGCGCTGCTGTCGATCTGGCTGACCAGTTCGCGCAACGAGGCGACCATGGTGCCAAGCGCGTGGAGCAGGCTGCCCGGCGGCGCCGTATTGACCGAGGCGGTCAGGTCGCCGTCGGCGACGCGTTGCATTACCGCCACGGCGTCGGTCGGCTCGCCGCCGAGTTGCCTCAGCACGCCGGAGGCGATCCGCCAGCCGACGATGATCAGCAGGATAATCAGGACGACCGAAACGCCACCGAGCACGATCGCGGTGCGGCGGAACTGGGTGTCGACGTCATCGATGTACACGCCCGTTCCGACAACCCATCCCCACGGCTTGAACAGGGTCGCGTAGCCGAGCTTCGGTTCCGGCTTCTGCTGTCCGGCGCGCGGGAACCAGTACTCGACGAAGCCGCCACCATTTTTGGCCGCCGCGACAAGCTCTTGAATCAGCAGCTTGCCGTTGGCGTCCTTCATGTCCGCCTTGTTCTGGCCCTCGAACTCGGTCCTCGGAGGAAGCAGCACGTAGTTGTGATTGGTGTCGAGGATGAAGTAGTAGTCGTTGGCGCCGTAGCGCACATTGCGCAGGCTTTCCTTGGCAGCCAGCATGGCGTCCTGATCGGAAATCTTGCCGCTTTGTGCCAGCTTGTGATGGTGCTCAAGGACGCCCACGCTGACTTCGATGAGATTCTTGGTCTTTTCCTTGCGGTCTTCGAGCATCCCGTTCTTGAGTTGCAGCAAGGCGATGATGCAAAGCACGAGCAGTCCGACCAGCGTCAGCCCGATAAGCAACTGCATGCGCGTGGAAACGCGCCAGGAATTGAGCCCGCCCATGTTTCTCTCCCAGTGACCTCTGTTTGTCGGTGCATCCACTACCCATTAAATCCGAGCCGAGTAGGATAAGCAACCCATTGACGGCGGTTCTTCAATGATGGGGAAGATGGACGTTGCGCTGTCTCGACAGCGGCCGGGTCCGAACAGGGCGGCGCAATCAGCCGATGTGTAGCGCCAGGTCGCTTCTTGCCGTCGCGCTGCACGCCAGCACGTAGCCGGCGGAGACGTCCTCGGGGCTGAGTGGTGCGGCGCTGGTCGTTGCCACTTCGCCCTCGACGATCTTGCACTTGCATGAACCGCAGATGCCGGTGCGGCAGGCGCCGATGATCGGCAGTCCTTCGCGCTCCAGCACGTCGAGCAGTAGTTCGCCGGCAGCGATTTCGGAGCTCCTGCCGAATGCCGGCACATGGAGGTTGAAACGCTCGTCTCCTGCTGGCGTGGCGGCGCGGACCGGCAGGAAATTCTCGCGGCGGATCGCGTCGTCGGCCATGCCTGAGGCGCGCAGCCACTCGCTGACGGCGTCCATGTAGGCGTCCTGGCCGCACAGGTAGGCGCGCGTGTCTTCTCTTTCCGGGAGCAGCGCCTGCAGGCGTGTGGCGTCGAGACGGCCGCGATGGCAGGCGATGCGTCCCAGCGGGCGCGTGAGGAAGAGATGCAGCTTGAGGTTCACGTGCTGCTGCGCCAACGTCAGCAATTCGTCGGCGAAAATGAAGTCGTCTTCGCTGCGTGCGCTGTGGAAGAAATGGATGTCGGTCGCCGCTCGCGTTTCCAGCAACCAGCGCGTCATCGACATCATCGGCGTGACGCCGCAGCCGGCCGAGAACAAGGCGAGACTGGACGGCACATCGCCGGGGCGCAGCGCGAACTCACCGGCCGGCGCCAGCGCAGGAATCGCGCAGCCGGCGTGCAGGTTGTCGAGCAGCCAGTTGGACACGAGTCCGCCGGCGACCCGTTTGACCGTGATCGAAAGCGTTTCGGGGCGGGCCGGACTGGAAGAAATCGAATAGGCGCGCCAGTGCGTTTTCCCGTCGATTGCCGCGCCGACCGACACGAACTGCCCTGGCAGGAAATGGAAGAAGCGCCCCGCCGGTTCGGCCAGGACGAACGTCGCCGCGTCGCGCGTTTCCTCGATGCGTTCGACGCAGACGAGCGGCGATTCGTCCTGCCAGAAAAGGTGATGTTCTGCGATGGTGTTCATGGAGAGGTGAGGAATGGATTTACTGCAACGAACACAACGGGCACAGCGCAATTCACGAGGCGAATCGTTCCCGATCGTGGTCGTCTTCGATCGGGTTTCGTCGTGTTCGCTGTGCCCGTTGTGGTGGAAGAATTTTCCCGTCAGGCGGCCAGCATTTCCTTGAGGTCATCTTCGACGTTCGAGACGAGGCGCAGGCCGAACTTCTGGTTCAGGATGCCGATCAGGTTCGCGGTCAGGAATCCGGGCGCGGTCGGACCGACGCGGATGTCCTTGATGCCGAGCGACAGGAGCGTCAGCAGGATGACGATGGCCTTCTGCTCGAACCACGACAGCACCAGCGACAGCGGCAGGTCATTGACGCTGCAACCGAAGGCATCGGCCAGCGCCAACGCCAACTGTATCGCCGAGTAGGCGTCGTTGCACTGGCCGATGTCGAGGAAACGCGGGATGCCGTTGATGTCGCCGAACTCCAGCGTGTTGAATCGGAACTTGCCACACGCCAGCGTCAGGATCAGGGCATCCTGCGGCACGGCCTTGGCCAGGTCGGTGTAGTAGCTGCGCTGGGTCTTGTCGCCGTCGCAGCCGCCGATCAGGAAGAAGTGCTTGATGTTGCCGGCCTTGACCTGCTCGATGACGGCCGGGGCGGCGCCCATCAGCGCGTTTCGGGCGAAACCGGTGGTGGTGTAGACCGGTGCCGCGTCGGCGGCGAAACCCGGTTGCGCCAGCGCGGCCTCGATCGCCGGGGTGAAATCGCTGCCGTCGATGTGCGTCACGCCCGGCCAGCCGACGATGCTGCGCGTGAAGATGCGCGCGCCATATTGACCGACGTTCGGGTCGATGATGCAGTTGGAGGTCATCACGATGGCGCCCGGGAAGGCGCCGAATTCCCTCTGCTGGTTCTGCCAGGCGGTGCCGTAGTTGCCGACGAGGTGCTTGTATTTCTTGAAGGCCGGGTAGGCGTGCGCCGGCAGCATTTCGCCGTGCGTATAGACGTTGATGCCCTTGCCCTCGGTCTGTTGCAGAATCAGTTCGAGGTCGTGCAGGTCGTGGCCGGAAACGACGATGGCCTTGCCGGTGATCGGTTGCGTGTTGACGCGCGTCGGCTCGGGATGGCCGAAGGTCTCGGTCTCGCCCGTGTCGAGCATTTCCATGACGCGGTAGTTGAGCGTGCCGATGTCCATCGCGCACTGGAACAGCGCGCCGGCGTCGGCTGGCTGCGTGCCGAGGAAGGCCATGAATTCGTGGAACCTGCCGGCGACCTCGGCATCGGTCTGGCCGAGCACGCGGGCGTGCTCCATGTACGCGGCGGTACCCTTCAGGCCGTAGAGGCACAGGAGGCGCAGGCCGATTACATCCTCGCCGACTTCCTTCTTTTGGCGGTTCAGGGCGAACGACAGGGCGTCGCTGAGCATCACTGTCTTGGCGTCCGGCAGCCGGTAGTGTGCGGCCGACGGCAGCTTTTCCGGCGTGACGCCTTGCGCGGCGCAGGCTGATTCATAACGAGCGCGCAGATCATTGCGGCAGGTTTCGGCGCGGCGGCTGAAGTCGATGATGCGCTCGCCGTCGAAGTTGACGTTGGTCAGCGTCGAGAAGAAGGCCTGTGGGACGTAGGCATCGATTTCCGCGTCGACGATGCCGACCTTGCGTGCTGCGACGGCGTAGGTCGAAACGGCTTGCAGCAGATGCACCAGCATGTCCTGTAGGTCGGAAACTTCGCTGGTCTTGCCGCACATGCCGCGCGCAAAACTGCAGCCGGCATCGCCTTGGGGGGTACGGATGGTGTGTTCACATTGCACGCAAAACATGGGGATTCCTCGTCTGTTGAGTTTAAGATCGGGGAACCTATCGCGAAGAACGTGCCAGGTTTCCAACAACTTGATTGTTAAGGAAATGGCAGTCATGACAAAGCGAAACGCGTCAATTTGACACGGCTGTAGCCTGAGTCCATATGACTCTTCTGAGTCGAATTGACTCAACGTCAATAGCGCAGCACGCGGGCGAGGAAATTGACGAGCAGGGGGTGTTGCGGATTGCCGAACACGTCAGCCGAGGGCCCGTGCTCGAGCACCCGGCCGTTGGCGATGAATACGCAGCGATCGGAGACTTCGCGGGCGAAGCCCATATTGTGCGTGACGATGATCAGGTCGCGCCCTTCGTCACGCAGTTCGGCGATGAAATCGAGAACCTCGGCGGTCATTTCCGGGTCCAGCGCCGAGGTCGGTTCGTCGAAAATGAGGAAGCGCGGCTTGATGGCGATGGCCCGCACGATGGCCACCCGCTGCTGCTGGCCGCCGGAGAGCTCACCCGGCCGCTGGTGGGCATGCGCGGCGAGGTGGAAGCGCTCGAACAGGGCACCGACGATCTCCTGCGCTTCCTGCGCCGCCAGCCCGTGCACCTTGACCAGCGGCAGCATGACGTTTTCCCGCGCGGTCAGGTGGGGAAACAGGTTGTAGGCCTGGAATACCGTGCCGATGCTGCGGCGGTGCGAGAGCAGCGCTTCCTCGGAAAAATCCAACGGCTGGCCGTTGATGCTCAGCGTTCCGGTCTCCGGCGTGGTCAGACCGGCGATGATGCGCAACAGGGTGGTCTTGCCTCCGCCGGACGGGCCGATGATGCCCAGCGACTGGAAATCCGAGAGCGAAAGCGTGATATCGCGCAACGCGTGATGCTCTCCAAATTGCTTGCCGATGGCGCGCAAATCAAGTCGCAAAATGGAATCTCCGTTCCAGTGCGCGGCTGATCAGCGAGATCGGCAGCGTCAGCAGAAGGTAGCCGGCCGCCAGCGGCAGATAGCTTTCCAGCGTGCTGTAGGTGAAGGCGTTGACCTCCTGGGCGTTGAGGGTGAACTCGCTGACGGCAATGATCGACAGGAGCGACGAATCCTTGATGATCGAGGCGAACTGGCCGGTCAGCGGTGGAATGAGTTGGCGCACCACCTGCGGGAAAATGACGTAGCGGTAGGTCTGCGCCTGCGTCAGTCCGATGGCCCGCGCCGATTCGAGCTGCGAGTCGCGAATGCTTTCGATACCAGCGCGGATCATCTCCGACAGGTAGGCACCGGCGAACAGCGACAACGCGAGCACGCCGACGATATAGCGGTTATCCACGCCGAAAGCATTGGCTACGACGTAGAACAGGATCAGTATCTGCACCAGCAACGGCGTGCCGCGGATGGCTTCGACATACAGCGTGGCGGAGTAGCGCAGGGGCAGGAAGGCCGAGCGCCTGGCCAGCGCGGTGAGCACGCCGATCAGCAGGCTGACCAGCAGCGAGGCGGCGGAAATCGCCACGGTCATCAGCCATCCCTGCAGGAACTTCTGCCGGTACTGCCAGATGGCATCCCAGTTCCAGCCGTAGAGCAGCTGGCTGAAGGCGAAGCTGAAGATCGCGGCGGCCAGCACGGCGACCAGTCCCCATGAAACGACCTGCGCGGCGCGCGCTATTGGCCGTCCCCGCGTCGGCGCGAAGAAGAAATTCAAGAGGAGCCCGCCCGGATCAGAGGAAGAAGGCCGACCCGAGCCGCTTGAACTCGTCCTTCATCTCCTTCAGGTAGCGGTCGCCCAGCCGATCGAAGCCACCCTTTTCGCGGTAGTCCTTGATGAACGCATTGACCTTGGCCTTCAACGCGTCGTTGCCCTGGCGAATGCCCACGGCCCAGGCTTCCTTCTGGAATGGTTCGAGGATCGCTCGCGTCGTGGCCTGGTTGCGCTGCCAGTTCTGGTAGGTGGACATCTGGTCATAGATGAAGGCGTCGGCCTTTCCCTGCGAGACTTCCAGTACCGCAGCCGACTCCTTGTCCAGTACCAGGATCTCGGCTTTCTTCAGGTTGCCGGTGGCATACAGGTGCCCAGTCGTCCCTTTCTTGACGGCCACCTTCACGCCTGCCTGGTCGAGGTCGGCGATGCCCTGCGCGGTCGAATCCTTTTTCAGCAGAAGACACAGGCCGGTGGCAATGTACGGGTCCGAGAAATCGATCGACTTGGCCCGTTCGGCCGTCGCTGTCATCGAGGATATGACCAGGTCGACCTTCCCGGTTTTCAGTGCCGGGATCAGCCCGTCGAAGGAGATGTTCTGGATCACCACCGGCTGGCCCAGGTACTTTGCCAAATCCTTGGCGATATCGACGCTGACCCCGGACGGCTTGCCGCTCTGGTCGGTCATCTCGAACGGAGGATAGGCCAGTTCCATGCCGACAATCAGCGGCTTGGCCTTCTCGGCGGCCGGGGCCGGAACAGTAACCATCAGCAGCGCGGCCATCGCCGCCATGCACAACCTACGATACAGTTTCATGCCAGACTCCTCTTCATGGGTAAAACAATTCCTGTATTCCAGCATAGATGTCCGCCAGGCGTGCGGAAAAGAACTTTCCCCGATCGCGATGAAACAGAAGTCGATCGGGGTGATGCAACCCGGCAATCCCCGGTACTATAGAAAGACTTGGACAAAAACTACTCCGAACACCATGCCACGCAAAGACTATTCGCCTAGCGCCCTGCTCTCCATTGTTGTGTTTCTGATGGGTGGGCTTCTTGCCAGCAGCGCGCAGGCCGAATGGATAGCCCTTGGCCGGGACGAAAACTTCCGTTTGTACGTCGATCAAAAATCGTTGCAGAGAAACGGCGATCTGGTTCGGGTGTTCCAACTCATGGATTTCGTCACGGCGCAGTGGGCGGATGAGCGTACGGTGGTCGGGTCGATCAGGACCCTGGTCGAATACGACTGCGTCCAGCCGCGTTCCCGGACGATTGCCCTCGACGCCTATTCCGAACAGATGGGCGACGGCCGTCGGGTGGCGTCAGAGCAACTGGCGGATCCGGAATGGGGGGCCGTCACGTTGGGCAGTGCGAGCGAGAGGATTCGGCAGCTGGTGTGTGGAAAATAGCGCTGTTCGGGCGAGCTGGCGCGCGCATGCGTACGGAAACGGGCAAATCGCCTGTACCCGACTGGCTGGATTGGCTACGATAGGAGCGAGTTTGCGCACTTTGCGATTCCGCCACACGTTTATCAAGGAACTTCACGATGAAATTGATCCTCGCTCTGCTTGCCTTTGTCTTTTCGACGGCGGCTTCTTCCGCGTGCTACATGATCTTCGCGCCAACCAACGAACTGGTGTGGCGGGGAATGTCCCCACCCGTGAGGATGGATTCGCCGTCGCTCCAGGACGAAATTCGCAAGATCGTTCCCAATGGGCATCTGGTGATCAGCAACGAAGCGTCTACGTCCTGCCCTGCCCTGGATTTGACGGCACCGAGAAAAACCATGCGGCAACGGGCGGAAGAAATGAAGAACGACCAAGGCAAGCCTTCGTCATCGATGTGAGCACGGCCGGAAGGCCGCCGGCAGCAGCCTGAAATCGATTCATACCCCCAGACGCCGGGCCAGCCTTTGCAGGTTGGCTCGATCCAGCCCAAGGCGCCTGGCCGCCTGAGTCCAGTTGCCGCCACTGTCGCGGAGCGCCGCTGAAATCAGTTGGCGCTGGTAAGTCTCCACGACTTCGCGGAATCCGGCCGCGGGCAAGCCGGAAGCCACGGCTATCGCCCCGGGCCGTTCGTCGATTGAGGCGAACGGCAATCCGAGGTCGTCGGGCCGTACCACGACCCTGTCGGGATCGCGCTGTGCCGCCTTGAGGCTCGCGCGTAGCAGCAAGTGCTCCAGTTCGCGTACGTTTCCGGGCCAGTCATAGGCCGCCAGCGCCGGAAAAGTCTGCGCGTGCAGGTCGATACGCGTGATGCCCAGCTTGTGGCGGGCTTGGTCGAGAAAATAGCCGGCCAGAACGGCCAGATCCTCGCGATGCTCGCGCAACGGGGGAACGGCGATCGGGTAGACGTGCAAACGGTGATACAGATCGCTGCGGAAGCGGCCGGCCGCGACCTCGTGGCTCAGATCGCGGTTGGTGGCGGCGATCAGGCGCACGTCGACGCGAATGATCCTATCGGCTCCGACGCGCTGGATTTCTCCCTGCTGCAGGGCGCGTAACAACTTGGCCTGAAGGTTGAGCGGGAGTTCGCCGATTTCATCGAGAAACAGCGTTCCGCCGTGCGCCAGTTCGAACTTGCCGGCGCGGTCCGCCACCGCCCCGGTGAACGCGCCCTTGCGATGTCCGAAAAGTTCGCTTTCGGCAACCGATTCCGGCAGCGCGGCGCAGTTGATCTGCACCAGTGCCTGCTCGCTGCGGTTCGACTGCGCATGCACGGTGCGCGCCACCAACTCCTTGCCGGTGCCGGTCTCGCCGGTGATCAGCACGGCGAGATCGGTGGTTGCCACGGCGGCGATTTCCTGGCGCAGATAACGCATGGCCCGGCCGTTGCCGATCAGGTTGCCCTCGCGGCGGAAGGCTTCCTGCATCAGATCGCGGGCGATGGCGCGCTGTCGTTCGCTGGCTTGTTCCAGCGCGCGGATCAGGGCGACATTGCGCAAGGTTGCCGCCGCCAGCGCGGCGAAGGCGCCGATGGTCGAATCATGCACGTCGTCGAAAGCGTGCTCGTCGAGCGCGTCGAGGGTGAGGATGCCGACCAGTTCGCGATCCACATGCAGGCTGCAGCCCAGGCAGGCGTGCACGCGCTTTTCGCCCTCCGCGTCGCCGGTCAGCAGGCCGTCGAACGGGTCCGGCAGGTCGCTGTCGGCCGGGAAACGCACCGGGTTGCCGGCCTGGAGAATGGCGCGCAGGCGCGGATGCGCCACCGGATCGAAGCGCCGACCCATCAGGTCCGGCGCCAGCCCGATACTGGCCATCGGCACCAGGGTGCCTTCCTGCAGATGCATCAGGGAAACGGCGTCGCAGGGCAGCACCGAGCCAATCGCCGTCACCAGCCGCTGGAACTGCACTTCGCCCGGCATGGTGTTGGAGAGATCGACGGCGATCTGCCACAGGGCCCGATCAATGGCTTTCTGGAAACGCATGAAGTGAGAAAACGGAGGAAAGGGATGCAAAGTATAGAAGCTTCCGCCGGGAAATCTGAACCCGGGCGCTGCGTACTTGTCTGAGTATTCAAACCGACTCGATCGTCCCCAGAGAGCGCCATGAACGATTTGCAGGAAGACTCGTACCAGTGCATCGGCTATTGCCAGGTGGACGAGGCAGGTTACTGCCTGGGCTGCGGCAGGCCTTTGCTGGCGACGGTTAACACTTGTTCGCGTACGGATGGCGACACGCCCTGCGAGTCATCCGCGGGCGATTGCCTGTCTGCGGCCAGCCGGTTTCCGATCGACCCCCTGTCCCAATGAAAAAAACCGTGCCGGCGCGAGCCGGGCACGGTTTTCGGGAGGGGTTGCTACCGCTATCTATTCGATCTCGATCAGCACCTGGCCCTTGGTCACCTTGTCTCCGCCGGCGACTCCGATCGCCTTGACCGTGCCGTCCTGTGGCGCCTTGATGCGGTTCAGCATCTTCATCGCTTCGAGGATCATCAGCGTATCGCCCTTCTTCACCGCCTTGCCGACCTGCGTATCGATTTCGGCGATGACTCCAGGGATCAGGGCTTTGATGACGCGCGGATCATCCTTTTCATAGGGTTTGCGCTGCGTGAACTTCTTCGTCAAGCGCGTCTCGTAGGTACCGCCTTCCAGCGCGATCTCGCAAAATTGTTGTTCGCTCATGATCGTTCTCCTCTTAGAACGGCGGAACACCGTGTTTGCGGTCCGGACGCGCTTCCTGCTTGTTGCGCGTCAGTTGCAGGGCATGGGCGATCGCAGCCCGTGTTTCCTCAGGAGTGATCACCGCGTCCACATAGCCGCTGGACGCCGCGACATAGGGGTTGGCGAACTTGTCGGTGTATTCCTTGACCTTGAGCTTGCGCATCTCTTCGGGGTTGTCGGCGGCCATGATCTCGCTGCGGAAGATGATGTTGGCCGCGCCTTCCGGACCCATCACGGCGATTTCGGCCGTCGGCCAGGCGAACACGAAGTCGGCGCGCAGGTGGTGCGAGCACATGGCGATGTAACCGCCGCCGTAGGCCTTGCGCAGGATCACGGTGATCTTCGGCACGGAGGCTTCGCTGTAGGCGTAGAGCACCTTGGCCCCGTGGCGGATGACGCCGTTGTGTTCCTGGTCGGAGCCGGGCAGGTAGCCGGGGATGTCCATCAGCGTCAGCAGCGGAATGTTGAACGCGTCGCAGAAGCGGATGAAGCGGGCGATCTTGTCGGAGGCGTCGATGTCCAGCACGCCGGCCAGGAACAGCGCCTGGTTGCCGATGATGCCGACCGTCTCGCCGTTGATGCGGCCGAAACCGATGATCGCATTGGGGGCAAACAGTTCCTGGACTTCGAAGAATTCCGAGTCGTCGACGATGGCACGAACGATGTCGCGCACATCGAACGGGATCTTGGAATCCTTGGGAATCAGCTCCTCGATCTTGTAGGACGCCTTTGGCCGCTTCTGTTCGATGATCGCCGGCTTGTTGCGGCTGTTATCCGGCAGGAAGCTGACCAGCGTGCGGATCTGCTCGAAGCATTCCAGTTCGCTGTTGGCGAAGAAGTGCGCATTGCCCGCCGTCTCGGCCTGCACGCGGGCGCCGCCGAGGTCTTCCATGGAGATTTCCTCGCCGAGCACGGTCTTCACGACTTCCGGCCCGGTGATGAACATCTTGGAAATCTGGTCGACGACGAACACGAAGTCGGTCAATGCGGGCGAGTACACCGCTCCGCCGGCGCAGGGCCCGAGGATGACGGAGATCTGCGGCACCACGCCGGAGGCCAGCGTGTTGCGGTAGAAGATTTCGCCGTAGCCGGCCAGCGAGTTGACGCCTTCCTGGATGCGCGCGCCGCCGGAGTCGTTGATGCCGATGATCGGCACGCCCATCTTGATGGCGTGATCCATCACCTTGGTGATCTTGCGCGCGTGCATCAGGCCGAGCGAGCCGCCGGCGACGGTGAAGTCCTGCGCGTAGATGCATACCGGGCGGCCGGCGATGGTGCCGGAACCGGTGACGACGCCGTCGGCGGCCAGTTCCTTGTCGCCCATGCCGAAGTCCTGGCATTTGTGTTCGACGAAAAGGTCGTACTCATGGAACGAACCTTCGTCGAGCAGTGCGGCGATGCGTTCGCGGGCGGTCATTTTCCCGCCGGCCTTCTGCTTGCTGATGGCCTTGTCGCCGCCGCCCTTGGTTACGGTCGATTTACGTGAAAAGAAATCGATGATGCGTTGCATGAAAGACATGAATGGTCTCCTTCGATGGTTCTGCTGAATGACAGGATTCAGGTTTACGGTTGCGTCGGGCTTGCCGCGCAAGTCAGTCGCATTTCGGCCGCCGCCTGACATGCGAATACTTCCGGCACCGGCGTCGGATCGAATCCGCTCGACGCTCCATTTTTTTCCGGTTTTCGGTTTTTTTGCAGGCGCGAGTGTAACAGGATTGAACCGAACAGGCGCTAACGTGTGGTTCCGATCGCATTGATAATTCAGGGTTTTTTTCGCAACTTAAGCGATCATGCGAGCAAGTTCGCTGCACTTGAATGTATCTTAGGTGCCTTTTCGCGACTGTTCGAGAAAATGCAGAAAACGCGGAAAAACGGCTAGCGCGGACCAGGAGGTTGTCCGGTGCTGCCAGCACAACGACTTCGGCAGCCGGACTAGCGCGATTCTTTGACGATTCTTCCGAAGGCCGGCTGCAGCGGGCGTGCATTGGGTTTGTACAGCCGTTGCAGGATTGAAAGCTGCTCGGGAGAAACCTGTTGCGGCTGCTTGATGACCATCCACAGTACGTCCTCGGTACAGGGCGGGTGGGTCAGCGACCCCATGAAGGTGAAGTAATTCTTGCTGGCCGGCAGCAACTGGCTGGCGTCGATCGTCAGGCCGGGCGGCGCGACCTCTCCCCCGCTTTCCAGCGGCAGGTTGTTGAGGGCAGCCTGGATCACCGGGTTCTCGGTTCCCTTCTCCATGAGCACGGCAACGATGGCCACCTTCCCGTCGTCGGCCTGATGCACCAGTTGCGCCTCCATGTCGAACAGTCTTCCGTCTACGGCGGTTTCCGACGGATTGTGGAAATCGATGCGCATGAGCCGGTATTGTTTGCCCATCACCATCAGGCCTCCGCCGTAAATGGCGAGCTGCAGCTGGCGCACGCTGTCGATTACGCGGTAGGCGGCCGGCTTGTAGAAAAACTGGATTGGTTCGAGGTCTACGGCGATGCCATCGCGCAGGTCGATTGGCGACTGGCGGTGGCCGGCAGCGCAGGTCGCGTAGTCCGGCCGCAAACGGCTCCAGTACTGCGGGCCGCCACTGCCTTCGTAGGACCATGCCGTTCCGGGCGCGGGTTTGGACATGGTGGCCGCCGGGTGCGCGGAGTCCTTCTTCGGTGCAGGCGACGCTGCTTTTCCAGCCGAAGCGGGGGCGGACTGCCGCGTCAGGCGTTGCAAGTCCTTCCTGACTGCCTGTTCGACCAGTGCTTCGTTGGCCTTGCGCAGATCGCCGGAGAGTTCATTGACCTTGTCCAGAGTCTTGCTGACTGCCTGCGTGCCCAGCGCACTGCCTTTTGGCCGGCATACTTCGCGCAGCAGCCGGTCGTCCGGGGTGCCGCTGCGCACCGGCATTTCGAACGGGCTGCGCACTTCCTCCTGGCGCAGAGTCTCTCCCTCGTCCTTGTAATAGGTGCGCTTCAACGTGGCATGGGTACGTTCCGCGCAGTCATAGCGGCTCTCGATCTCGATGATGCGATAGGCCGCCGATGTCTTCGCGTCCATGATCGGTTTGTCGAGGACGATGCGCCCTTTGGCGGTCATCGTGGTGCCCTGTTCCGTAACGATGCTCTCCCGGTCGATTTCGACACGCTTACCTTGCTCGACAGCCACCGTTTGCCAAGCCGCCGATACCGCGGCAGGCAGTAGCGCGACGATGAAGGCGGCGAGGATTTTCGCGGGCATGGGGGAACTCCCGTTGCTTGTTCTTATGCTCATCATCCAATTCACGGAAAACCTCGGCAATACTTTAGTGGAAATTGCGGAAACTTCGGTAGCCCGGCGCAAGTCGAAGTCATCGAGCCTTGCCTGAGGTCTGTATTTCCAGTAACTTAGGCAATCTCTTTAGGGGTGCCGCGCCGGATTTTGTCAGATTCCCGGCGTAGCTGAGACAGTCCCTTTGAACCTGTACGGGTAATGCCGTCGTAGGGAAACAGAAGGTCATCGCATCGCCGCGTTCCATTTTTCCCGCTTCGCCATCCCTTGCTTGTTTTAGGCCTTCGACGCCGGCAGTCTGCGTCGCTTTGCAAGGAAACACCATGAACGCCAACGAAAAGTTCCTCGCTTCCGACGCTCACGTCGACGAAGCCGCCGTCAAGCCCTTGCCGAATTCGCGCAAGATCTACGTGGAAGGCAGCCGACCGGACGTCCGGGTGCCGATGCGGGAAATCACGCAGGCCGACACTCCGACGGCGTTCGGCGGCGAGAAGAACCCCCCGATCTACGTTTACGACTGTTCCGGTCCCTATACCGATCCGGCAGCGAGGATCGATATCCGTAACGGCCTGCCGGCGCTGCGCGCCGGATGGATTGCCGAGCGCAACGATACGGAAGCGCTTGCAGACCTTTCCTCCGAATTCGGCCGGAAACGCGCTGCCGACACGTCGCTCGACGAACTGCGTTTCCCCGGCCTGCACAGGAAGCCGCTGCGCGCCAAGGCCGGCAGGAACGTGACGCAGATCCACTACGCGCGGCAGGGCATCATCAC
>DBMG01000097.1 GCA_002304785.1 Candidatus Accumulibacter sp. UBA704 | reverse complement strand
GATCTCCGGAAACTGCGCGGGCTGTTGCAGCACCCCGAAACCTTCTACCAGGCCGACCACCAGAAGCTGTTGTGCACCAAGTGCCACAACGAAGGCTACGACGAACACCCGCATGCGGCCGACGCCAGGGAATCGACCAGCACCTGCACCGACTGCCACTCCAAGAAAGCCACCCTGATCGAAGCCCAGTTCGAAAAGTCGGTGCATGCCGAACTGGCCGACAAGATCACCTGCCCCACCTGCCACAACCCCCACCTGATGCGTATCGCCGACAAGCAGAAGGACCCCGCGCGCATCGTCGCCCAGGACAACCGCGTCTGCCTCGGCTGCCACGACTCCGACGAGCAGTTCGCCAAGTTCGCTCCGGAAAAGAAGACCCGCCCGCCCATCGACGACATCCACGCGTGGCTGCCCAACACGCGCCTGCACTGGAAAGCCGTCCGCTGTGTCGAATGCCACACCCCTGAAGTCGCCGCTGGCGAGATGCTCTCGCACCAGATCCTGGCCAAGGACAAAGCCGAGAAAGACTGCCTCACGTGCCACAGCGCCAGCAGTGCCCTGAAGACCCGGCTCTACCGCCACCTCGTCAAGGAAGAACAGCAACGCCTGGGCTTCGCCAACAGCGTCATCCTGGCCACCTCCTACGTCCCCGGCGCCACCCGCCACCCGCTGCTCGACACCCTGGTCCTCGGCGCCTTCGCCGCCATGCTGCTCGGCCTGCTGGCCCATGGCCTGGGGCGCTTCCTCACCCGCGGCAGGCGTTCGAAGGAAGAACCACAGCGCGATGCCGACGACGGCAAGAACGGAGAGCACCATGGCTGAGCGCGAATACCTCGTGGCCCTGTGGATTCGGATCTGGCATTGGACCAACGCCGCCCTCATCCTCACCCTCGGCGTCACTGGCATGAGCGTGCACTTTGCCGACCCGGCGCTGCCGCTGGTCAATTTTGCCCTCGCCGTGCGCATCCACAACACCGCGGGCGTCCTGCTCATCGGCGCCTATTTGTTCTTTGTCGTCGCCAATATCGTCACCGGCAACTGGTGGCATTTCGTGCCGAAACCCCCCGGCATCCTGCAGCGCATCCTCGAGCAGGCCATGTGGTACGGCATGGGTGTCTTCCGCGGCGAACCGCACCCGCACGAACCGAGCAAGGAAGAGCACTTCAACGCCCTGCAGGCGGTGACGTACTGGAGCGTGATGTACCTGCTGTTGCCGGTCATCCTGATCAGCGGCCTGATCTACCTGTATCCCGAGTTCGCACCCGACACGCTGTTCGGTTTCGATGGCCTGCTGCCGGTCGCCCTGACGCACTACCTGGCGGCGGTGGCCCTCCTGCTCTTCCTGCTCTCGCACATCTACCTCGGCACCACCGGCAAGACGGTCGGGCAGATGTTCAAGATGATGATCACCGGCTGGCACGAGCACTGAGGCGTTCCGGCGCTGTCCAACTTATCCCTGACCCCAAGGAGATTCCACATGAAAACACCTCTGATACTTGCCACTACCGGCCTCATGGCCGCTCTTCTCGGCGCTCCCGTTGCCCAGGCCGCCGATGCGGCAGCCGCTGAAGCCCTGGCCAAGAAGGAAGGCTGCCTGAAGTGCCATGCCGTGGATAAGAAGAAGGACGCCATCTCGTTGAAGGAGGTGGCCAAGAAGTATGCCGGCAAGCCGGATGGCGAAGCCAAGATCCTGGCCCAGATCACCACCGGCCAGAAGGTCAAGCTCGAGGACGGCACCGAGGAGGAGCACAAGGTCATCAAGACCAAGGACAAGGCCGAAGTGACCAACATGATCCAGTGGATACTGTCGTTGAAGTAAGCGCGCTGTTTTCCGACAGACGGCCCCGGCATGAACCGTGGCCGTTTTTTTTGGTCATTGATTGCTTCTGCGCTGAACGAAATCGCTGTTGACGAGCAGCGCTGGGGTGTCGTATGAGGGATGCCACGGATTCACCTCGCCAACGTCATGCGCTAGAATCCGCCCCTGCGAAAAAACCGTGCCGATCAATCCGACCGAAAAATCCCGTGCCGACTTACGAAACCCAAAGCAATGTGCTCTGTCACCGCATTCGCCTGACAGGTGTCGTCCAGGGCGTTGGCTTCCGCCCTCTGGTGTGGCGCCTGGCCAAGGAGCTCCGTCTGACCGGCTGGGTGCGTACCGACGCCAAGGGCCTGGAAATCGAGGTTCGCGGTCAGGACCATAAAATTGATCTGCTGGTAGACCGGCTGCAAAAGGAGGCCCCGCCTTTTTCGCGCATCGATTCCGTGCATCGACGTCCGGTCGAGGCGAACGGCGCAACCGAGGACTTCGCCATACTCGACAGTCTCGGCGGGCGGGCGTCTACGATGATCGGTCCGGACACGGCGGTCTGCCGCAACTGCCTGCATGACATGTTCGATCCGAAAGGGCGGCGCTGGCGTTACGCCTTTACAAGTTGCGCCCATTGCGGGCCGCGTTATACCGTCTGCCAGACCTTGCCCTTCGACCGCGAGCGCACCACCTTCAAGGAATTCGTTCCCTGCAGCAAGTGCCAGGGCGAGTTCCAGCGGCCGCACGATCGGCGGCTGCACACGGCCGGCATTTGCTGCCCGAAATGCGGCCCGCGTTTGTCGCTTGTCGATTCCACCGGTACGGCATTCCAAGGCGACGCGATCGCCGGTGCGGTGCAATTGCTCAAGGCGGGGAAGATCCTGGCGATCAAGGGACCGGGCGGTTTTCAACTGGTCTGCGATGCCCGCAACGTCGAAGCCGTGGCCTTGTTGCGGATACGCAAGCGCCAGCCGGCCAGGCCGTTCCCGGTGATGTTCGCCAACGCGCTTTCGGCAACGGCTGTCGTGCACGTCAGCGTTGGCGAACCGGGGCTGCTGAATCTGCCGGAGCGACCGATCATCCTGTTGCGCAAGCGCAGCCGCTGCGATGCGGCACTCGCCGGCGTGGCGCCTGATCTGGGTTGGCTGGGAGTCATGCTTCCGGTCTCGCCGCTGCAATATCTGCTGTTCCACGAAGCGGCAGGGCGGCCCGAGGGCACGACGTGGCTGGACAGGGCCGAGGAGTTGGCGTTGACGGTGACCAGCGGCAACCTGAGCGGAGAACCTCCGGTCATTGACAATGACGAAGCGCTGGATCGCCTGGCCGGTTTGGCGGATGCTTTCCTGATGCACGACCTGACGTTGGTCACCGGCGTGGAAGACAGCATCGCCTGTTCCGGTCCCGGCGGCCTGCAGCTTGTGCGGCGTTCGCGGGGGTATGCCCCGCGTTCGGTCAAGTTGCCGTTTGCGACGCCGGCGATTCTGGC
>DBMG01000157.1:24744-24976 GCA_002304785.1 Candidatus Accumulibacter sp. UBA704 | reverse complement strand
CAGCGCGGCTACATAGACGACGTCATATTCCCCCGCGACACCCGTCATCGGCTGATCCGCACCCTCCAGGTGCTTGATGGCAAGGAGAGCAAGGGGCCTGCGCGCAAACACGGCAATATTCCTCTGTGAGGTGTACCATGTTCGAAAAGATACTGATCGCAAATCGAGGCGAAATCGCCGTTCGCATAATCCGTACCTGCAAGCGCCTGGGGATCGCCACGGTAGCCGTGTA
>DBMG01000157.1:24201-24651 GCA_002304785.1 Candidatus Accumulibacter sp. UBA704 | reverse complement strand
CACAAACTGCGGCGCCGTGCACCCGGGATACGGATTTTTGTCCGAGAACCCCCGGTTCGCTGAAGCCGTGGCGTCTGCCGGGCTTACGTTCATCGGGCCGCCTGCCGAAGTGATCGCCAAAATGGGCGACAAAATCGGTTCCAAGGAGTTGGCAGCGAGCGCCGGTGTGCCGGTAATTCCCGGGCATGGAGGTGCGCTGAAGGATATCGAGGAAGCGCTCGCCGTCGCGGAAACCATCGGTTACCCGGTACTGCTCAAGCCCGCTGCCGGAGGCGGCGGGAAGGGAATGCGCATCGTGCGCGGACCGGAAGAGATGGAGGGGGCGCTGGCCTCCGGCATGCAGGAAGCGGCCAAGGCATTCGGAGACTCGCGGATATTCATAGAGCGCTATTTCGATGACCCCAGGCACATCGAAATCCAGGTATTCGCCGATTCATACGGCAACGTCGT
>DBMG01000157.1:511-24155 GCA_002304785.1 Candidatus Accumulibacter sp. UBA704 | reverse complement strand
AAGGCCGGCTACGTGAATGCGGGAACTGTGGAATTCGTCCTGGATACTCAGCGTAATTTTTATCTCCTGGAGATGAACACGCGGCTACAGGTCGAGCATCCCGTAACCGAAGGTGTTACCGGCCTCGACATGGTGGAACTTCAGCTGAGGATTGCCGCCGGTGAACGCCTGCCGTTCGAACAGCGGGATTTGGCATTCAACGGCTGGGCCATAGAAGCGCGCATTTGCTCGGAAGACCCCGCCCGGGGATTCATCCCCGCTACGGGCATGATAACCCGTTATGCCGAGCCCCGGGGGAAAGACGTCCGGGTGGACAGCGGGGTGACCGTGGGCAGTTGGGTCGGCATCTACTACGATTCCCTGCTCGCCAAGGTTATCTGCCACGGCAAGGACAGGGATGAGGCCCGTCTCAGCCTTATAGAAGCCCTGAACGGGTATCATATCGAGGGAGTCGTCACAAATATCGATTTTGTAAATAACGTGCTGTCCCACCCGGAATTTGCCGCTGGAAACCTGAACACCGGTTTCGTCGGCCGGCACTTCGAAGGAAGTACGCCGAAGATCCCCCCCGACGCCCGCAATATCGAGATGGCGGTTATCGTCGCCGCATTGATCTATCACGTTCGGACTGTCGCCATACGGGAGTCGCTGCGTCCCATGGTCTCGCGGATAGGAGGCATGAGAGACGATGATGGCACCCATTCTTACGTGGTCCGCTCGGGAGACTCCCTGTTCAATGTGCTGCTGGCAAAATCTCCGGAGGCAAACAAGTGGATGATCTACGTGAGCGGCAACCGGTATGAAGTGGTGACTCCCCAATTCGAATTCTACCGGCGCAGGTTGAAGATCGTCATCAACGGGCAGATTCATCGTTTCCGTCTGAGGGTCGAACAATCGTTCATTTACGTTGCGTTCAGCGGAATTACCCGTTTGTTCGAGGTGTACCTGCCCAAGGAATGGGAGCTTCTGAAGTATATGCCCGCGAAGGTGGAGAGGGCCTCTGAAAATGTTCTTGTTTGCCCGATGCCGGGACTGGTCGTGGATGTCCTTGTCAGAAAGGGTGATCGCGTATTTCGCGGGCAGAATTTGGTGGTGCTCGAATCGATGAAGATGGAAAGTGGTGTGGGGTCGCCCACGGACGGGGTTATCGAAGAGGTGCTGGCAAATGCCGGGCAGGCAGTCGAGGCCGGAGACGTCCTCATACGATTTAAGAATGGAGTTGCCGCATAGGTTGAATGCTTTTCCGGGAAGAAAACCGGATTATTGCGACAGTAAAACCCGGCGCCTTCATGAAGCCGAAGGCGCCGGGTTTATATATTCTCAGTCACCCGAATCCGCCAGGTCTTCGATTTTCGTTATTTCGAAAACATCTCCCTTCGGGCTTTCCGTGATGATGCCGCTGACGACGACGAGCTTGTTAACGAATTTGGATGGGACCGTGCCCCGGACGATATAATCGCCGTCATCCGCCTCTATCACGAAACCTNNATCTCCCAGCATCGTTTCTTCACGCGTGATGGCAGTTGCCCCGGCCGTGCAGATGCAGGCGGACGAAAGAAATGCGAACAAAACGGCGGATACGAAAATTGTGTTTATGAATTTCATAATCAATACCTCCGACCGTTGAATTGTACATCCGAAATTGGTACGACTTTGGATCACGAGGTTGTAAGCAGATAGATATACAGAATTTTCATCCGGGGCAATTGGACCTTGGTCCAACCAGGGGACTCATAGCTCTCAGCCTGAAGGACACCAAGCCGCAAGCATCGAGGCTGAAAGCCTCTCCCACATCAGTACCTGATTTCCTGGCGATGATGAGTCATTTGGCAATATAAGTTGACGGCTATGGGGAGAGATTGATCAAGCAGGTTATTTTGAATTGCTACGGTCGTGCCGACATCTCCATCACGAAATCTTCCTTGCGAAATGCTGGAAGACTCTGCCGTGGTGGGCGTTCATCGTGGTGACGTCGAGTTCGAGGGCTTCGAATATCTTGAATGCACGTAGGAGTTCCCCGATCCATTCCGGCAAATGGTGGCGAAGTACTGCACCCTCGGGCAGTTCGAAAACGCCGTAGCGGCCGTACCTGCCCTCGAAATGTCGATATCTCGCCTGGTTTCGCTCATCCTGCTGAATCAGAAAGTCGCTGACGTAGAGAATCCCCTGCGGCCGAAGCACGCGCCGGATTTCATCGATCAGGGCCCTCTGACCGTCGTCGGTCGGGATGCAGGTCAGGACGGCAAAGAGTATGACGGCATCAAAGGTGGAGTCGGGATACGGCAGGCTGTTCGGGACAATCTTTTGAAGCCTCAGGCCGGGATGGGTTTCAAGACCCCGCCTGATCATCTCCCCGGAGATGTCCACTCCGGCAACTTCGGTATACCCGGTCGAGGACAGTTCGGCGCACGTTCTTCCGTACCCGCAGCCGTAGTCCAGGATGCGGGCGGTTTTTGGCACGATCCGGAGAAACCGCTCCATGTCGAGCGGAATGCTGAACGATTTGGTCCTCGCGACGCCGTCCCAATATTCGGTTTGAACATCCAATCCGGTCGTCATTCTCAAATGAATAGAGGCTCTCAGCCCGGCTGCCTGAGTGGCTCGGACTAGGTTTTCATCGGCCTGCTTTCGGGGCAATCCCGGGTTCGGCCGTCCCGCCGATGATTTCGTTGAATCTTTCGCTTTCCATGACCTCCTGATGGAGAAGCTCCGAAGCGATCCGGTCGAGAAGCGCTCTTTTCTGCGAAAGAAGCTCCTTAACGGCAACAGCCCGTTCGGTGATAAGCTCCTTCACCTCTTCGTCGAGCTTGGCGGCCGTCGCTTCGCTATACTCCTTGCCGATGAACGGCGCCTGCTCCGAGGACAGGAACATGGGCCTGTTCTGCCGTGGATACGTGGAGAGGCCGAGCGTCTTGCCCATTCCGTACTCGAGCGTCATGGCCCTGGCGATTTCGGTTGCCCTTTGCAGGTCGTTGTGGGCGCCGGTCGAGATTTCTCCAAAAACGACGTCCTCGGACATTCGGCCTCCAAGCAGGACGTCGATTTTGCCGAGAAGTTCGCGTCTGGTCATCAGGTAGCGATCTTCGGTGGGGAGCTGCTGGGTGTACCCGAGCGCCCCGATCCCGCGGGGAATGATGGAGATCTTGTGGACCGCGTCGGCCCCCGGCGTAAATGCGGCCACGAGGGCATGCCCCGTTTCGTGATAGGCCACGATCTCCTTTTCCTTCGGGTTGATCACCCGGTTTTTCTTTTCGAGGCCCGCGATGATGCGGTCGACAGCCTCGTCCAGGTCCTCCATTTCCACCTCGGACTTGCTTTTTCTCCCTGCCAGGAGAGCGGCCTCGTTCACGACGTTTGCGAGGTCCGCCCCGGAAAACCCGGGGGTCTTTCGTGCTATCACCGCCAGGTTGACATCCGCGGCCATCTTGACCTTCTGTGCATGAATTTTCAAAATGGCTTCGCGTCCATTTACATCGGGCCGATCGACCAGCACCTGGCGGTCGAACCTTCCGGCCCGCAGCAGCGCGGGGTCTAGGGTTTCCGGCCGGTTCGTCGCGGCAAGAATGACAACGCCCACACTGGGATCGAATCCATCCATTTCGACCAGGAGCTGATTGAGGGTCTGTTCGCGCTCGTCATGGCCGCCCACCATGACGTTGCCGCGCGCTTTCCCGATTGCGTCGAGTTCATCGATAAAGATGATGCAAGGAGAATGTTTCTTGGCATTCTCGAACATGTCCCGGACGCGCGCCGCGCCCACGCCGACGAACATTTCCACGAAATCGGAACCGGAAATCGAGAAGAAAGGCACTTTGGCCTCGCCGGCAATCGCCTTGGCCAGCAGCGTCTTGCCTGTCCCCGGGTTGCCGACGAGCAGCACGCCCTTCGGAATACGCCCGCCCAGTTTCTGGAACTTGGACGGATCGCGCAGGAAATCGACGAGTTCCGCGACCTCTTCCTTCGCTTCGTCACAACCAGCAACGTCGGCGAAGGTGATGTTGTTGGTCGACTCGTCGAGAAGCCGAGCCTTGCTCTTGCCGAACGAGAACGCTCCGCCCTTGCCGCCGCCCTGCATCTGGCGCATAAAGAACACCCAGACCCCGATCAGCAACAGCATCGGGAACCAGCTGATGAAGATGTTCATCAGGAAGGACTGTTCTTCTTCCGGCTTGGCTTCGACCTTTACGCCATGCTTGAGCAGGTCGGAAACCATCCACAGATCCGGCGGCGCATACGTGGTGAGCTTGCGTCCGTCGCTGGTTGTCGCCTTGAGCACACGCCCTTCGATGACAACTTTGGTAATCGAGCCGCGTCCGACTTCCTCCATGAACTGGGAGTATTCCATCGACGCCTGGGTGACCTGTCGG
Source organism: Candidatus Accumulibacter sp. UBA704 (assembly GCA_002304785.1). Lineage (GTDB taxonomy): Bacteria > Pseudomonadota > Gammaproteobacteria > Burkholderiales > Rhodocyclaceae > Propionivibrio. The sequence goes on along the minus strand of DBMG01000157.1, from coordinate 19,788 downwards.
GTATTGAACTGGTTGAAGACGGTCATCAGCACGAGACCAATCACCAGCCAGACCGCCAGATTCTTGAACATGTTATTCAATGCCGTACCTCTTCCTCGTTGCTCCCCGAAAAGACCGGGGAAGGATGCACTTCACAAAGACGCCATTCTAAACCTTCTCCGACCATTCCGTCAGATCGGGCGCTCAACCCTCTTTCAGTCCTTTTCCGAGCAAATACACTTCGGCACTGCGGTCCCGGGAAGCATCCGGCTTGCGCGTCGTCACCGTCTTGAAAACCTGCTTCATCTCACGCACGAAATCCTCGTAACCGTAGCCCTGAAAAACTTTGACCAGAAAAGCCCCCTCCGGTTTCAGCCAGTGGCGACAAAAGTCCAATCCAAGTTCGGCCAGGTGCATGATCCGCGCCTGATCGGAAACGGGTACGCCTGATATATTGGGGGCCATGTCGGAAAGGACAAGCCCAACGCGCTCTCCGGCCAGTAATTCTTCCAGTTGATGCAGCACGCATTCTTCGCGGAAATCTCCCCGGATGAACTGGACGCCGTGCAATCCGTCCATTTCCAGCAGGTCGAGCGCCACCACGCGCCCGCGGCCATTCATGCGCTGCGCCGCGACCTGCGACCAACCTCCCGGAGCAGCCCCGAGATCGACAACGACCTCGCCGGCACGAATCAGGTGATCGCGGTCATCAATCTCCATCAGCTTGAACGCGGCGCGCGAGCGGAATCCCTCTGCCTTGGCACGCTGCACGTATGGATCGGTGACGTGTTCATGCATCCACGCCTTGCTTGTCCTGGTTCGTTTCATTGGGCCAAACCCTGTAAAATGGGCGTTTTGAAAGGTTACATCCGATGCTTGAAATCACAGCCGCCCAGCGGCGCTCCCTGCGCTCCCGTGCCCATTCGCTGAATCCCGTGGTATCGATCAGCCAGAATGGACTGACAGAAACGGTATTGAAAGAGATTGGCGTCTGCCTGAACAGCCATGAACTGATCAAGATCCGCGTATACAACGACGACCGTGACGAACGCGACCGCTACCTGCGCGAAATCTGTGATCAACTCGAGGCCGCACCGGTACAGCATATCGGTAAGCTACTGGTCGTCTGGCGCCCTGCCCCCGAAGATGCCGCCCCCGCGAAACCCCGCCCGGTGCTCCGCCGCCGCGCCGAACCGCGCAAGACCAAGCGAAGCCATCAGGGGTAACCGCCAAGAGAGTGAAACATGAAACGCGAAATATGGGGGCAAATCCCTCACGTTCCATCGTTCACTCCGGGTCACTCATACCGCACTTCCAGCACTTCATATTCGCGCAAGCCGCCGGGCGCCTGCACCTGGGCCACATCCCCGGCATATTTGCCGATCAGGGCGCGGGCGATCGGTGAATTTACGGATATCTTTCGGGTCTTGATGTCGGCTTCGTCCTCACCGACGATCTGGTAGGTTACCTGATCGCCGCTATCCTGATCCTCGAGGTCCACCGTAGCGCCGAAAACGCAACGTCCATCGGCATCAAGCAGTTGCGGATCGATGATCTGGGCATTGGACAATTTCATCTCCACTTCCTTGATCCGCCCTTCGATAAAAGCTTGGCGTTCCTTGGCTGCATCGTATTCGGCGTTCTCTGAAAGATCGCCATACGAGCGGGCTTCGGCAATCGCGGCAATCACGTTAGGACGCTCTACCGATTTCAGATGCTGCAGTTCGGCCCGGAGTTTCTCGGCGCCGGCAATTGTCAGAGGTATCTTGTTCATCATTCTTTACCAGAAAACAAAACCGCCGGTTCACGAAAACGTGCAGATCCGGCGGCGGAAAAAAAAGAATATTAACCGAGTTGTGCGTGTAGCGCCTGCAGCGGGTAAACGACCAGTTCGCCCCTGTTCTTGATACCCACCGCCGCAGCCTCGGCACCCCACACGGTCGTGTACATGGTCACCCGCGCCGCCAGTCCGGACGTGCGGATCGAGCGGGAGTCATTGATGGCCTTGCGCTTCTCGTCGACCGTGTTGATGATCAGAGCGATTTCGTTGTTCTTGATCATGTCCACGATGTGCGGACGACCTTCGGTCACCTTGTTGACCAGTGCAACCGGAATACCCGCCGCCGAGATGGTGGCCGCCGTTCCTCGCGTCGCCAGCAGAAGAAAACCGGATTCGTGCAAGTCACGGGCAATCGCCGCCACTTTGTCCTTGTCGGAGTCCTTGACGCTGAGGAAGACCTTGCCGGTCGAAGGCAGCTTCACGTTTGTCGCCATCTGGCTCTTGACGAAGGCTTCCTCGAACGTAACCCCGACCCCCATCACTTCCCCGGTCGACTTCATTTCCGGGCCGAGGATCGTGTCCACGCCGGGGAACTTGTTGAACGGGAAGACGGCTTCCTTGACCGAGAAGTACGGCGGGATCACTTCATGCGTCACGCCCTGGCTCGCCAGCGACCTCCCCGCCATGCAGCGCGCGGCAATCTTGGCAAGCGGCAGGCCGGTGGCCTTGGAGACGAACGGCACCGTGCGCGAGGCGCGCGGGTTGACCTCAAGCACATAGACCACATCGTGCTGGATAGCGAACTGCACGTTCATGAGCCCGCAGACGTTGAGTCCCTTGGCCATGAGCTGTGTCTGTCGCCGCAGTTCGTCCTGGACTTCCTTCGAGAGCGAATACGGCGGCAGCGAGCACGCCGAGTCCCCGGAATGTACCCCTGCCTGTTCGATGTGCTCCATCACGCCGCCGATGATCACCTGCTCACCGTCGGAGAGCGCATCGACGTCGACCTCGCAGGCATCATTGAGGAAGCGGTCGAGCAGCACCGGCGAGTCATTGGACACCTTGACCGCCTCGCGCATGTAGCGTTCAAGGTCACGCGGCTCGTGCACGATTTCCATGGCCCGGCCGCCAAGCACGTAGGATGGACGAACGACCAAGGGGTAACCAATCTCCTCGGCCAGGCGCAGCGCATCGGCTTCGGTACGGGCGGTGCGGTTGGGCGGCTGCTTGAGGCCCAGCTCGTGCAGCAATTGCTGGAAGCGCTCTCGGTCTTCGGCGGCATCGATCATGTCCGGCGACGTGCCGATGATCGGCACGCCGTTGGCTTCAAGGTCGCGCGCGAGCTTCAACGGCGTCTGGCCGCCGAACTGCACGATCACGCCGACCGGTTTCTCGATGGCCACGATTTCCAGCACGTCTTCGAGCGTCAGAGGCTCGAAATACAGACGATCCGAGGTATCGTAGTCGGTCGACACGGTTTCCGGGTTGCAGTTGACCATGATCGTTTCATAGCCATCCTCGCGCATCGCCAGAGCCGCGTGCACGCAGCAGTAGTCGAACTCGATGCCCTGACCGATGCGGTTCGGACCGCCGCCGAGAACCATGATCTTCTTGCGATCGCTCGGATTGGCCTCGCACTCTTCCTCGTAGGTCGAGTACATGTAGGCAGTGCTCGTTGAGAACTCCGCCGCGCAGGTGTCGACCCGCTTGTAAACTGGTCGGATACCCAGCAAATGCCGGCGCGCCCGCACCTCGGCCTCTGTTGTTTTCATCAGCCGGGCCAGACGGCGATCGGAAAAGCCCTTGCGCTTCAGTTCGCGCAGTGTCGGCGCATTGATGTCGTTCAGCTTCATGTCGTCGAGTTGCATCTCGATCTTGACGATATCCTCGATCTGCGCCAGGAACCACGGATCGATGTGCGTCAGCTTATGCACTTCATCAAGCGTGAAGCCGTTCTCGAAGGCATCGCCGACATACCAGATGCGTTCCGGGCCGGGTTCGCCGAGTTCCTTTTCAAGCTCCTCGCGGTCGGTGGTGCGCTGGTTCATCCCATCGACACCGACTTCCAGGCCGCGCAGCGCTTTCTGGAACGATTCCTGGAAGGTGCGGCCGATCGCCATCACCTCGCCGACCGACTTCATCTGCGTGGTCAGACGCGAATCGGCCGTCGGGAATTTCTCGAAAGCAAAACGGGGAACCTTGGTCACCACGTAATCGATCGACGGCTCGAACGAGGCCGGCGTCTTACCACCGGTGATTTCGTTGGCCAGTTCGTCGAGCGTGTAACCCACGGCCAGCTTTGCCGCCACCTTGGCGATCGGGAACCCTGTTGCCTTGGAAGCCAATGCAGATGAGCGCGACACCCTGGGGTTCATCTCGATGACGATCATGCGTCCGTCGGTCGGGCAGATCGAGAACTGTACGTTGGAACCGCCGGTATCGACGCCGATCTCGCGCAGCACCGCAATCGACGCGTCGCGCATGATCTGGTACTCCTTGTCGGTCAGCGTTTGCGCCGGCGCGACGGTAATCGAGTCACCGGTGTGCACGCCCATCGGATCAAGGTTCTCAATCGAACAGACGATGATGCAGTTGTCCTTCTTGTCGCGGACAACCTCCATCTCGAACTCCTTCCAGCCGATCAGCGATTCCTCGATCAGCAGCTCATGCGTCGGCGAAGCTTCCAGGCCGCGCTTGCAGATTTCGACGAACTCTTCCTGGTTGTAGGCGATGCCGCCGCCGGAGCCGCCCATGGTGAAGGACGGGCGGATGATCACCGGGAAGCCCAGCCCTGCCTGCACCTGCTGCGCTTCTTCCATGCTGTGTGCCATGGCGGACCTGGCCGACCCCAGGCCGATCTTGGTCATGGCGTTCTTGAACTTTTCCCGGTCCTCGGCCTTGTCGATCGCTTCCTTGCTGGCGCCGATCATTTCGACGCCGTACTTCTCCAGCACGCCGTGATGCGCCAGATCCAGCGCGCAGTTGAGCGCCGTCTGGCCGCCCATCGTCGGCAGCAGCGCATCTGGACGCTCCTTCTCGATGATCCGCTCGAGCACCTTCCAGTTGATCGGCTCAATGTAGGTGACATCGGCCATTTCCGGATCGGTCATGATCGTGGCGGGATTGGAGTTCACCAGAATCACCCGGAATCCCTCCTCGCGCAGTGCCTTGCACGCTTGCGCGCCGGAATAGTCGAATTCACAGGCCTGGCCGATGATGATCGGGCCGGCACCAATGATCAGAATGCTCTTTATGTCTGTACGCTTCGGCATGAGTTACTTTCCCTCGGCCTTCCTGGCTTGCATCATCGAAATGAAACGGTCAAACAGATACGCCACGTCGTGTGGCCCCGGGCTTGCTTCCGGGTGCCCCTGGAAGGAAAACGCCGGCACGTCAGTACGCGCCACACCCTGCAGCGACCCATCAAAGAGCGACACGTGCGTCGGCCGCAGGTTAGCCGGCAATGTCTCGGCATCGACCGCAAAACCGTGGTTCTGGCTGGTGATCATCACCTGCTGGGTATCGAGATCCTTGACCGGATGATTGGCGCCATGGTGGCCGAACTTCATCTTCACGGTCTTGGCGCCGGAGGCAAGCGCCAATAGCTGGTGGCCGAGGCAGATGCCGTAGGTCGGAATACCCTTGGCCAGCAGTTCGCGGATGGCGGCGATGGCGTAGTCGCATGGCTCGGGGTCGCCCGGACCGTTGGACAGGAAAACCCCATCCGGGTTGTACTTGAGCACGTCGTCGGCCGAGGTCTGAGCTGGTACCACGGTCACCTTGCAGCCGCGCGAGGCCAGCATGCGCAGAATGTTGCGCTTGACGCCGTAGTCGTAGGCCACCACGTGATACTTGGCCTCGGGCGCAGCCTGATAGCCTTTCAGCGTCCATTCACCTTCGCTCCACTCGTAGGGCGAATCCACCGAAACCACCTTGGCCAGATCCATGCCGGCCAGGCCCGGGAAAGCGCGTGCCTCCGCCAGTGCTTTTGCCTCGTCGAGCGTTTCCAGATGTGCTCCGGCCATGATACAGCCAGCCTGCGCCCCCTTTTCACGCAGGATGCGCGTCAATTTTCGCGTGTCGACGCCGGCAATGGCCACCACTCCGTGCTTTTTCAAGTAATCAGGCAAGGTATCCTGGAGTCGCCAACTCTCGGGGCGCAGCGGCAGATCGCGAATGACCAGGCCGGCGGCAAAATTGGCACGCGATTCGAAATCCTCGGCATTGCACCCGACGTTGCCGATGTGGGGATAGGTAAGCGTGACGATCTGGCGGCAATACGACGGGTCGGTCAGGATCTCCTGATAACCCGTAATCGCGGTATTGAAGACGACTTCACCGCTAGTAATGCCGGCCGCGCCGATCGCATAACCACGAAAGACGGTTCCATCGGCAAGGACGAGAACAGCGGGCGGAAGAGAGGGAAGCAATGGCACGAAGGACTCCAGTTCCGTAGCTTAGATATGCAAAAGCGGGACGAGCATTTGCTCTCCCGCTTAATGTATTGAAAACTTTCGGATTGTACTCGAGAAAGCGCCTTTCGGCAATCAGAAACCCGATTTTGGGAGCCTATGCTTGGCGCCTTTTCGGCATCTTCACAACTAGCGCAGCCCGAGCACGTCCTGCATGTCGAACAAGCCCTGCTGCTTGCCAGCGAGGAATCGCGCCGCGCGCAGCGCGCCCAGCGCGTACGGCATGCGGCTTCCCGCCTTGTGACTTATTTCGACCCGCTCTCCGGTCCCGCAGTACATCACGGTATGGTCGCCGACAATGTCGCCGCCACGCACGGTAGCAAAACCGATGGTCGAAGGATCACGCTCGCCGGTCACCCCTTCACGCCCATAGACAGCGCATTTCTTGAGATCCCGCCCCAAGGCGTCGGCAATCACCTCGCCCATGCGCAAGGCCGTGCCCGAAGGTGCATCAACCTTGAGTTTGTGGTGTGCCTCGACGATCTCGATGTCGTATCCCTGCGACAGGATGCGTGAAGCCATGTCGAGCAACTTGAAAACCACATTCACTCCAACGCTCATGTTCGGCGCGAACACCACCGGGATGTCCTTTGCAGCCTCGGCCACAGTTTGCTTGGCCTCTTCACTCAGCCCTGTGGTGCCGATGACCATGGCCACCTTGTTCCGACGACAGATCTCCAGGTGAACGAGCGTTCCTTCGGGGCGCGTGAAATCGATCAGGCAGTCGGCCTTGGCGATTCCCGCCTCGACATCGCCCGTCACGGGTACGCTGCAAGACATGCCGACCAGCTCACCGGCGGCCTTGCCGATCAGGGGACTGCCCGGCAAATCTATGGCAGCGACCAACTCGGCAGCATTGTCCTTAAGCACCGACTCGATGATCATCCGACCCATCCGGCCGGTAGCTCCAACCACCGCGATTTTCAGTTTGCTCATATCAGAACCCCACGCTTTCCATCAATTTTCCAAAAAACCCTTTCTCCTCGATCGGAGGCGCCACTGCGCCTTCGGGTGCGGACCCCAGATCGATCTCTCGCATCTTGCTCGCCGGATCGGCGGACAAATCCGACGCCTGCAAGGCAGCGACGTCGCCTCCGACACGGATCAGCCGGTCGCTGGCATCGAAATACGTCGAGAACTGCCGCATCTCGACCTCGCCCGTACTGCCCTTCTGCAAACGATATACGTAGTCCCACCGATTGGCGTGGAACATGTCCATCAATACCGGCGTACCCAGGATGAACCGAACCTGATCCTTGGTCAGTCCGGGCCTGAGTTGCGAAACCATATCCTGCGTCAGGACGTTGCCCTGCTGGATGTCGATCTTGTATTCGGTAACTGGACGTGGAACCCAGGAGCAACCGGCAAGCACCAAGACAAAGGGAAGCAACCGCGCGAGCCGTGACAACATCATGCCTGAAAGGATTCTCGGAAAATATTGGAGGATTGGCATTAAACTAGAGCTACGGATGAGAGTCATAGTAAGCGGCATATCATAACCGAAAGAACGTTTCCTTACTTCGTCGAACACGTCATGAACAAATCCACTGAACTAAAAAGCCTTGGACTTAAGGCCACTTTTCCGCGCATGAAGATTCTCGAACTTTTCGACAAATCCGAGGACAAGCACCTGACCGCCGACGACGTCTATCGCCTGCTGCTTAGTGAAAACATGGATATCGGCCTGGCAACCGTTTATCGCGCGCTGACCCAGTTCGAACAGGCCGGCCTGCTTGAGCGGCATCACTTCGAATCGGGCAAGTCAGTATTCGAGCGCAAGGCTGTGCAGCACCACGATCATCTGGTTTGCACCAACTGCGGCCATGTCGAGGAGTTTCACGACGAGGAAATCGAGCGGCGCCAGAAACGCATTGCCAAAGAGCGCGGCTTCACGATTCAGGCGCACGCCATGTACCTGTACGCGGAGTGCATTCGTTCCGATTGCCCGCACAAAGGAAAACAATCATCTCCGGTGGAAGTCGGCAGCGACTGATCAGGCAAATGCGTTCAGGCTGCGCCCCAGACTCGGGCGGCCATCCTTTTCCACGCCAAGATACAAACCGGTACTTTCCCGCGCATCCGTGCCTTGCGCTTCACTCCGCCGCTGTGCGGACAGTTCCGCACGCGCATTTCCCTCCATCTGCGTCGCTGCCGCAGCAACGCTCCGATCTTGCGGAGAAGGATCGGCCGGGGCTAGCGCAGCGTCACGGATATGCTGTGCTTTCGGAATTGTCTCCTCCGGCGTCCGCCCGGGAGAAGTGTCTATGGAAACTTCTCCTGCAACGGCGTAACGTTTGTCGTCCGGCCCGGTGGCATAGGTATAGGTTGCCCCTCCCTCCACAAGCCCGCCGCCCGCCGCGATGTGCGCCAGTTCATGAGCGCGGACTCTGCTGTCCGTCGCCTGAAGATCCCTAACCTGACGCTGCTCTTCGACGCTCAGTTGCTGCGGCTGTGAACGGGCTGACTCGTCCTTTTCAACGCGAGCGCCACCTTTCTCGCGCCTCGCCGCCTGCACGACCGAGGTGCTGGAGCCATAAACAGCCTGAGCAGCATTGCCGGAAACGCCCTGGATCGCCATGAGATGCTCGCCAACGACACCGAACACATGACGAAGGATAGACTATAACCCGTTTATTTTCAATAACTAACGGAAGCTTTACGACGCGCGCCGGTCAGCGAATGTCCAGCATTTCCCGCGCGTGTTGCCGGGTGATCGCAGTAATTTCCACGCCCCCCAGCATGCGCGCCACTTCCTCGACCCGGCCGTCGTCATCCAGTTCAACGACCCGGCTGCGCACCTGCCCGTCCAGACTGCTCTTCGACACCTGCCACTGCCAGTTCGCGCGCGCCGCGACCTGCGGCAAGTGGGTCACGCACAGTACCTGCCGCTCGTCCCCGAGTTCGCGCAATAGCCGGCCGACCACCTCGGCGACGCCGCCACCGATACCGACATCAACCTCGTCGAAAACCAGCGTCGGAACACTGGCGGCCTGGCTGGTCACCACCTGGATGGCTAGGCTGATCCGTGACAATTCCCCACCCGACGCCACCTTGGCCAACGGTCGCGACTCGTTGCCGGCCAAACCGGCAATGCGGAATTCGATTTGCTCAAGCCCGAACGCACCGCCGTCCTCGACAGGAATCAGGGCAATCTCGAATTTTCCGCCGCCCAGCGCCAGTTGCTGCATGACCCGGCTGACTTCAACACCAAGAAGCTTTGCCGCCTTAGCGCGTGCCGCCGAAAGCTTTCGCGAGACCCCGTCGTACTGTGTTCGCGCCGCCTTCACGCGCTCCCGCATCGCGTCCATGTCCGCGGCTTCGCCCAGGACCGACAGCCTTTCCTGCCAACGCGCCAGCAAGGAGGGGATTTCTTCCGGGGTCGAGCGGAATTTGCGCGCGCAGTTCAGCACCGCCTCGATCCTTCGTTCGACCTCGCCGAGACGATCCGGATCAAGTTCCAACCGGTCAGCGTAGCGATGCAGCGCGGAAAGCGCCTCGGCCATTTCGGCTTGCGCCGATTGCAGCAAGCCAGTGATTTCCTCCAGCGCGGGATCAAAACAGGCCAGAGCATCCAGCCGCGACAATGCCGCATCGAGCTGTCTTTCGCATGAAGCATCGTCCTCGCCCAGCGTGGCCAGCGAAAAGCGCGCTCCCTCGACCAGGCTGGCCGCGTGCGCCAGTCGCTTGTGCTCGATGTTCAGGCCATCCCACTCCGCGACCGAGAAGCCCAGCGCTTCGAGTTCTCGCACCTGCCATTCGAGCTGTTCGCGTTCCTGCGCCAACGCCTCGACCCCGGCCGAAGCCGTTTCCAGCATGCTCTTAGCATCTCTCCAGTTTCGCCATGCGTCCCCCACCTGTGCGGCGAGATCGGCCAGGCGGGCGTGCGAATCGAGCAGCGTACGCTGCGCCTCCGGTCGCAGCAGCGACTGGTGTGCATGCTGGCCATGGATATCGACGAGCAGTTCGGCTACTTCGCGCAACTGCTGGACGGTCGCCGGTGACCCGTTGAGATACGCACGCGAGCGGCCGTTGGCATCGAGCACACGCCGCAGCAGCAACCCGTCCTCACTATCCATGTCGTGTTCCCGCAGCCATCCGGCGACAGCAGGCGTATCAGCCAAACCAAATTCAGCGGCCACTTCGGCCCGCTCGCCACCGGCACGGATCATGCCCACATCCGCTCGCTCTCCAAGGACGAACGCCAATGCATCCACCAGGATCGATTTTCCCGCCCCGGTTTCCCCGGTCAGTGTCCCGAACCCTCTCTGGAACTCCAGTTCGAGACGGTCGACCAGGACAAAATCGCGAATCGTCAGGCGCTGCAACATAATCAGGACGTAACGGGCTGGCGACTCCAGTGCAGCTTTTCCCGAAGCATGGCGAAATAGCTGTAACCGGGCGGATGGAGCAGGCACACGGAATCTTCCGAGCGCCGGATGTGTACCGCGTCGCCCGGCTTCAGGTCGAAGGTAACCTGGCCGTCAAAGTGCACCCGCGAATCATCGGCCCGCACGATGCGAATCTGGATTTCGTTGCGGTCGCCGACCAGTACCGGGCGGTTGGTCAGCGAATGCGGACACAGCGGCACCAGCGCGATACCAGTCACCTGGGGGTGAAGAATCGGGCCGTTGGCCGATAGCGAATACGCCGTCGACCCGGTCGGCGTCGACACGATCAAACCGTCCGAGCGCAGGTTGTACAAAAACTCGCCGTCGACATACAGATCGAAGTCGATCAGGCGGCCGATGGCCCCCTTATCCACAACGATCTCGTTGAGCGCGAGGTTCGAAGCAATAATCCGACCGTCGCGGGTAATCTCGCCGGACAGCAGCATCCGATTTTCCGCGGTAAATTTGCCGGCCAGCAGGTCATCAATGCACGTCAGCATGTCGGCCCGTGCAATGTCGGTCATGAACCCCAGCCGCCCCTGGTTAACGCCGACCATCGGCACGCGATAGCCCGCCAGATGGCGCGCCGCATTGAGCATCGTCCCGTCGCCGCCGAGAACGATCGCCAGATCGGCTTGCTTGCCGATCGCGGCATAATCGCAGCGCGTCCAGTGGCAAAGATCGACATTGACGTTGGAAATACTCGCCGTCGCCTCTTCCACCAGGACCGCAATCCCGCGATCATGAAGGCTCCTGGCCAGAAGGGACAGCGACTCCGCAATTTCGCGGCTCTGGTATTTTCCGATCAGCGCGATCGTTTTCGGAGAAAACAGGCTGCTGCAGGAACAGGAAGAGGGGGTGTCGTTCATGGAACCGAATTAAACCACAAATTCATTTACCGCCGTCCGCATAAAATTCCCGCCAAGGCTTTGCGACACGGATGCGCCGTAGTCTTATAAGTCTTCGTTTTCTTTTGTAGAATCATCCCCATGCTCGATGAACGCTCCAAAACCCTGCTCAAGACCCTGATCGAACGCTACATTGCAGACGGCCAGCCGGTCGGTTCGCGTGCGTTGTCGAAATTTTCCGGCCTGGACCTCTCGGCAGCGACTGTGCGCAACGTAATGGCCGACCTGGAAGACCTGGGCTTCATCGCCAGTCCGCATACCTCGGCGGGCCGGATACCGACGCCGCGCGGCTATCGCTTCTTCGTGGACAGCCTGCTCACCGTACAACCGTTGGAGAGCGAAAAAATCCACGCCATCGAAGGCCGGCTGCATCCTTCGCAACCGAAGGAATTGATCAGCAGCGCATCGCATCTGCTCTCCGGGCTGACCCATTTCGCCGGGATCGTGCTTTCTCCGCGGCGCAAAGTGCAGCGCATACGGCAGATGGAGTTTGTCAGCCTGTCGGAAAAACGCATCCTGCTGATCCTGGTAACCACCGACGGCGACGTGCAGAACCGCATCCTGTTCACCGAACGCCCCTACTCCGCGTCGGAACTCGTCGTCGCCACCAACTACCTCAATCAGTATTTTGCCGGACACGACTTCGAGCAGATCCGCAACCGCGTCAAGGAAGACCTGCTCAAGCTGCGCGGCGACCTGCAGAATCTGATGGCCGCCGCGCTGGCCGCCGGCGACGAGGCAATGAACCGGACCGACGACCAGTACGTCATCTCCGGTGAGCGCAACCTCCTGGAAGTCGAGGAACTGTCCTCGAACATGAAGCGCCTGCGTGAACTTTTCGACCTCTTCGAACAACGCACGGCGCTCATGCAACTGCTGGACGTGTCGCATCGCGCCGACGGCATCCAGATCTTCATCGGCGGAGAATCCGGGCTGGCTCCGCTCGACGAATGCAGCGTGATCACCGCGCCTTACGAGGTTGACGGACAGATCGTCGGCTCCGTCGGCGTGATTGGCCCGACTCGTATGGCTTACGAAAGGGTGATTCCGATCGTCGACATCACGGCCCGGCTGCTTTCCTCGGCACTGACCTACCAGGCCAATTCCTGATGCCGCGCCTGATGCCCGAACCCAAGCATCACGAGGGACAGACAGGCGAGACGGCGGTACTGCTGATTAACCTGGGTACACCCGACGCGCCAACCGCCCCGGCCGTCCGCCGCTATCTCAGGGAATTCCTGTCCGATCCGCGAGTCGTGGAGATTCCTCGCGCCGTCTGGTGGCCGATCCTCAACGGTGTGATTCTCAACGTGCGGCCGAAGAAATCCGCCGAAAAATACGCTGCGATCTGGACGCCGGAAGGCTCGCCGCTGAAGACGCACACCGAGAAGCAGGTCAAACTGCTACGCGGCTTCCTCGGCCAGTCCGGGCATGCGGTCCACGTGGATTACGCGATGCGCTACGGGCAACCGTCAATCCCGGCCACGCTGACCCGGCTCAAGGCCGAAGGGTTCACACGCATCCTGCTGCTGCCGCTTTACCCGCAATATTCCTCGAGCACAACGGCCACCGCCTTCGACGCCGCATTTGCCTGGGCTGGAAACTTGCGCAGCCAGCCGGAACTGCGCACGGTGCGCAGCTTTCCCGACAACCCGGACTACATCCAGGCGCTCGCCGCGAGTGTCCGCCAGCACTGGATGACTCACGGACAGCCCGGTACCGCGTACCAACTGGTCATGAGCTTCCACGGAATTCCGATCCGATCGGTCGAGCAGGGCGACCCATACCGCGACGAATGCCTGGCCACCGGACAACTGCTGGCCAGGGAGCTGAATCTCGATGAAACCCGGTACAGCATCTGTTTCCAGTCGCGCTTCGGCCCGGCCGAATGGCTGCAACCCTACACGGCGGCCACTCTGGAACAGCTGGGCAAGAAGAGGCTGCAGCGTGTCGACATCCTGTGCCCCGGCTTCCCGGCCGATTGCCTGGAAACGATCGAAGAAATCGCCATAGAAGGCAAATCGACCTTCCTGACGGCGGGTGGCAAGGAGTTTTTCTACATCCCCTGCCTGAACGAAAGCGACGACTGGATTCACGCGCTGGAACGACTCGTGCTGCAGCACCTGCAGGGTTGGCCAATCGGGTAACAAAAAGACCAAGAGTTTTCCCTCAAGAGTTTCCCCTCTTCTTCCGTTATGTCTTTACCCAGTTTCACCGCCGGAAGCGGAGGTCACCATGAGAATCGCCAGTTCGTCCCTTCAACTGGAATCCAGCCATACCGAATTGCAGCACCATGAAAAATCGGAATCCCTGCGCATGTGGTCAGGCAATCGCCGGCCGGATTTCGAGCGCAACGGTAACGCGCTGGGACTGGCCCACAACCCGCCCGAGCATGTAGAAATTTCCGATGCAGGCCGGGCCGCGCAGGGTGGCGAAACCGAAGCCGTCGAGGATAGTCTCGAGGCGGCGGAAAACGATCCTGCCCTGAGCCTCATCCGCAGGCTCCTGGTCTTGTTGACCGGCGAGGACGTCAAGGTCTTTGACGCCAGGAAACTCCACCACGATGCCGGAAAGTCGGTGCAGGCTCCAGTCGGCGCGGGTACGGCACAACCGCAGCGCGCCGGTTTCGGTGTCGAATACGACTATCACGAGTCCTTTTCCGAGGTCGAGCAAACGGCGTTTCAAGCCAGCGGGGTGGTAAATACGGCGGACGGCCGCGAAATCAGCTTCAAACTGTCGCTATTCATGTCACGCAGCTACCACGCCGAAACCGACGTCAGCCTGCGCCTGGGCGATGCACGCCAGAAGAGCGACCCGCTGGTGATCAACTTCTCCGGCAACGCTGCGCAACTGACCGATCAGCGTTTCGCGTTCGATCTTAATTCCGACGGGAACGCCGGCGAGCAGATCAATTTCGTGGCAGGCGGCAGTGGCTTTCTCGCCTTCGACCGCAACGGCGACGGCGTGATCAACAACGGTTCGGAACTATTCGGCACGAAAACCGGGGACGGCTTTGCCGAATTGGCGGAACTCGATTCGGACGGAAACGGCTGGATCGACGAGAACGACGCGGCATACGCCCAGCTGTCGGTTTGGACCAAGGATGCTTCGGGCAAGGACTCCCTGCAATCGCTAAAGGACACCAACGTCGGCGCCATCAGCCTGGCCCGTACCGTGACGCCGTTCGACGTCAAGGACGCTGCCAACGCACTGCTGGGCCAGATACGCAGCACCGGCATCTACCTGAAGGAGAACGGCGGGGTCGGCAGCGTGCAGCAGATCGACCTGACGGTGTGATTCAGCCGTTCAACACCCGCAGGATCTCCCGCCCGTAGGCTTCCAGCTTCTTCGCGCCGACGCCGCCGATTTCGGCGAGCGCGTCCAGCGTGTCCGGTACTTCCTTGGCCATCTCGGCGAGCGTCGCGTCGTGGAAAACAACGTAGGCCGGCAGATTGTGTTCGCTGGCAACGCCGGCGCGCCACGCCTTGAGCGCCTCGAAACGGGCCAGTTCCTCGTGGTCCAGCGACAGTGCCGTGCGCTTCGCCTTGCCGCGCGGTTCGGCGAGACGTTTTGCCTTTCCCGCCGACCGTGCCGCTTCACGCAGGAACAGTTGCACCTCGCCGCGCAGGACCGGGCGAGCCGTTTCAGTCAGTTCGAGCGTACTGAACTCGCCCTCGACGCGCAGGTGGCCGAGCGCGATCAGCTGGCGCACGACCGCGCGCCATTGCGCCTCGGGAAAATCGGCGCCGATGCCGAAAGTGGTCAGGCGCTGATGGTCGTATTGCGTGACTTTTTCCGTCACCTTGCCGCGCAGCACGTCGATGAGGTGCACGACGCCGAAACGCTGGCCGCCGCTCTGATGGAAACGGTAGACGCAGGAGAGCGCTTTGCGCGCCGCCTCGGTCGCATCCCAGGTCCGCGGCGGATGCAGACAGTTGTCGCAGACATTCTGCTGCGCTACGCACGGCGCACTCTCCTCGCCGAAGTAGCCGAGCAGCCGCACCCGTCGGCAATCGTACGCTTCGGCGAGCGTGAGCAGCGCGTCGAGCTTGCCGCGCTGGCTGCGCTTGAAGGCTTCGTCGGCCGGGCTCTCGTCGATCATGCGACGCTGGTTGACCACGTCGGCGAGTCCATAGGCCATCCACGCATCCGCGGGCAGGCCGTCGCGTCCCGCCCGCCCGGTTTCCTGGTAGTAGCTCTCGATATTCTTAGGCAGGTCGAGGTGGGCGACGAAACGCACGTCGGGCTTGTCGATGCCCATGCCGAAAGCGATGGTGGCCACCATCACGACGCCATCCTGGCGCAGGAAGCGATCCTGGTGGTCGCGCCGCCGCGCCGCATCCATTCCGGCGTGGTACGGCAGGGCGGGAATTCCGGCCGCGGAGAGCCACGCGGCGGTCTCCTCGACCTTCTTGCGCGATAGGCAGTAGACGATGCCCGCTTCGCCGGCGTGTTCCTCGCGGATGAAGTCGAGCAATTGCCGGCGCGTGTCCCCCTTCTCGACGATCACATAGCGGATGTTCGGTCGGTCGAAGCTGCTGATGAACACCCGGGCATCGCCAAGATCCAGCCGCTCGATGATGTCAGCACGCGTCAGCGCATCCGCCGTGGCCGTCAGTGCGATGCGCGGCACGCCTGGATAGCGCTCGTGCAGCACGTTGAGCGCCAAATAGTCTTCGCGGAAGTCGTGCCCCCACTGGCTAACGCAGTGCGCCTCGTCGATGGCGAACAGGCTCAGCAGCCCGCGCTGCTGCAGGGAATCGAGCTGCGCCAGCATGCGCGGGGTGGTCAGACGTTCCGGCGCGACGTAGAGCATGACCAGCCGGCCGTTCATCATTTCCCGCTCGACGCGCTGCACCTCGTCGAGCGTCAGCGTGGAATTGAGGAAGGCGGCATGCACGCCGGCTTCCTCCAGCGCGCCGACCTGATCGTGCATCAGCGCGATCAGCGGGCTGACGACAACCGCCAGACCACGCCCGGCGCGGTGCCGGGCGATCGCCGGAATCTGGTAGCACAAACTCTTGCCGCCACCGGTCGGCATTAGCACCAGCGCGTCGCCGCCCGCAATCAAGTGGTCGACGATCTCCGCCTGCGCGCCGCGAAAGGCGCTGTAGCCAAACACGTCGTGCAGAACGGCGGATGGAGAATCAGGTGCGGAAGGTGTCACGGGAACAGCGTGGCCAAGCAAAGGGCGCGATGGTAAACGATATTGCCCCGGTTTTCGCCGAGCCCGCCCTTGTTAATTGTTTCAAACCATCAAGGCGGCGCCAATTCCAGGTCACACGCCAACCCCCGACCCTGTACCGCCGGCAGCCCCGACTTCGCCAGCGCCTTGTTGGCCCCTCGCATGCGCGACAGTACCTTGGCAATCAGGGTTTTGCGGAAGCGTTCGAGCAGTTCATCCGAGGAGAGATCGAGAGCGGCGCTGTTGATTTCGAGGAAAAGCGTCGGCTCGAGCGTCACCACGCTGGCCGACCGCTTGGTGTCGCTCGGATGCAGATAGGTCATCTCGCCGACTACTTCCCCGGATCCGAGGCGGCACAGCGCCTTGCCCTCGAGCGACACCTCGACGAAACCATTGACGATCACGCCGAAGATGCGGTTGTTGTCCCCTTCCCGGATCAACGCCACCTTGTCCGACACTTCGCGCCAGACGCTGATACGCAGCACTTCCCACAGCTCGATGTCCTCGAACTCCTTGAAAAATTCCAGGCTGCGCAGCATTTCGAAATGCTTCGTATCCTGCTGCGTCTCGTTCTCGTCGTACATCTGGTAGCGGACGGTCGAAAGATCCTTGGCGAATTCCGCCCCGTTGCGGTAGCGGTTGTAGAGATCCTTTTCCATCGCCTTTTTCAGGATGGGGTCCAAACCCGCCGGGAGATTCGGATTGAGATCGCACACGGACGGCGTTTCCATGTTGACGATCTTGTAGATCAACGCCCCCTGATTGTTGGCCCGAAAAGGCAGGCGCCCGGTCAGCAACTGGAAGAGCACGACCCCGAGCGAATACAGATCGGTCTTCTGGTTCAGCGGGTAGTTCTTGACCTGCTCGGGTGACATGTATGCCGGGGAGCCAACTCCCATGATGAACGTCGAATCCCGGTCCATATCCTTGTGCAGATTGAGCGCCAACCCGAAATCGGTGATTTTCGGGTTGTCCTCGGCGTCGATCAGGATGTTGGCCGGTTTGATGTCGCGGTGCACCACCCCTTGCCGAAAAGCGTGATCGAGAGCCAGACAGCACTTGAAGATGATACCGATGGCGCGATGCATGGGCAGCAAGCGATTGATCGCGCAGTGGTAATCCAGCGCCTTGCCTTCGATGTACTCCATGACGATGTAGGCCTGGTCGGCTTCGATCTGCGCGTCGTAGATCTTGACGATGTTCGGATGATCGAGGCGCCGGCCGACCGACCCTTCGATCTGGAACAGCTTGCGCAAACGGCGGGACATGGCGGCGTTGTCCTCGCCAAAACGGATCAGCTTGACCGCAACTTCCAGCCCGCTGTCCGGATCGCGCGCCAAATAAACGACCGCCGTCGCGCCCTTCCCCAGCGTGCGAATGATTTCGTATTTGCCGATTTTTTCCATGCCGCTACTGTCACCAATCCGGGCCAAGTACTGAGACAACGCCATTTCGCGAACCACGCAGCGCAATATAGTAACCCGTTCAAACAAACATGAAGAAAAAGCTTGAAATGGCGAATTTCGCCCCCAGTTAGGCCGAGTTTTCCCGGAGACCTTCAACCATGCAAGAACTTGAAAAAGACACGACACCTAGCGCCGCGGCCGAAGCCGTCTCGCCCCCCGCCCAGAATGAGGTGCTCGACAGCACCCCCAGCCTCGAAGAGATGATCCGCCAAGCCGAGCTGAAGGCCGAGGAACATCACGATGCGTGGCTGCGAGCCAAGGCGGAGACTGAAAATGTCCGCCGCCGCGCGCAGGAAGACATCGCCAAGGCTTCGAAATTCGCCATCGAGCGCTTCGCCGGCGAGCTGCTCGCCGTCAAGGACAGCCTGGAGGCCGCACTCGCCGCGGACAATCCCAGCGTAGAGAGCCTGAAATCCGGCACCGACTTGACGCTCAAGCAACTGGCGGCCGCCTTTGAAAAATCCGGCCTCAAGGAAATCAATCCGGTCGGCGAGAAGTTCGACCCGAATTTCCACCAGGCGATAAGCATGGTCGAATCCGAACAGGAAGCCAACACCGTTGTTTCCGTACTCCAGAAGGGCTACCTGATCGCTGAACGCGTGCTGCGTCCGGCCCTGGTCATCGTTGCCAAACCCAAGGCTTGAAAAGAAATCAACGAACCCCAACTAGGGCTCAACCGGACATTTCTCGGTATTCACCAATAAATAAAGGATTCTGACATGGGCAAAATCATCGGCATCGACCTCGGCACGACCAACTCCTGCGTCGCCGTCATGGAGGGCGGAAAACCTAAAGTCATCGAAAACTCCGAAGGCGCGCGCACTACGCCGTCGATCGTCGCTTACACCAACGACGGCGAGATCCTGTGCGGCGCGCCGGCCAAGCGCCAGGCCGTGACCAACCCGCACAACACCCTGTTCGCGGTCAAGCGCCTGATCGGCCGCCGCTTCGAGGAAAAGGAAGTGCAGAAGGACATTTCGCTGATGCCCTTCAAGATTCTCAAGGCCGACAACGGCGACGCCTGGGTTGAAGTGCGCGGCAACAAGATCGCACCGCCGCAGGTCTCGGCCGAAGTCCTGCGCAAGATGAAGAAGACCGC
>DBMG01000157.1:173-453 GCA_002304785.1 Candidatus Accumulibacter sp. UBA704 | reverse complement strand
ATCAACGAGCCGACCGCGGCCGCATTGGCCTTCGGCATGGACAAGAAGCAGGGCGACAAGAAAATCGCCGTTTATGACCTCGGCGGCGGCACTTTCGACATCTCGATCATTGAAATCGCCGAGATCGAAGGCGAGCACCAGTTCGAAGTGCTGTCGACCAGCGCCTGATCGACTACGTCATCGAAGAATTCAAGAAAGAGTCTGGCGTCAACCTGAAGTCGGACGTACTGGCGTTGCAGCGCCTGAAGGACGCCGCAGAGAAGGCCAAGATCGAGCTTTC
>DBMG01000157.1:0-120 GCA_002304785.1 Candidatus Accumulibacter sp. UBA704 | reverse complement strand
GCCAAGTTCGAGTCGCTGGTCGAGGAGCTGATCGCGCGCACCGTCGAGCCCTGCCGCATCGCCATGAAGGATGCCGGCTGCAAGTTGTCCGACATCGACGACGTGATCCTCGTCGGCGGC
>DBMG01000168.1:14903-19312 GCA_002304785.1 Candidatus Accumulibacter sp. UBA704 | reverse complement strand
CGGCCGGCGGTGTCGGCGAGCACGATGTCGATGCCGCGCGCCTTCGCCGCCGAGATGGCGTCGAAGATGACCGCGGCCGGGTCGCCGGATTCCTGCGAGATGACGGTCACGTTGTTGCGCTCGCCCCAGGTCTGCAGTTGTTCGCGCGCGGCAGCGCGGAAGGTGTCTCCGGCGGCCAGCAGGACCGACAGTCCTTGCGCCTGGAAGTGCTTGGCCAGCTTGCCGATCGACGTCGTCTTGCCGGCGCCGTTGACGCCGGCAATCATGATGATGAAGGGCCGGTGCGACGATGCGTCGAGCGGTTGCTCAAGCGGCAGCAGCAGTTCGTGCAGGGCCTCGGACAATGCCTTCTGGATGCCTTCCGGAGTGTCGATACGGTCGCGCTTGGCGCGTGTCTTGAGTTCCTCAAGCAGATGGAAGGTTGCTTCCAGGCCGACGTCGCTGGTCAACAACAGGCTTTCGAGTTCCTCGAGCAGCTCCTCATCGACCTTGCCGCGCGAGAAAATCGTCTTGAGCTTGCCGCCGAGCTGCGCGCGCGTGCGCGCCAGCCCGGCCTTCAGGCGTTCGCGCCAGGAGAGCGAAGGCGTTGGTTCTTCCGGCGCGGTCGCGGCCGCATCGGTGGACTTCTTCAGGAAACCAAACATGGGGCTTTCGTGTCTGTGGAGTGTTCGGGGAAGGGAGCGATCGGGTTAAGATGCCGTCGCGAAAGACCTTGCCCAAGATTTTAACAGAAGCCACCTGTGCCTATGCGCCATACACCGCGATTCGTCAGCCTGACCGCCTTGCTGGCGGCGATTTCCTTCTCCATTCCAGCGTGGGGCAATCCATTCGAGCACCAGCTGGCGAACGGACTGCGGGTCATCGTCAAGGAGGACCGGCGTGCGCCGACCGCCGCGCACATGGTCTGGTACCGGGCCGGAAGCATGGACGAGACGAACGGGACGACCGGTGTCGCCCATCTGCTCGAGCACATGATGTTCAAGGGCACGCCGACCATCGGCGCCGGTGAGTTCAGCCGGCTGGTCGCCGCGGCGGGCGGGCGCGACAATGCGTTCACCAGCCGCGACTACACCGCCTATTTCCAGCAGGTGCCGAAACAGAAGCTGGAGCAGATGATGCAGCTCGAAGCCGACCGCATGCGCCACTTGACCCTCGACCCGAAGGAGTTCGAACAGGAGATCAAGGTGGTCATGGAAGAGCGTCGCATGCGTACCGATGACCAGCCGCAGGCAAAGCTGAGCGAACAGATGCACGCCGCGGCGTTTCAGGCGCATCCCTATCGGGTGCCGGTGATCGGCTGGATGAACGACCTCGAAGCGATGACCGTGCAGGACGCCCGCGACTGGTACGACCGCTGGTACGTGCCGAACAATGCCTATGTCGTGGTGGTCGGCGATGTTGATCACCAGGAAGTCTTCCGGCTGGCCGAGAGATACTACGGTCCGCTGGCCTCGCGTCCGGTACCGGCGCGCAAGCCGCAGGAGGAACCGGAGCAAGCCGGTACACGCCGGGTCGTGGTCAAGGCTCCGGCTGACTTGCCCGTGTTGCTGATGGCCTACAAGGTGCCGGTGATCCGCGACGTGGACAAGGATGTCGATCCGTATGCACTGGATATGCTCTCGGCCATTCTCGACGGGCATGACGCCGCGCGCTTTTCGAGGCGTCTCGTCCGTGAGCAGCGCCTGGCCGTGTCGGCCGGCGCCGGCTACGACGCGACGTCGCGCGGCCCGGGCCTGTTCTACGTCCAGGGGTCGCCCAGCGCAGGAAAGACGCGCGCCGATCTGGAGGCGGGCTTCCGCGCCGAGATCGCGCGCATCGTCCAGGAAGGCGTAAGCGAGGAGGAACTGGCACGGGCCAAGGCGCAGCTGGTGGCCAGTCAGGTTTACAAGCTCGATTCGATGTTCGCCCAGGCCATGGAAATCGGCCAGCTCGAAGCCGTCGGCATCCCCTATGCCGCAGACAAGCGGATGATCGAAAAACTGCAGGAAGTCACGGCGGCTTCCGTCCAGGCCGTCGCCGCCAAGTACCTGGTCGATGATCGTCTGACCGTGGCCGAACTCGATCCCCAGCCTCTCCCGAATGCGCCGCGTCGTCCTGCGGCCGCCTTACGTCACTGAGCGAGTCCCGAATGAATGCGAAGAATTTCCTCCGATGGTTGACCGCCGCGTGCGTGGTGCTGGTCAGCCAGTGGGCGGCGGCTGGTCCGAAGATCGAACACTGGGCGGCGCCGTCCGGTGCTCGTGTGTTCTTTGTCGAGAATCATGCTTTGCCGATGCTCGACGTGCAGGTTGATTTTGCCGCCGGAGCGTCGCGCGACCCCGAAGCCAAGTCCGGACTGGCGTCGCTGACGCATGCCCTGCTCGACATGGGCGTGGAGGGCATGGACGAAAACCGCATCGCCAGCCGGCTGGCCGACGTGGGGGCGCAGATTTCGGGAGGGGTGGATAAGGATCGCGCTTCGATCAGCCTGCGCACCTTGTCCATGAGCGACAAGCGCGAAACGGCGCTGGATATCTTCCGGTCCGTGTTGACCGCGCCGAAATTCCCTGCCGACGTGTTTGAACGCGAAAAGGCGCGCAAGGTGGCGGCGCTCAGGGAATCGCTGACGCGTCCCGACACGATCGCCAGCCGCGCCTTCTGGAGCGCCTTGTACCCCGCGCACGCCTATGGCCGAAGCGCCACGCCGGAGTCGCTCGAGGCCATCCGCCGCGACGACCTGGAGACGTTCTACCGGGGCAACTACAGCGCCAGCGGCGCGGTGGTCACGATCGTCGGCGACCTCACGCGCAGTGAAGCCGAGGCGGTGGCCCGGAGCCTGACGGCCGGCTTGCCTGGAGGAACCGTGCAGCCGCCGACCGAGGCGCCTCGGTTGCCTGTCGGGGGAGAACAGCGCATCCCCCACCCGGCTGCGCAGGCGCACGTGCTGATCGGGATGCCGGCGCTCAAGCGCGGCGACCCCGACTTTTTCGCGTTGCAGGTCGGGAATTACACGCTCGGTGGCGGCGGTTTCGTCTCGCGCCTGATGCGCGAGGTGCGCGAGAAGCGCGGTTTTGCCTACAGCGTTTACAGTTACTTCATGCCCATGGTGCATGCGGGGCCTTTCCAGATCGGGCTGCAAACGAAAAAGGAACAGGCCGGTCAAGCCTTGCAGGTGGCGCGCGACGTTCTGGCGGCGTTCCTCGCCGAGGGGCCAAGCGAGGCGGAACTGCAGGCCGCAAAACAGAACATCGCCGGCAGCTTTCCGTTGCGTCTCGACAGCAATCGCAAGATTCTCGACAACGTCGCCGTGATCGCTTTCTACGGTTTGCCACTCGATTACCTGGATCGCTACGTCGAAAATGTCGAGAAAGTGACGGCGGCCGACGTTCGCGCGGCATTTGCCCGGCACGTCACGCCGGAAAACCTGGTGACCATCGTGGTCGGCAGCGAGTAGGCCGGCGATGAATTCGGTACGCATCATCGGTGGGGAATGGCGGCGGCGTGTCTTGCGTTTTCCGGACGCCGAGGGCCTGCGTCCGACGCCGGATCGCGTGCGCGAAACGTTGTTCAACTGGCTGGGACAGGACTTGTCCGGTCTGTCCTGCCTCGATCTTTTCGCCGGCAGCGGCGCGCTGGGCTTCGAAGCGGCTTCGCGCGGAGCGGCGAGGGTGGTCATGGTCGAGCAGTCCGCGCCGGTGGCGGCGTCGCTCAAGGCCAATGCTCGTCTGCTGGGTGCGGAAACCCGGCTGGAGATTGTGCACGCGGATGCGGTAAAATTCGCGTCCTCGCTTGGTCCGAACGGTCCGGGATTCGATGTGCTGTTCCTCGATCCGCCTTACAACAAGGGCTGGATCGAGCGCCTGACGCCAGTGCTGCCAAGACTTCTGGCACCTGATGGGGTACTGTATGTCGAAGCGGAGTCGGCGCTGGAGAATTGCGGCCAGTGGCGCACGGTGCGCAGCGGTCGGGCGGGGCAGGTTTTTTATCACTTGATGCGGAACGGAGAGCCGGATGGCACTCAATAGACGGGTGGCGATTTACGCGGGGACGTTCGACCCGCTGACGCGCGGTCATGAGGATCTCGTGCGGCGTGCGGTGAATCTCTTCGACCATGTCATCGTGGCGATAGCGGCCAGCCGCTCGAAACGCCCGTTCTTCGCCCTGGAAGAGCGGGTGGAGATGGCCAAGGAAGTCCTGGAACGCTACCCGAATGCCGAAGTCTGCTGTTTCGACGGCCTGCTCATGGATTTTCTGCATGAACGCGGGGCCAAGGTCATCCTGCGCGGATTGCGTGCCGCGTCGGATTTCGAATTCGAATTCCAGATGGCCGGGATGAACCGCAATCTCTATCCCGAGGTGGAAACGGTGTTCCTGACGCCAAGTGAAAAATACATGTTCATCTCGGCGACGATGGTGCGCGAAATTGCCAC
>DBMG01000168.1:0-14777 GCA_002304785.1 Candidatus Accumulibacter sp. UBA704 | reverse complement strand
CAAGGGGACGAGATCTATGTGATCGACCCGGCCAAGTGCACCGAGTGTGTGGGGCACTACGACACCCCGCAGTGCGTGGAAGTGTGCCCGGTTGACTGTATCGCCAAGGATCCGGCCTTCCCCGAAAACGACGACCTGCTTTGGGTCAAGTACGAGAAACTCACCGGCAACAAGCGCCCCGGCTGAGACATTGCACAGACAGCGCCGTCATCCCTTGCGGGAGACGGCGTTTTCGTTTTCTGGCGGCGTGATCAGGCGGCGTTGCGCAGCGTGTGTTGCTCGAGGCGCGTGCTCAGCACGTGCTGCACAGCCTGGGCGGCATTTTCGATGGCGCGGATCTGACTGATCAGCTGGCTTTCGACGTGCAGCAGTTCGTTGATGCGCTCTTCCAGCGTTTCCGTGGCCTGGTGGATGCGCTTGATGCTCTCCAGACGGCGTTTGAGCTGGATCTGGTGTTCCCTGATCTGGGTTTCCATCGGCGCCATGAGAGCCTTTATCCAGGATTCGGCGTCCCGGTTAGCGCGCTCGAACGTTTGCCGGGCCTGATGCGCCACTTCGTCGAAGAAACGCTGCATCACCTTGCGTTTTTCGTGCGTCATCAATTGGAACACCGTGTTCAGGTGCGTGTCGCACCACTGTTCCAGCCGGTCGATTTCCTTGCGATAGCGGCCCAGCGAGAAGACCGACGGATTGCTGAGCTTGAGCCCGTGCTCGATGACGAATTTCTTCTGGATGGCATCGATCATATCCAGAATCTCGCGAATCTCGGTTTCCGATTCCCGGAAACTGCGGCGGGACTCGTTGAAGAATTTCTTCATGGCTTCCGAAAGCGCTTTGGAAAATGTCGCGTCCATCATCTCCTTGCGCGTTGAAGCAGTCAGTGCACGCAGGGAGTCCAATCCAAGATGGCCAAAGAGGCGGTTGGTCAGCTGCGAAAACACGCTGCGAACGGCATAGAAGCGCTGCAGGCCGAATTCGAACTCTTCCTTTTCGACCTTGACCTTGCCCATCATATATTCCACGACGCCCTTGTTCTTGCCGCGCAGTTCCGTCAATTCTCCGAGTTGCTCGCGCAGACCGGCCAAGCGCGATTCGAGCAAGCCGCGGGTGCGCATGTAGATATCGGCGAATTCAGTGGCGGTGTTTTCCTGCACGATTTCCTGCTTGGCGGGGATCAGTTCCTCGGATAGGGCCTGTTCCAGCGCCGGCAGGCGGCTGCGTTCGAGGAGCGCCTCGTCCCCGTTGATCCGCGCCACCAGCCCCTTCTGGGCAGAGATCGGGAAGATCTGGTTCGTCGGCAGACCCAGGGTCCATGCGCTGCTCTGCACCTGTTTGTCGATTTCGGCCTCGAT
Organism: Candidatus Accumulibacter sp. UBA704; assembly: GCA_002304785.1. Classification (GTDB taxonomy): domain Bacteria; phylum Pseudomonadota; class Gammaproteobacteria; order Burkholderiales; family Rhodocyclaceae; genus Propionivibrio. The sequence continues at coordinate 13,425 of DBMG01000168.1, read as the reverse complement.
CTCACGGTCCGACTTGAGCTCGTCCCACAAACCGTCGATCTTGTTCAGCACGACGATCCGCCCCTTGTTGCGGCCGCTTTGGGTGCCGATGTATTCCTTCCAGATGGCCATGTCGGACTGTGTTACGCCGGTGTCGGCCGCCAGGATGAACAGGATGGCGTGTGCGTTGGGCAACAAGGACAGGGTCAGCTCCGGTTCGGCGCCGATGGCGTTGAGTCCGGGAGTGTCCAGGATGACCAGCCCCTGTTGCAGCAGCGGATGCGGATAATTGATCACGGCGTGGCGCCAGCGCGGAATCTCGACCAGGTCGCCCGCGGTGGCGGTGCCGACGCCAGAGCCCGGTTCCTCATCGGCAAGGAATCCCAGTCGTCCGGCCGTTTCCCGCGGAACACGCCGCACTTCGCTGACGGAGCGCAGTGCCTCCTGCATGGCGTCCGGCGAGTCCGTGTCGAGCGGAATGGCCTTCCATACGTCGGTGAAACGCTTGAGTTCGCTGATGCTGGTGTCGGCCTCGCGTGTCTCGATCGGAAGGAGCTCGATACACGCCGGTTTGCTCGCGTCGTACATCAGCTCTGTCGGGCACATCGTGGTGCGGCCGGCGGTCGACGGCAGCATGCGATTGCCATAATAGGCGAAGAATATGGCGTTGATCAGTTCCGACTTGCCGCGCGAAAATTCGGCGACGAAAGCGACATGCAGGCGATCCTCGCGCAGTTTTTCGAGCAGCCGTTCGATGCGCTGGTCGGTTTGAGCATCGCAGAGTTCGTTGTCGGACAGCCACCGGCGAAAATCGGACAGGCCTCCCGCAAGCCGGTTACGCCATTCGTGGTAGGCGGCAAACTGTTGAGCAAGGGTCATGGCTCATTCCATAAGGATAGTTTTGCGGCCACTGTATCACATACGCTACTGCAATCAATAACGTGGGTGCGCTTGCGCGCTTTCCCGAACGCGCCTGTTAGTCATTCTTTCTGCGCCTTGGCCGCCGCTTTCTCTTCCGCCTTGGCTCGCTCCTTTGCCTTCTTCTCAATTTGTTCGGCATTTTTCCTGGCGCGCTTTTCTTCCCTTTCTTTCCTCTTGGCTTGTTCTTCAGCAAGCTTCTTTCTGTTCTCGACGGCCTTTCTTTCCTTGTCCTGTTGCTTCTGCTCGCGTTCGGCCGCCTTGGCGGCTTCTTCGGTGCGATACCGCTCGGCCCGCTCCTGTTGTTCCGCTTCCCGGGCGGGGCGCTCGGCTTCGCGCCGGGCTTTTTCCGCTTCGACATTTTCGCGGTTGGCTTCGCGCTGGAATTCGCGCGCCGGCAGATCCAGTTGCCTGGCCTCGATTATCGAGTCGGTGTAGCGCTTTTTGGCGTCGGCCAGGCAGGAATTGACCAGGATCTTCTTGTAACACGCAGTCTGTTCTTCGGCGTGCCGTCTTTCGGCTTCCTTGCGCATGGTCTCGGCGCGCAGGCGCTGCGCGTCCGCTTGTTCCAGCGTTTGCGGAACAGGGGGAGGGGTTCCTGCCTCCTGTGCCCACAGAAAGGGACAGGCCAACAGCAGCAGGGCTGGGGAAAATCGAACGCGCATCTTGAATCTCCTTCGAGCCCGGTAATCTATCAGAATCTGCCGCATTCATCGCGGGGGTCCGCGATGCGAGTGAGCACGGATGGCGTGCTACCATTCCAAGATCATTAACGGTGCCCACGATCGTAATCATGATGATCAAGAAATGCGGCGATTTTTTACGCGCGTCGGCTTGCCTCGTTGCCCTGCTTTCTGCATCCACGATCGCTGCGGCGCAAGACGATGAGGCCGGGCCCGCGGCATTTTCCCTGCGTGGTTTCGGAACCGCGGCGCTGGCGCGTTCCACGAACGGCCAGGCGGAGGTAGCGCGTGATCTACAGCAGCCGCGGGGAGTATCCGACCACTGGTCGGGGAAGATCGATTCCAATCTGGGCGTTCAGGCCAATTACCTGGCAAGCGAGAAGATCGAGGCGGTGCTACAAACGGTCAGTCGCTACAACTACAAAGGGAATTTCTCGCCGGAACTGACCGAAGCTTTGCTCAAGTTCGATCCGAATCCCTTTCTGAGCCTGCGCGGAGGGCGTGTCAGCACGGATTTCTTCATGCATGGCGACAGCCGCCTGATCGGATACTCCCAACTCGCTGTTCGTCCCAATATGGATTTCTACTCATCACTTGCCGTTTCCTATCTGGATGGGGGCGATGTCCAGGTGACCGTTCCGGTCGGTGAGGGGTTATTGCGCGGCAAGGGCTACTACGGCTTTTTGGCCGAGAAACTGCCTTTCGCCGATGGCAATCTCAACCTGCGTGGTTCGCGGGCGAGCGGCGCCTATCTCGACTACCAGCAAGGCGCATGGCAGTGGCGCGGCGGGCTAGCGCGAATAAGCTTCAAGCATTCGATGCCGGCGCCGGTTGGCAGTCTGCAGTCGGCGCTGATTGAAAGCGGAGTTTCGTCCGCGCAGCAGGCTGCTTCCGATCTCGAATTGCAAGGCACCGATGCCCGCTATTACTCGCTCGGAGTTGTCTATGATCGCGGGCCGTTGCTGGTCCAGATGATGCTTGGCCGACTGAGCTACGAATCGGAAGCCATCCAGGATCAGAATTCGGGAATGTTCCTTGCGGGGTATCGAATCGGCGAGATCAAGCCCTTTGTCGGGTACTCCAGGACGAAGTCGGACGCTTCGCATGTGGCGTCCGGATTGCCCAATACGGGAAGTGGTGCACAGATCAACGCCGAGTTGGCGTCGGTACTGGCGGAATCGCATGCGGATCAGCACACCTATTCGATCGGGTTGCGTTGGGATTTCAGGCGCGACATGGCGTTCAAGTTCCAGGCCGATGCGATCCGCGGGAAGTCCGATTCGATCTACAACTTCCGTCAGGAGACGTCCCGCTGGAACGGCAAGACGAACGTTTTCACCCTGGCGCTGGATTTCGTCTTCTGATGATGCGCCGCTTTCTGCCACGGCTCATTGTGCTTCTGGCGATGCTGATGCCTGCCCTGGCGCACGCCGAAAGTATCGTCGTGGTGGCCAATCCGGCGGCCGGGGTGGATGCCCTGAGCCGCAACGACGTCATCAATATATTCCTGGGCAGCTTTCGGCAATTGCCGTCGGGAGTTGCCGCGCTTCCGATCGACCTGCCGCCGGGCCACCCGGCCAGGGCGGAGTTCTATCGCCTGCTGGTGGGCAAGAATCAGGCGGAGATCAACACCTACTGGGCGCGTCTGATATTCTCCGGGAAAACGCGCCCGCCCATCCAGGCGGAACGGGTAGAAGACGCGGTATCCATGGTGCAGGGATCGGTCGGGGCAATAACCTATCTCGAGCGCAGCAAGGTGAGCGGCAAGCTGAAGATAGTATTCGAGCTTGCACAGTGAGACTCCGGGGGCGCTGCATCGCGGGGCGAACGGCGGCAATTGCTTATTGAGGAATAATTCTTCTGACATGACGACGGTGCAACCTTTCTGGCGGCGCAGCATTCTGCTGAGGGCAGCGGCCCAGGTGATCGGCATTGCGCTGGTGGTGGGGCTCGGCTTCGTTCTGCTGACGGCCCATCTGGCGGAACGGATTACGCAGGAGAGTGTGGCGCAACGCCTCCGCGAACTGATGACCACGGTCGAGAATACGGCCCAGATTGCCTGCTTTACAAAGGATCAGTCGCTGGCGCTGGAGGTGGTGAATGGTCTGGTGAAGAATAGCGAGGTCTTCGGTGCGGCGGTGGTGGGCGGGTCGGATCTGCTGGCCGAGCGCCGGAGGGGAGGCGCCACTCCGGACCGCTCGCGTTTGGCGCAAGCCGGGCGCATCAGCAAGCCAATTGCTTCGCCCTTCGATCCCTCGCAGATAGTGGGCGAGGTCGTCATCGACCCGGATCCGGAAATCATTCGCCTCCGGGTCAGGGAAAGCGGCGGCTTCGTGGCCCTGGTTCTCGGTCTGCAGCTGCTCGTCGTGGTGGCCGCCGTGGTGGCCGTCGTCCTGCTCTGGATCGTGCGGCCGATCAAGCGCATGTCCGACAAACTGCATGTGATGGATGCGCGTTCCATCGAACCTCTGGCCATGCCTCAGGGACAGGAGAATACCGAGATCGGCCGTCTGGTGGCCGATATCAATCAGCTTGGTCAGCGCTTGGTGGCCTCGCGGGACGAGGAGCATCATCTGCACTTGCAGCGCGAGATCGGCGAGCGCAAGTACCGCGCCATTTTCGAGAATGCCGATTCGGGCATCTTCGTGGTTGATCAGCACATGGTGCTGGAGTCCTGCAACCATGCCTTCTATCGGCAGCTTGGCTTGTTGCGCCTGGCCGAGCGCCGCGAGGAAATCAGCCTGCTCGGGCTGCCGTGGCGGATGCCGGATTTGCTTGCCGGGCTGCTCGACCGATGTGCCGTCCTGAACCGATCGGTGTCGGACGATTTCGAATATGTCGTCGATGAAAAAGAGGTTCGCTGGTTCAGCGTGACGCTGACGCCAGTCGGGGATCAACTCATCCAGGGGCAGTTGACCGATATCTCCCGTCACAAGCTGGCCGAACTGTCCGCACAGCAGGAAGCGATTACCGATTCACTGACTGGTCTGCTCAACCGCAATGGTTTCTTGCAAAGGATCGACGAAGAAATCATGGCGTGTGCCAACGACGCCGCTTCGGGATTTGCGCTGCTGATTGTCGATCTCGACGGCTTCCGGCGGGTAAATGAGTCGATGGGACTGGCTTCAGGCGATCAGATCCTGTCCATCACGGCCAACCGTTTGCGCTCCTGCCTCAAGGGATCCGACGTTATTTCCCGCCTGGGCAACGATGCCTTCGGAATCATCCTTCGTTCAACCCCCGGCGAGCGGGCGGCGGCCAATGTCGCGATGCGCATCTCCGTGGCCCTGAAGGGATTCTTCGAGGTTGGCAGCACACCGTTGCAGCTCGGGGCGAGTATCGGCATCACGCTTTTCCCGAGTGACGGCGCCGACCAGGAGACGCTGTTGCGCAATGCCGAAATGGCGCTTGACCACGCCCGTGTGGGCGGCAGTGGCCGCTACACTTTCTTCGATTTCACCATGGCCCGTAACGCGGAACATCGGCGCAAACTGGAAAACGACTTGCGTTTCGCTGTTCGCCGCAATGAGTTGATGATCCACTTCCAGCCCATCATCGATCTGTCGCTGCGCAGGATGACCGGCGCGGAAGCGCTGGTTCGCTGGAAGCATCCCGAGCAGGGACTGATTTCTCCGGACGTGTTCATCCCGCTTGCGGAGGATACCGGAGCGATCATCAATATCGGACTGTGGATCGTGGAAACGGTCTGTCAGCAACTTGCCGCATGGAAACGTCAGGGGAACGACTACTACATCTCGATCAACATTTCCGCGCGCCAAATCCCGGACGGATTGCCCCCGATCACGCTGATTGAGACCGTCAACCGCTATGGCGTTGATCCGGCCAACCTGGCGATCGAGATCACCGAGAGCGTGTTTATGGGCAATTCCGAGGCGGCGCAGACTTGGCTCGACGCCGTGCATGAACTCGGTTTCCGCATCTATCTGGACGATTTCGGCACGGGGTATTCGTCGCTCTCCTATATCAAGCGGTTTCCGGTCGATGTGCTGAAAGTGGACAAATCCTTCGTGCGCGACATGAGCGAGGACAACAGCGACCGGGCGCTGGTCGGAGCGATCATCAACATGGCCAGCAGCCTCGGCCTCACCGTGGTGGCGGAAGGTGTGGAGTCCGCGCACCAGTTGGAGCTTCTGGAAAAGGCCGGTTGTCGCTGCGTCCAGGGCTACTATTTTTCGCGGCCGGTTCCGGCGGACGAAATCGAGGCGGCATCCCGGCACGTCGAGCAACTGCTCTGAGCGATCGCCGGGTTCGGGAGGCGATTCGTCACAATTCCCCGGCCGGATCAGCGGGCCGGCTTTTGGTAAAATGCCGGGTTTGTTTCGTCAATCACTTGGGAGTTTTCCGTGAAGATCGTCTGCCTCGACCTTGAAGGCGTACTCGTGCCCGAAATCTGGATCGCGTTTTCCGAGCGAACCGGCATTCCGGAACTCCGCCGTACGACGCGCGACGAGCCGGATTACGACAAGTTGATGAGATTCCGCCTGGACATCCTGGCGCGCCACAAACTGGGCTTGCCGGATATCCAGAAAGTCATCTGCGAAATGGGACCGATGCCGGGTGCACGCGAGTTTCTCGACAAACTGCGCGAGGATTACGAAGTCATCATCCTTTCCGATACCTTCTACGAATTCGCTCATCCGCTGATGCGCCAGCTGGCCTGGCCGACCCTGTTCTGCCATAGCCTGGAAACGAACGCCGACGGCGTCGTGGTGAATTACCACCTGCGCATGCCCGAACAGAAACGCGAAGCCGTCAAGCGCTTCCGCGAGATGAATTTCACCGTGGTTGCCGCCGGCGACTCGTACAACGACACCAAGATGCTCGGCGAGGCGCATGCCGGCATCCTGTTCCATCCTCCCGAGAATGTCATCCGCGAGTTTCCGCAATACCCGGTGACGTTGAGCTACGACCAACTCCGGGCGGAAATCGACAAGGCCTTCGGGCGTCTCGAAGGCTGATCGACCATGTATTCACAACGCTTCTTCACGCTTTCCGCTTCCTGCCCCGACCGGGTGGGCATCGTCGCCCGCGTCGCCGGCTTCATCGCCGAGCACAACGGCTGGATTCTCGAATCGCGCTATCACTCCGAGAACGGTTACGGGGACTGCCGCTACTTCATGCGCATCGACATCAAGGCCGATTCGCTGCCGTTCCACTTGGCCGAGTTTCGTGAGCGCTTCCGCCCGATCGCCGAAGAAATGGAGATGAGCTGGAAGATCAGCGATTCGGCGGTCAAGAAACGCGTGGTCATCATGGTCAGCAAGCAGGAGCACTGCCTGTACGACCTGCTGGCGCGCTGGCAGTCGAAGGAACTGGACATCGAGATTCCATGCATCATCTCGAACCACGATACCTTCCGTGGCTTCGTCGAATGGCACGGCATCCCCTTCCACCACGTGCCGGTGACCGCGGACAACAAGGAAGCGGCTTACGCGGAGATTCGCCGCCTGTATGAAGAAGTGCGTGGCGACACAATGGTTCTGGCGCGTTACATGCAGATCATTCCGCCCGACATGTGCGCCGCCTATCCCGGCCAGATCATCAACATCCACCACTCCTTCCTGCCCAGCTTCGTCGGCGCCAAGCCCTACCACCAGGCCTACCAGCGCGGTGTCAAGCTGATCGGCGCAACCTGCCACTACGTGACAAGCGAACTTGACCAGGGACCAATCATCGAGCAGGACGTGATCCGCATCGATCACTCCGACTCGGTCGACGACATGGTGCGTTACGGCAAGGACATCGAAAAAGCCGTCCTCGCCCGGGGGTTGCGCTATCACCTCGAAGACCGTGTGCTGGTGCATGGCAACAAGACGGTGGTTTTTAGATAAGGAAAGGAATTAACCACGGAGTACCTGGAGGGCACGGAGAAAGGCCAGCAAGAAATGATTTTCTCCGTGTACTCCGTGCTCTCTGTGGTTAATCGCTTTTAAGGTGCTTCCATGATTACCCTCAAGGGCGTCACTCTGCGCCGCGGCGCCAAGGTGCTGCTGGACAACGCTTCCGTTACGCTCAATCCGGGTGAGAAGGTTGGTCTGGTCGGGCGCAACGGAGCGGGCAAATCCTCTTTGTTCGCCCTGATCAACGGCACGCTGCACGAGGATGGAGGCGAGTTCTCGATGCCGCCGACCTGGAGGCTGGCGCAGGTAGCGCAGGAGATGCCGGAAACCAGTCAGAGCGCGACCGCTTTCGTTATCGAAGGCGACACGGCGCTGACCGCCGCGCAGGACGAAGTCGCCGCCGCGGAAGCCTCGGGCGATGGTGAACGCATGGCGCACGCCTACATGGACTTGCACGATGCCGGTTCGCACGACGCCGAGGCGCGGGCACAGGCGCTGATCCTCGGCCTGGGTTTCAAGACCACCGAGCTCGACAATCCGGTCAACAGTTTCTCGGGCGGCTGGCGCATGCGCCTGCAACTGGCGCGTGCCCTGATGTGCCCGTCCGACCTGTTGCTGCTCGACGAGCCGACCAACCACCTCGACCTCGATGCGCTGGTCTGGCTCGAAGCGTGGCTCAAGCGCTACGACGGCACGATGGTCGTCATCAGCCACGACCGCGAATTCCTCGACGCCATCACCAACGTCACGCTGCTGATCGACAACGGCATGCTGACCCGCTATGGCGGCAACTACAGCACGTTCGAGGAAACGCGGGCACAGCAGATCGAGCTGCAGCAGAGCGCTTACGCCCGGCAGCAGGACAAGATCGCCCATTTGCAGAAATTCATTGACCGCTTCAAGGCCAAGGCCACCAAGGCCCGACAGGCGCAGAGCCGGGTCAAGGCGCTGGAGCGGATGGAACGGATTGCACCGGTGCTGACCAGCGCCGAGTTCACCTTCGAGTTCAAGGAGCCGGCCAATCTGCCCAACCCGATGCTGGTCCTGCGCGACGCCGACTGCGGTTATCCTCCACCGCAAGAGGCGCCGCTAGGCACGCCCCCGACGGTGATCGTGAGCAAGGTCACCAAATCGGTCAGCGCCGGCCAGCGCATCGGCATCCTGGGCGCCAACGGTCAGGGCAAATCGACGCTGGTGAAAACGATCGCGCGCACCCTGGCGCCGCTCGGCGGTATCGTGACCGAGGGCAAGGGTCTTTCCATCGGCTACTTCGCGCAGCAAGAGCTCGACGTACTGAGTCCGGAGAGCAACCCACTCGAACACATGGTACGCATGGCCCGATTGGGGTTGCCGGAAGGCGAATCCGGCCGCGAGCAGGATCTGCGCAATTTCCTCGGTTCGTTCAATTTCACCGGCGATATGGTCAAGCAGCCGGTCGGCACAATGAGCGGCGGTGAAAAGGCCCGCCTCGTGCTGTGCATGATCGTCTGGCAGCGCCCAAACCTGTTGCTGCTCGACGAACCGACCAACCACCTCGACCTGACCACGCGCGAGGCGCTGGCCGTCGCGCTCAACGAGTTCGAGGGTACAGTGATGCTGGTCAGCCACGACCGTGCCCTGCTGCGCTCGGTATGCGACGAGTTCTGGCTCGTCTCGCGCGGTGGTGTGGCGCCGTTCGATGGCGATCTCGACGATTATCAGAAATTCCTGCTCGATGAGGCCAAACGCGTCCGCGAAGAGCTGAAAGCCAGCCTGAAGGAAGAAAAGGCTGTTGCGCCGCTAACGGCAGCGCTACCAGCGTTCGCCAACAAGAAAATCACTCCTCAGTTCAAGACCCTCAAACGCGACCTCGACAAAGTCGAACAGCGCATGGCCGAACTGGAGGCGCGGAAAACCGACCTCGAAGAAAAGCTCTCCGAGCCGCTGACACCGCAGGAAATTGGGGAGCTCGGGCGGGAACTGCAGGCGGTAACCGACGCGCTGGGCGAACACGAAGAAAAGTGGCTGGCGCTGTCTGAGCAGATTGACGCAGAGATCTGAGAAACGAAAAGACCTGCAGCGCGAGGCGTTGCAGGTCTTTTGTGATTTAGCTGAGCGACGAACCGATCAACTCCTGCGAGTCAGTCTGTGATCGTCAGGCTGCCTTGCGGCGGCGGAAGGCGCCAAGTCCGGCCAAGCCGAGACCCAGCAAGGCCAGCGTGGCAGGCTCGGGAACGTCGCCGTTCGGGTCGATCGGCACACCACCGACGGTAATCCCATCGAAGGCCATGCCGGAATCATAAGCCGTGTCAAGCCAGTTCACCACACCGAATTCGAGGATGTAGTTGCCGGCGTTGGCAATAGTGTAGTCAGACTCGATCCAACCCGTATAACCGCAGCCCCCGGAGTAACACGTGCCGGAAGAACCGCCAAGCGGAGACCACGACGGGCCGCCGGCAATGATCGGCGTGCTCGCCGGAATGATGGTGGCCGCAATTGGCGGCAAGCCAAAGCCGGGAACGGTATTGCCGCTTGGTGTCGTGCGGGCCGTGAACAGCAACGCAACCGGATTCAGAGCCGAGTCGAGCAACCGCGACCAAGCGTACTCGATATAGCCTGCTCCGTCGGAGGTTACGTAGTTGAAATAAAAGTTCAAACTATCCCCGGCTGCAGCGGAGAATACGCCGGAACGCAGTAGTGATCCGTTGGTTTCACTGCCAATATTCAGATCATTGGCTCCGAGGCTAACACCGTTACGGCTAGAAACCCAACCATAATTTCCGCCTTCGGGTGACGTTGTTACCACGCCGTTGGCGCCCAATGTCCCGTAATTTCCAGTCCCTGTCCAGCCGGCCGGGATGCCGCCGTCAAACGCCGTTGCTGATGCTTGCCCGGACATGAAGACCGAGAAAACCGCGGCAGCAGCGATGGACAGAACTTTTGTTGATTTGCAGGTTTTCATTTGTGATCCTTTCAGGAACATGTTTTCCCAGCCCGACACTGCCAAGGGCAAATGTCTCGCAGATACCGAAGCAGATTTCGCGCCATGTTTTTCAATTGATCGTAACTATATGTTTTTGCATGAATTACTCATGGATGTGGCAGGTCTTGGAAATCCGCGATTAATCGGTGTAAATAATTCCGACACTCTTTTTCCGCACATTATTCGCTCAAGCGTCTTCTCCGTGACTTTGGGACACCAGAATCAACGCCCAAGGACGTTCGGAACTCCCCCTCTGCTTCGAAGTCAACCAACCACGAGCCAAGTGACAGCACCGCGAACGTCCGAGGTGTTGGGACGTGGTCTGGGGGGCGCAGATTTTAACGCCCGTCAATGGCGCCACCCATTTCGGAGATCAAAGCATGAAGGGCGACAAGAAGATCATCGACATCCTGAACGATCTGCTGGCCGGGGAGTTGGCCGCCATCGACCAGTACCTGATCCACGGCGAAATGTACGCCGACATGGGCTTCCAGCGGCTGGCGGAACACTCGTTCCATGAATCGGATCACGAACGCGTGCATGCGCGGGCGTTGATCCGGCGCCTTTTGTTCCTCGAAGGTACGCCGAACATGTTGAAGCGTGAGCCGCTGAAGATCGGCAAGGAGGTCGTCGACATGCTGAAGGCCGACCTCGATGTCGAATATCGCGTCGCGGGGAACCTGAAGAAGGCCATCGCGGCCTGCGAAAAGGCGCAGGACTATGTCTCGCGCGACATGCTGGCGGTCCAGCTTGAAGATACCGAGATGGATCACGCGTATTTTCTTGAGAAGCAGTTGCGCCTGATCGAACAGATCGGCCTGCAGAACTACAAGCAGAGCCAGATGGACGGAGCGGCGACGGCCTGAGGAGCGTGTAATGAAAACCGACAAGAAGATCATCGATGCGCTCAACAAGGTGCTCAAGAACGAGTTGACGGCGATCAACCAGTATTTTCTGCACGCCCGCATGTTCCGCAACTGGGGGCTCGAAAAGCTCAACGACTACCAGTACAAGCAGTCGATCCGCGCGATGAAGGAGGCGGACAAACTGATCGAGCGCATTCTGTTCCTCGAAGGACTGCCCAACCTGCAGAGCCTCGGCAAGCTGATGATCGGCGAGAACGTCGCCGAGTGCTTGGCCAGCGATCTCAAGGTCGAGCGTGACATCAACCGGCCGCTGCTGGTCGAGGCCATCGCGCTGACCGAGGAACTGCAGGACTACGTCAGCCGCGATCTGCTCGAGGACCTGCTGGAGGAATGCGAAGAGGCGATCGACTGGCTGGAGACGCAGCAGGTGCTGATCGAGAGCGTCACGCTGCCGAACTACCTGCAGGCGCACATGGAGACGGGCGGCAGCGATTGAGCGACGCCCGCGGGAGGGCGGCAATGTACATCTGCATCTGCAAGGCCGTTACCGAGCGGGACATCCAGGAGGCCGTCGCGCGTGGCGCCCATTCACTGAAGGATCTGCGGCATGAATTGGGCGTCGCCAGTGAATGCGGCAAGTGCGCGGCCGACGCCAAGCATTGCCTGAAGGCGGCGCTGGAGAAGATCGGCCACCAGCATCACCATTTCCATCACCACGGTCACCACCACAAGAAACGCTGAGGGGAAAAGACCGACGGTTCAACCCCTCCCGACCTCCCCTTGTCAGGGGAGGAGACAGCCAACCGGTCGATTCGACCGATAGCGGAACTCCCCGCTGACAAGGGGGACTGGGGGGTTAATTCCCGACTGCCGCCGCCAGCGATGCCTCCAGAATCTCGATGCCTTCGTCCAGCACCTGTTCCGGGATCGTCAGCGGCAGCATCAGGCGCAGCACGTTGCCGTAGCTGCCGCAGTTGAGCAGCAGCAGGCCACGCTTGGCGGCTTCGTTCTTGAGCGCCGTGGCGATGTCGCCGGCCGGCTTCTTCGGGTCGCCGTCGTGGCAGAACTCGACGGCGGTCATCGCGCCCAAGCCGCGCACATCCGCGATGCAGGAGAAGCGCGAGCGCAGGGCGGTCAGACGGGCGCGGCACTTCTCGCCGATCGCGGCGGCCCGCTCGGCGAGTTTTTCCTCCTCGATCACGTCGAGCACCGCCAGCGCGGATGCGACGGCGACCGGATGGCCGGCGTAGGTCGATCCCAACCCGCCGGGAACCGCGGCGTCCATGATTTCCGCCTTGCCGATCACCGCCGAAAGCGTCATCCCGCCGCCGAGGCCCTTGGCCATGGTGATGACGTCCGGCTCGATGCCGGCGTACTCGACGGCGAAGAACTTGCCGCAGCGCGCCGCTCCGGTCTGGATTTCATCGACGATCAACACGATGCCGTGCTGGTCGCACAGGGCGCGCAGGCGCTGCAGGAACTCGGCCGGCGCCGGGAGGTAGCCGCCTTCGCCTTGCACCGGCTCGACGATGATCGCGGCGACCCGGGCGGCTTCGATGTCGTTCTTGAAGATCAGTTCGAGGCCGTGCATCGCGTCGTCGATGCTCACGCCGTGCAGCGGATCGGGGTACGGCGCATGGAAGACTTCTGCCGGGAAGGGGCCGAAGCCCTTCTTGTACGGATCGACCTTGCCGGTCAGCGCCAGCGAGAACATGGTGCGGCCGTGGAAGGCGCCGTTGAAGGCGATGATGCCGCTGCGCCCGGTGTAGGCGCGGGCTACCTTGATTGCGTTTTCCACCGCCTCGGCGCCGGAGTTCATGAAGAAGGTCTTCTTCGGCGTGGCGCCGGGGGCGAGCCGGTTCAGGCGTTCGGCCAGCTCGACGTAGGATTCGTAGGCGACGACCTGGAAGCAGGTGTGGGTGAAGCGGTCGAGCTGGGCGCGCGCGGCGGCCATGACTTTCGGATGGCAATGGCCGGTGTTGACCACCGCGATGCCGGCGCAGAAGTCGATCCAGCGGCGGCCCTCGACGTCCCAGATTTCCGCGTTGTCGGCGCGCACCGCGAACACGCCGTGCGCCTGCCCGACGCCGCGCGGCAGCGCCGCCGCGCGCCGCGCCATCAGGGCGTCGTTGGTCTGGGTTTTCAAATCGGTCATG
>DBMG01000057.1:15201-15628 GCA_002304785.1 Candidatus Accumulibacter sp. UBA704 | reverse complement strand
GGCCAGTTCATCTCCAATGCGTCTTCCAGCCAAGGCATCCTGTACGCGCTCGAATCGCACTTCGTAACGGTCGGGAAAAAAGTCGGCGGCTTCGTGCTGCAGGTGGCGGCGCGCGTTGTATCGAAGCATTCGCTGAACGTGATGGCCGGGCACGACGACGTGTACGCCCTGTTGCCCTCCGGCTACACCATCCTGTTCGGGTCCAACCCGCAGGAGGCGGCGGATCTGGCGGCCATTTCCTACCGCACCTCGGCGCTGTCGCTGATTCCGGTGGCCAATGCCATGGACGGTTTCTCCACCAGCCATATGATGAGCGAGGCGCTGCTACCGGAACCGGAACTGCTTCGTGAGTACCTCGGCGACCCGGCCGGACGTATCAAGGCACCGACTTTGGCACAGGAAATTTTGTTTGGTTCCAAGGGGCGCG
>DBMG01000057.1:0-14983 GCA_002304785.1 Candidatus Accumulibacter sp. UBA704 | reverse complement strand
GTGCAGAACCAGCCGGACTTCCAGGCCGGCGCGGCCGATCACCGCACGCACTTCGCCAGCGGCGTTCCGGCGCTGGTGCGCCAGGCCATGGCCGAGTACTCGGCGCTGACCGGTCGGAGTTATTCCCCGGTGCATACCTTCATGTGTGACGATGCCGAAACGGTCATGGTCGGCCTGGGCTCGGTATGCGACGACGTCGAAGCCGTCGTGACCCATCTGCGCAGGCAGGGCAAGAAAGTCGGACTGGTATCGATCAAATTGCTGCAACCCTTCCCCGAAGCCGAAGTGGTTGCCGCGCTGGCCGGCAAGAAGGCGGTCACGGTACTCGAACGCTCCGACCAGGCCGCGTTGACCCCGCTGGTCATGCAAGCCTTGTTCAAGGCACGCGAAAACGCCGAGTTGAAGCGCGGTGAAACCGAGCGCCACGCCGGCATCCCGGCCATCAAGGCTGCCCCGAAAGTGACCACGGCGATCTTCGGCCTCGGCGGTCACGATCTGCAGCCGCGCCACCTGATCGCCGCGTTCAAGAACATGGAAAGTGGAAAGGGGGCGTCGCTGGTCTATCTCGGCTCGCAGTTCTTCTCCAAGGATCCGAATCCACGCATGGCCGAGTTGCAGAAACGGATGAAAGCCGCCTATCCGGAGACGGAACTGATGGCGCTGGAAACCGAAGCCAATCCGCGCCTGCTGCCGGAATCCGCGTTCCGCGTGCGTTTTCACTCGGTCGGCGGTTACGGAACGATCGCGTCGGGCAAGCTGCTGACGGACATTCTGGCCGGCGCGCTCGACATGCATTCGAAGTCGGCGCCGAAATACGGATCGGAAAAGAGCGGCGCACCGACCAACTACTACATTACCCTGAGCCCCGAACCGATCAAGATCACCAACGCCGAGCTGGAAGATGTGGAAGTGGTCATTTCCCCCGACCATCGCGCGTTCAGCCATACGAATCCGCTGAAGGGGCTGGCGGCCGGCGGGACCTTCATCCTGCAGTCCAGTGCAACGCCCGAAGAGGTGTGGGAGGAGTTGCCGGCGCAGGCACGCAAGACCATCCGCGAGAAGAAGATCAACTTCTTCATCATCGACGCCTTTGCCGTTGCCAAGAAGCATGCGCCAATCCCGGAACTGGCTACGCGCATGATGGGCATCGCCTTCATCGGCGCGGTGGCCGGACACGTCAAGCAGGTGTCGGCCGGGGCGTCGGCCAAGGCTATCCTCGAGAAAATCCGCAAGCAGATTGCCAAGAAGTTCGGCACCAAGGGCGGTGCGGTCGTCGAAGGCAACATGGAAGTCATCGAGGAGGGCATCGAGGCGACCGTACGTGTGGACTACACCAAGCCTGCCTTCATCAAGATCGACGCCAAGCCCGCGCCGATCACCCTGCGCAACGTCTCCTTGTCGGCTTCGATGTGCCAGCCCGAAGGCGCGTCCGGGTGCGGCCTGTTCGACCGCGAGTACTTCAACGACATGATCGCCACGCCCTTCCGCGAGGGCACCATCGGCGAGGCACCGGTACTGCCGGGAACGGGCCTGTTCATGCCGGCCGGTACCGCTGGTTCCAAGGACAAGGGGCTGTTCCGGCGCAGCGTGCCGTTGTTCAATCCCGACCTGTGCACCGGCTGCATGGAGTGCACGCTGGTCTGCCCGGATGCCGCCATCCCGAACACCGTGCATGATATTCACGAACTGCTGCTCACCGGCATCCGTCAGCTGGATATCACCGAAGCGCAACGTGAAGCCATGCGCGCCCAGGTCTATGCGGTGGCCGAGTCGGTGCGCGAGTCCTATCGCCAGGGCAAGGAGACCCGCGCCTTCCACGAACTGGTGGCCGAGGCGGCATCGAAGCTGCCGACGCGCCAGGCCACGCTGCTCGGCAATTTCAGCAAACTCGTGGATGTGCTGGCGACCTATCCGGTCGCGCGCACCCGCCCGTTCTTCGACGCCATGGAAAAGACCAGTGCGGGCAGCGGCGGACTGTTCGCCGCCAATGTCGATCCGTGGAAGTGCACCGGCTGCCTGGAGTGCGTCGATGTGTGCGGCCCCGGCGCGCTGGTCTCGCAGGATCAGGACACTGCCCTGTTGAGCACCCTGCAGAACCGTTTCGACTTCATGAGCAAGACGCCGAACACCCCGGCGCGCTTCGTCGACAACGCCATCGAAGCCGGGGGCGAAATCAAGCGCCTGCTGCTCGATCGCGACAACTACTACTCGACGACAGGCGGGCACGGCGGCTGCCGCGGCTGCGGCGAAGTCACCGCCATCCGCCTGGTCATGGCCACCAACCGCGCGATCACCGAGAAGCGCCGGGTCGACCATATCGCCGAACTGGAGAAGCTTCTCGCCGACCTGGTTGCCAAGCAGGCGTCGTTGGGCAAGAAGGAAACCGAGCGCAGCCGGCGCATCGGGGAACTCATCGCCACGCTGGAAAAGCGCCTGTACCTGTTCGAGGGCGGCCCGACCGGCAACGGCCCGGCCGGAGCGATCATCGCCAACTCGACGGGATGCAGCAGCGTCTATGCCTCCACCTTCCCGTTCAACGCCTACAACGACCCGTGGGTGAACAGCCTGTTCCAGGACGCCCAGCCGCTGGCCAAGGGCATCTTCGAGGGTGTCGCGGCGCAGACCGTGCCGGACGTAAAGGCGATGCGTCTTGCGCGTCTCGAACTCAATGACGCCTACGTGCCGGAGCAGCATGACAAGGAATTCCGTTTCCTGTCGTGGAACCTGTTTACCAAGGAGGAACTCGCGCTCCTGCCGACCGTGATCACCGTNNAACACGCCGATCAAGGTCCTGGTGCTGAACACGGGTGCCTATTCCAACACCGGCGGGCAGGCCTCGACGTCGAGCTTCACCGGGCAGGATTCCGATCTGGCGCGGCACGGCGGCGCGCACAGCGGCAAGCAGGAGTCGCGCAAGGAACTCGGCCTGATCGCTTCCTTTCATCCCAACGTCTTCGTCTGCTCGACGACCACGGCACTGCAGGGGCACTACCTGAAGAACACCATGGAGTTCCTCTCCTACACCGATGCGCCGGCAGTGCTCGACGTCTATACGCCGTGCCAGGGCGAGCACGGCATTGCCGACAACGTATCGGCGCGCCAGGCGCGTCTGGCCGTGGAGAGCCGCATGAACCCCGTGTTCGTGCATGATCCGCGCAAGGGCAAGACGCTGCACGAGTGGTTCTCGCTCGACGGCAACCCCGATCTCGACAAGACTTGGATGACGACGACGCTGGAATATCTCGACGACAGCGGGGAACTGAAGCTGATGGATGTCCAGCTGACCCCGGCCGACTTCGCCGTCGGCGAAATCCGCTTCAAGAAGCAGTTCCGCAAGCTGGCTGCCGATGCCGCCAACCTGGTGCCGGTGGTCGAGTTCATCGACCTTCCGGAAGAGGCGCGGCAGGGCAAGACACCGTTCGTCTATTCCGTCGATGCCAACAAGCGTCTGGTTCGCCTCGGGGTTTCGGCGGCGGTCGTCGAACTGGTCGAGGAGCGGCGCAAGAACTGGCAGATGCTGCAATACCTCGCCGGGTTCCACGTGGCGCGCATGGATGCCACGCATCGGCAGAGCATCGACTCGCTGCAGGCTCAATACAAGGATTCCTTGAAGCAGCACGACACGTCGCTCGATGCGATCGCCCGCGCCATGTCGGAACTCGCGGCGTCGAGCAAGGCTCCGGTCGGCACCGGCCGCACCATCCCGATCGTGCCGGTGGCCGCTGGTACGGCCGCGCCTTCGTGTGGGGACGCCGCCGCAGCGGTCGCCGAGGCGATCGTGACGCTCGAGGATTCGACCAAGTGCACCAACTGCAAGACTTGCTACCAGGATCTTCCCGAACTGTTCGAGAAAACGCGCATGGTGATCGACGGCGAGAGCCGTGAAGTGGCACGCCTGATCCCCGGCGCCCTGGAACGCGTTACCGTGACCCCCGAGCTGAAGGCCCGCATCAAGCGGGTATCGGCCAACTGCGATGCGGAGATCATTCGATGAGCACCGGATCCTCACAATTCAGCCAAGAGGACCTGCAGCGCTACCGCGATGCCAGCAACGCGCTGGAAAGAACGCGGTCGCAGGTCGAGGCGCTGGAGCAGACCTCGGCGGTTGAGACCTTCAACCAGCAGTTGGACCTGCTGCGCCGGCGCCTGTTGAACGACCCGCAGGCGTTCCGCGAGATGTTCATCTCCGACGGCGCCGCCGCCATCGTCGCGGAATTCCAGCAGGACGAACTCTCGCCCCAGTTCACCCGCACTTTCTGGGAACTGCTGCTGCGCGATGACGACATGAGCAAGATCCTCATGCGTTTCGTGTGGGGCGTGCCGCTCGGCCTCAAGCGCAAGTTCATCAAGGCGCTCGACAAGCACCTCTCGGACCGCTACCCGATGTTCAAGGGGTTGTCGAACAACTGGCCCGCGGAGAGCTTCATTCCCCCGTACATCCGTTCGCCCGAGGAGCGCTCGGTCGATTTCGGTTTGGTGAATCAGGGGTATCTGGGCTACATGAACCTCGGCTACACGGCACGCGAGGTGGATCTGATCGTCTGGCTCGAAGTGCTGCGCGACAAGCAATGCGATGAAAAGCCCTGCGAAGTCGGCCTGCACGTACCCGGCAAGTTCGAGCCGAAGGGCGGCTGTCCGGTCAAGATCCATATCCCGCAGGTCCTTGATCTGCTCGGCAACGGGCGCTTCCGCGAAGCGATGGAACTGATCGAGAACTGCAACCCGCTGCCCAACGTCACCGGTCGCGTGTGTCCGCAGGAACTGCAATGCCAGGGGGTCTGCGCCCACACCAAGCAGCCGATCGAGATCGGCCAGCTCGAGTGGTTCCTGCCGCAGCGCGAGAAGGTGGTCAATCCGGACGGCATTGCCGCGCGTTTTGCCGGCTTTCCAGATCCGTGGGAGAAGGCCGAGAAGCCGCCCATCGCCGTGGTCGGTTCCGGCCCGGCGGGCCTCATCAACGCCTATCTGCTGGCGGTCGAAGGCTTCCCTGTGACGATCTTCGAAGCTTTCCACGCGCTCGGCGGCGTGCTGCGCTACGGTATCCCCGAGTTCCGCCTGCCCAACGAACTGATCGACGACGTGGTCGGCAAGATCAAGCTGCTCGGCGGCAAGTTCGTTTCCAACTTTGTCGTCGGCAAGACGGCGACCTTGCAGGATCTGCGCAACGCCGGTTTCTGGAAGATCTTCGTCGGTACCGGCGCCGGGTTGCCGCGCTTCATGAACGTGCCGGGCGAACATTTGCTCAACGTCATGTCGGCCAACGAGTTTCTCACCCGCGTGAACCTGATGCAGGGCTTGCGCGAGGATTACGAGACGCCGCTGCCGGAAACCAAGGGCAAGGAAGTCATCATCATCGGCGGCGGCAATACCGCCATGGACGCGGCGCGCACCGCGCGGCGCCTCGGCGGCAACGTGACCATCGTCTATCGTCGCACGCAGAGCGAAATGCCGGCGCGCGTCGAGGAACTGCATCACGCGCTCGAAGAAGGCATCGCCCTCAAGGTGCTGCGTTCGCCGTGCGAGTTCGTCGGCGACGACAAGACGCATTTCGTCACGGCCGCCGTGCTCGACGTGATGGCCCTCGGCGAACCGGACGCCTCCGGCCGTCGCAGCCCGATCGCCACCAGCGAGAAGGAAATCATGAAGGCCGATCTGGTGATCATGGCGCTCGGCAACGATCCCAACCCGATCATCCGGGATTCCGAACCGAGCCTGAAGACGACCAAGTGGGGGACCATCGACCTCGGCGCCAAGGGTTCGCAGAAGACTTCGCTCGACGGCATCTACTCGGGTGGCGACGCCGCGCGCGGCGGTTCGACGGCCATTCGTGCGGCCGGCGACGGCCAAGCGGCGGCGCGTGAAATCGTTGGCGACATCGACATGCCGTCCGACGAAATCCGGCGCATGGTCGACAAGGCCAAGGGCTACTCGCACCTGGGTGCCGCACCGCAGACGATCCTGGAGAAGATCGAACTCACCCCGGGCATCGTCGAGTTCATCGTCCATGCGCCGCTGATCGCCCGTGCCGCCCGCGCCGGGCAATTCGTGCGTGTGCTGGCCTGGCCGAATGGGGAACTGATCCCGCTGACGCTGGCCGACTGGGATGCCAAGGCCGGCACCATCTGCCTGGTGGTACAGGGTATGGGCACAAGCAGCATCGAAATCAACCGCATGCANNCGAAGAAGCAGACCGTCGTGTTCACTGCGGGCGGCGTTGGTTTGCCGCCGGTATACCCGATCGCACGCGAACACTTGCGCTTGGGCAACCACGTGACGCTGATTTCGGGCTTCCGCAGTGCCGATCTGTTGTTCTGGACGAAGGAGGACGAGCGGGTCGGGAAACTGCAGGCGGAGTTCGGCGACCAGCTCGACGTGATCTACACCAGCAATGACGGCAGCTTCGGCATCAAGGGCTTCGTGTCGACGCCGCTCGAGGAAATGCTCAAGAACGGCAAGAAGAGCAAGGGCCGCAACATCGCCGAAGTCGTCACCATCGGCCCGCCAATGATGATGCGCGCCGTCAGCGACCTGACCAAGCCGTACGGCGTGAAGACCGTGGCCAGCCTCAACTCGATCATGGTTGATGCGACCGGCATGTGCGGAGCGTGCATGGTGCCGGTCAATATCGAAGGCAAGCTGGTGCGCAAGCACGCCTGCATCGACGGCCCCGAGATCGACGGCCACATCATCGACTGGGACAAGTTCCTGCCGCGTTTCAACCTGTTCAAGCCGCAGGAGCAGGCCAGCAAGGTGAAGCACGGGCTGGCGTAATCGCCTTTGTAAGCGATTCCATGACGGGGCGGGCGACCGCCCCGTTTTGTTACGGGCGCACGGACCAACCGGGCGTGTGGAATGTTGTGTTGGCGAATCATGCGTTCGGCTGCCAGCGCACAAGGATCAGCCGAATGCCCGATCCCCCTTCTTGTACAACTTGCTCCAGCGGCTCTGACCGATTCCAGAGAGAGCGAACGGACTTGAACAAGCGGTGTTCCCGCACCAAGATGAAAAGGACGGATGGCAGTTTCGTCGCGAACGGGCAAAGGGAATCATCATGGTTCGAGGCAAGAGAGGGGAATCGGTAGCCGGATTGAAGTCTCCGCATTCTGCGCTCTTGGTGGCGTTGGCCGTTCTCCTGATCGCGGGGCTTGCCGGATGCGCGCCTTCGATGTCGATCCGACCTCCTACGGCAAGCGATATCGAGAGCGTCAGGAATCGCATGCAGGCCGTCGCTCTGTTCCGCCTCGCTACGACCATCGACGGCAAGGCGGTCTCTCCATTGGATCCGGGGGACAGCAACAACGCCGTGCGTATCTACCTTGCCAGCCTGGGCGACATGGGGGCTCCGATGCGCGTCACTCCGGCTTCGTTTTCCCAAAGCACGGCGGCAGACGGATGGCATTATCTGTTGCTGTCGCCCGGCGTTTACTATCTGCTCGTGCTGCCGCCGGGTGTCGAGCAGAATCCGCCTGCCGTCGCCTACCATGCCGCCAGCGCCCGCTACGGCCGGTTGACGCAATACACGTTCGTTCAGGGTCGTGGCGGCTTCTGGGCTCCCGAATTGATGGCCTTTGTTCTGAGAGACATGCCTCCGCCGGATTTCCGGGAACTGCCGGGTTTCTGGTTTCAGGTGCCGGAGAATGGACAGGTCGTCTATCTCGGCTCCTTGTCAGTCACGTGCAGAAGCGGCCGCGGAGTGTTCGGCAACCTGATCGACTCGTGTGGTGACGTTGAACCAATGGATGATCCGCAGTCGGCGAATCAGGTGATCGCCGTGTCGTTGCCGGATCTGGCCGTGGAATCCCTGCCGTTGGTGCCGTATGGCCGATCGCGGCCGGGAACGCGTGTCCCGGAGTCGGGCGCCATGCACTTCGTGGCGCGTGGTTTGGGGAAGATCGAGGCCGTCTTCACGGGAGCCGAACTGGCACCGTGGGGAGTGATTCCAAGCGCCGGTCAGCCCCGGCCCATCTCCGTCTATAACCTGCTGGCGATCGGAGCCGGGTTGGCTACGCGTGCCGGCGCCGCTGCGCAGGCCGAGGGCCGCCGTGCGGAAGTGCAGCCTTGCATCGACCGGCTCTCTGCTTCGGTCGGCACCATCGACTTCGCTTCCCGATTCACTCCGGCGCTCGAGCAAGCCGCACGTGCTCGCGGAAAACGGTTTCCGGACGCCGCCGAGAGCGGGCGCGCGAGCCACCGGTTGATAACATCCGTGCCGCTACTGCGCCTCAGGGAATCCGGCCAGTCGGACAGCTTGGCGCTGGAACTCGCGTTGGAGCTGCGGATTGAAACGGTCGATGACGGCATTGTTCGCTATTACAGAGTGTGGTCTTCGGCCCCGCAACCGCCGATCCAGAGCCCTCATGCGCCACGCTCGCCGTTGTATGCGCAGTTCGTGCCGGAGCGGCCTGCGCCGCGGGCTGTTGCGGAGTGGTGCAGTGCCGACGGCGCGGCCTTGCTCGAGCGGGAAATCTCGGCTGCGCTTTCACGCATCGCCGCTCAGGTCGCGCCGGATCTCTGAACTTCGAGTCCGTCGCCGTGCCGAAGAACGGGGTGGAATGATCCGGGGCGCTTTGGCTTGGACGACAACAGCACGATACCCATCCCGAATCTGTTGATTGCGAAGAGGCCGCGAAGAGGCGGAGCGCCCGTGACTCCGCCGATGGTTCCTAAAACATTCAGTATCCACACCTATTCCGATGGGGGTGTGCGCAAATGACGCGATATCCCGCGTTTCCTGACGCGTTGGCTCGGGCGTGGTTCTACTCCAGGATGTCGTCGGCGCGGCGGACGATGCGCGCCATGGTGTCGCCCAGTCCGGCGAGGCAGGCGGCCTGGATCATTGCGGCGGGAATGACGCCGCCGTGTCCGTCGGGCAGATCGCGCGTGGCGGTGGCTTCGGCAACGATGGTGCTCTGCACACCCAGTTCCCTTGCCGCACGAACCGTTGAACTGACGCAGTTGTGAGTCATGTATCCGATGACAATCAGCTTCTTGCGCCCGCTGCGGTCGAGGATTGCGCGCAGGTCCGTGCCAGCGAAGGCATTGGCCAGCGTTTTTTCGACCACGGCTTCTCCGGCCTGCGGGATCAGCGGAGCGGCCGGTTGGTATCCGGCTTCCCGCGGGTTGAACAGCAGTCCGCTGCCGCGATGCAGGACGTGCACGATCGGTGTTCCGGAAGCGCGGGCACGCCGCAGCAACGTGCCCCCGGCGGCCAGCGCGGCGCTGATGCCTGTGAGCGGCAGCCGGCCGTCGACGTATTCGCGCTGCGCGTCGATTATCAGCAGCACGGCGTCGGCGAGGCGCGCCGGTTCGATCGGAGCGCCGAGCAGGTCGAGAATGGTGGTTGGCGAGGCGGGCGTATTCATGTGGGCTCTCTGGGGGCGACGAAGGCTGCATGGTGCGGTTTCGCCTGCGCGCCGACCAGTGGCATAATTGACAATAAACGTGCTGAATCTGCCATGTCCCGCATTGCCCTGATCGTCCAGCCCGGCGCCACGCCGTCCAGCGTCATGATGTCGCTGGACATGGTGGCCATCGCCAGCCGCTTCCCCGAAGGCGCCGCGTGTCGCCTCGAGCTGCTGTCGCTCGACGGAGGCAACGTGCGCCTCTCCGCCGCCGTAGGCGTCGATACGCAGGCGATGCCTGGTGTGCTGGAAGGATATGCCGCGGTGATCCTGCCGGGCTTCTTTGCGGCCGATATCGCGTCGCTTATCGGACAGGTGCGCTCAGACTGGCAGCCCGTAGTCGCCCGTTTGCGCGGTCTGGCGCCGGAAACGCTGGTGGCTGCCAGCTGCTACGGCACGTTCGTGCTGGCGGCGAGCGGGTTGCTCGACGACTTGCCGGCGACTACGACCTGGTGGCTTGAGGGGGAATTTCAACGGCATTTTCCGCGCGTCCGTCTGACCGCCGACCAAACGTTGGTGGACGGCGGGCGCTGCATCACGGCGGGCGCGATGACGGCGCATGCCGACCTGACGCTGCACGTCCTGCGGCGACTTTTCGGCGCGGCGCTGGCACGCAAAGTGGGCGGCATCATGCTGGTGGACGGCGCGCGGACTTCGCAACGACCGTTCGCCTCGCTGCCACGGCTGTTTGACGATCCGCTCGCGCAACAGGCGGCCGACTGGCTGGCGGCGCATCGCCACGAACCGGTGTCGACTCCGGAGGTGGCGGCTGCCCTGCACGTGAGCTACCGGACACTGCATCGCCGTTTCCATGCGGCTACCGGCATGGCGCCGCTCGCCTACCTGCAGGATCTGCGCGTGGAGTTGGCCAAGGAGTTGCTGGAAAGCACCCGGCTCAGTCTCGAACAGGTCGTCGAGCGCACCGGTTACGCCGATGTTTCGGCGTTTCGCCGCCTCTTCGCGCGCCGCGTCGGGCTCGCGCCGGCGCTGTATCGGCAACGCTTCAGGCAACCTGTCGCGGGAACTTAAGCGCCTGTTTCACCGTGTCTTGCGGCCGCCACGCTGCCCTGAACTCCGGATGCCGGGCAAGGTCGAAAATCAAAGAGAGCAGATACGGGGCGTTTCCGCATGGACGAGAACAACAAGACACCCGCCGGGCCTGAACCGTTCGATCGCGAGACCGAGGGGGTTTGGCACCTGCTGTATCGCTACCTGTGGCCTTTTCAGTATTTTCGCGACGTCACGCAGGGGGACAGGTGGCAGCAGCAGTCGAGTTACCAGCACAACCGGCTGATGCGTTTCTGTCTGCCCGGATTCATGTTCAAGTGGTCGGCGCTTTCCGCGCAGTGGTTCGCCTGGGGCAGTTTTCTCGACGGGACGTTGCTGGTCGCGAGCTGCTTCATCGCCGCGACGCTGGCGCTGATCGTCGTGGTTCTGTTGGGCATCGACTGGCTGTGGCTGGGTCGTTTTCCCGACCGGTTTTGAAGCGCGGTGAACTCGCGGAGCTGGCGCTCCGCTGTCTGCCGCGTCGTTGAGCGTTGCAAAGAACACGATATGCTCGAGTCCAATGGCCATGTTATCGTTAGTCATGATCGCTCGCTCTTGTCGCCGCCTGATCCTCCTCGTGATGCTTGGGCTGTTCGGCGTCAACGGGATTGCTGCGACACTGCCGGACTCGATTCGCGTGGTCCTCGACGACAACTATCCCCCGTACATCTTTCGCGACTCCAGTGGACAGGTGCAGGGGGTGCTGAAGGACCTTTGGGGTTTGTGGCAGCAGCGTACCGGCGTGACCGTCGATCTTCAGCCCATGGACTGGGGCAAGGCGAGAGCCACCATGGAGAGCGGCAAGGCAGATGTCATCGACACCGTTTTCGAGACGGAAGAAAGGCGAAAGATCTACGATTTCTCGCGTCCGTACGCCACGATCGAGGTGCCCATTTTTTTCCACAAGAGCATTTCCGGCATTACCGACGCCAACTCTCTGAAAGGCTTCTCTGTCGGCGTCAAGGACGGCGATGCGTGCATCGATTACCTGGCGGCGCATGGCATCTCCGAATTCAAGCGCTATCCGAGCTACGAGTCGCAGGTCAGGGCAGCGATCCGGCAGGAAATCCGCATCCTGTGCATAGACACGCCTCCGGCATTCTATTTTTTCAACCGTGAGGGGGCGGCCGACGAGTTCCGCCATTCTCCGCCGCTCTATGTCGGTGAATTCCACTGGGCTGTGGCGAAAGGCAAGTCCGATCTGAAGAGCCTGGTGGAAGACGGGTTCTCCCTCATCACGGAGGACGAACGCGCCTCGATCGAGAAACGCTGGATGGGTGAGAAGCTGGTCAAGGGGGGCTGGCCCGGATATGCCCGCTATGGCTGGTATGCCTTGCTCTCGGTTCTGCTGATCATTGTCCTTCTTGCCGTGTGGAACTGGAGTTTGCGTCGACGCGTGTCGATGCGTACCCGCGAACTATCTGCCGCGTTGAGTTCGCTGAAGCGGACGGTTGCCGAACAGAAACTGACCGAGACCAGGCTCCTCGAAAGCCAGGCGCGGCAGCACACTTTGGTTCGAGCGATTCCCGACCTCGTCTGGCTGAAGGATGCCGATGGGGTTTACCTGTCCTGTAATCCCCGTTTCGAGCGGTTCTTCGGGGCGTTCGAGAAAGACATCGTGGGCAAGACGGACTATGACTTCGTCGACAAAGATCTTGCCGATTATTTCCGCGAGAACGACAAGCGGGCCATGGAGAAGGGCGGTCCCAGCGTCAACGAGGAATGGATCACCTTTGCCGACGATGGTCACCGCGAATTGCTGGAAACCACGAAAACGCCGATGTTCGATGCCCATGGACGCCTGATCGGCGTTCTTGGCATCGGCCATGACATCACCGAGCGGAACGAACATGCAAACCAACTCAAGCATCTCGCGCACTATGACTTGCTGACGACGCTGCCCAATCGGGTGCTGCTCGCCGACCGGCTGCGTCAGGCGATGGCGCAGACGGTTCGGCGAAAACAACTCCTCGCGGTGGCCTATCTCGACCTGGATGGATTCAAGGCTATCAACGATCGATACGGGCATGAATCCGGCGACCAGGTGCTCGTCGCGCTAGCGAACCGCATGAAACAGACCCTGCGCGACGCGGACACGCTGGCCCGTCTGGGCGGCGACGAGTTTGTTGCCGTGTTCATCGATCTGGCGGATGCCGTTTCATGCACGCCCATGCTTGATCGCTTGCTTGCGGCGGCGGCCGAGCCTTTGCACATCGGGGAACTGGAAATCCAGGTTTCGGCAAGCCTGGGAGTGACCTTCTACCCGCAGGCCGAAGAAGTCGATGCAGATCAGTTGCTGCGCCAAGCCGATCAGGCGATGTACCAGGCCAAGCTGGCCGGCAAGAATCGCCATCATGTATTCGATTCCGAGCAGGATCGCAGCGCCCGCGGCCACCACGAAGGCGTCGAGCGTATCCGCCGGGCGCTGCAACGGAAGGAATTCGTGCTGCACTACCAGCCCAAGGTGAACATGCGTACCGGAATGGTCGTCGGCGCGGAGGCACTCATCCGCTGGCAGCACCCCGAACGCGGCCTGCTGTCGCCGGCCGAATTCCTTCCCGTGATCGAAGATCATCCGCTGGCCGTCGATGTCGGCGAATGGGTGGTCGATGCGGCCCTTGGACAGTGTGAATCATGGGCGGAAAAGGGCCTGGCTGTTCCCGTCAGCGTCAACGTCGGTGCGCGCCAATTACAGCAGCCCGGTTTTGTGGATCGTCTGCGCAGCATTCTGGAGGCGCACCCTTCCATTGATCCTGGGCATCTGGACATCGAGATTCTCGAAACGAGCGCGCTCGAAGACGTCGCCCGGGTGGCCGAAATCATCGAGTCGGCTCGGGCGCTTGGTGTTTGGTTCTCGCTGGACGATTTCGGCACGGGCTATTCGTCGCTGACCTACCTGAAGCGCCTGTCGGTCAGTCAGCTCAAGATTGACCAGAGCTTCGTGCGCGACATGCTCGACGATCCCGACGATCTGGCCATACTGGAAGGCGTGATCAGCCTCGCCAGGGCGTTTCGGCGTCAGGTCATCGCCGAAGGGGTCGAGACCGCCGACCACGGCAGGATGCTGCTGCAACTGGGGTGTGAGTTGGCGCAGGGGTACGGCATCGCGCGACCGATGCCCGGAGAAGATCTGCCCCGATGGATCGCCATCTGGAAACCGGATGCGGCGTGGAGGGACGCCGCACCGGTTACCCAAAGCCTTCAGTAAGTGTTCAGCCCGGGTTCCGACAACCGAGTGCGGTCCGGATCAACGCCGCGCTGACGTCAAGGGCGTCCCGGACGGGGGACGCCCTCGCGGATCACCGGGTTACTTTCCTTCGGTGGCTTTGAACTCCTGGAATTTCCCGACGATTCGTTTCGTTTTCTCCGGATCGCTCAATAGGTCATGCGCCGACAGGGCGACGGCCTTGGCAGCCTGGACCGCCGCCGGCCAGCCTTCGTCCGGCACGGTATATTTCAGCATGGCGTCTTCGTGCAGGGCTACGGTCTTGGGGGCAACCTTGAACATGATGTTGACCGTCGGATAGGCGTGGCCGACGTTGCCCAGGTCGGACGATCCCAGAGGTTGCGGATCCTTGACCACGTCGTCGGCCGGCACGCCAGCCTGCTGGATGTTCTTGGCGACCAGTTCAAGGTATTCGGGAACCATGACGGGCGACAGCAGTTCGGTGCGCGGGGGTTTGTATTCCATCGTCGTGCCCGACGCCAGCGCCGCCGCCTTGGCCGTGTTGATCAGCTTGGCGTAGGCATCGAGCATGGTCGGCGTATCGAGGGCGCGCGCGGCGAACTCCACCTCGGCGAGTGCCGGAACGACATTGACCACATCACCGCCCTTCTTGATGATGCCGTGGATACGCACGTCCTGGCGCAGATGCTGGCGCAGGGCATTGATCCCGTTGAACGTCTGGATCGCTGCGTCGAGCGCGTTGATTCCCTGCTCGGGCGCCGCCGCCGCGTGTGCCGCCTTGCCCTTGAAGACGAAGGTTGCCCGCTTCATCGCCAGCAGGGGCTTATTGACACTCCAGGTGCTGCCGGGGTGGGTGATGAGCACCACGTCGGAGCCCTCGAAATGCTTGCCTTCCAGCAGGGCGATCTTGCCGCCGCCCAGCGAGCCGCGTTCTTCGTCGGGCGTACCGATGACCAGCAGTCGTCCCGGCAGGTCCTTCATCACCTTCGACAAACCGGCGGCCGCGAGGAGGCCCGATCCCGAGATCAGGTTGTGTCCGCACGAGTGCCCGTTGGGCAGCGCGTCGTACTCGAGCATGATCGTTACCGTCGGCCCGGGGCCCTTGCCGGGCAGTTCGGCGCGGAACGCGGTTTTTGCCACTCCGCCCTTGACGAGGTCGTCGGGGACCTTGAGGTCGGTTTCAACCTTGAAGCCGAGCTTGCGCAGTTCGTCCACGACCAACTGCGAGCTCTTGAATTCCTGCTGCCCCAGTTCCTTAAACTCGAAAATCTGCTGCGAAACCTGCTTGATCGCCCCGGATTGCGCCTCGATTGCCTGCAGCAACTGTTTCTCGTCAGCCAGCCCGTTG
>DBMG01000155.1 GCA_002304785.1 Candidatus Accumulibacter sp. UBA704 | reverse complement strand
CAGTCTCTTCCTTTCGTGCCCGCTGGTAGCGACGAAGCAGGCGCTCACTACCGATATCCTCCCAATCGGGTGTTGCGGCGAGCAGTCCGGAGAGTTCGCGTGCGTCCTGGAATCCGAGATTGATGCCGTGCCCGGACAGAGGATGGATGCCATGCGCCGCGTCGCCAATCAGCGCAACCCGCGGGGCGATCGTTTGCGGCACCCGCATCAGGCGGAGTGGAAAGGCGGCAGCCGGCGTGAGCAGATCGAGAGTGCCCAGTTCGTGATTGCCCGCTTCGCCGACGCGCAGAGCGAGTTCAGCACCGCTCAACTTCAACAGATCTTGCGCCTGCGCATCGGGCGTCGACCAGACCATGGACACGCGGTCGCCCGGCAGTGGCAGCCAGGCCAGGACACCGTCCGGGCGGAACCATTGGCGGGCGATGCTGCGGTGTGGTTTCTCGCAGGCGAAGTTGGCAACGACGCCCATTTCGTCGTATGCCGACGATGTGGCGGAGAGTCCTGCTGTCTGCCGGACCCAGGACTCGCGTCCGTCGGCGCCGACCACCAGTGTTGTCGTCAGCGACTGGCCGGAGGACAGCTTAAGCACGGCACTGTCGCGCTGCAACTCGAGTGAGCATGGGGATTCCCGGAAATGTAATTGAACGTTGCTCTGGCGCTTGACGCTCTCCCAGAGTTCGCAGGAGATCAGCGACGACTCGATAATCCAGCCGAGTTCGGAGACGCCGGTTTCGTACGCGGAAAAGTCGAGCCGCGCGCCGCCGTCACCAACGACCTTCATGGCATGAATGGCGCAGAGGCGTTCCGCATCGAGGTGCTTCCAGGCGCCGATACGGGTCAGGAAGGAGGCACTGGCCGGTGTGATCGCATAGATGCGAGTGTCCCATCCTGCGGGCCGGGCAGGCGGAAGCGACGTCTCGACCAGTGCGATCTTCAGGCGGGTGTCGCGCAGAGCGCATGCCAGCGAAAGCCCGGCCAGACCGCCGCCAACGATTACGAGATCAAAGTGCATCAGCCATCAACTCCAGGAAACAGCGATTGTGCCTTGCCGCAAGACGGTTTTACAAGCGTGTCGACTCGTGTTAGAACGCACGGCGATGAATGAGTGCCCGCCCGAAGTCTATTTTCCTGCCGTGATCTGTGCCGTCTGCGACTCGCCGATCGACGCGCTGATCGGCCTGCATGTGCCGCAGGACGAGGCGATGGATTTGGTCGCCGCCGCTTGGGTGGGCCAGGATGCTGCATGCGTTCTGGCTTCCGTGGATGGCGGCCGCAGCGTGGCGGCGATTCGGCTGCCGGACGGCCGTTGGGCGGCGTGCAATGCGTTTGTCGAAGCATCCTGCGCGACGCGAGGCGAGGCCGAGCGCCGGTTGCAGAAGCTGCTCAAGCGGGGCCGGAGCGGAACGGTCGGTATCCTTCGCTGTGCTGGTGTGACAGGTAGAAAAATGCCGGTTCAGGAATGAACCGGCATTCGACGCGAAACGCAGAACGGCTTAGCCGAGCGTGCCGACGTTGTTCAGGTCCTTGAATGCCTGGATCAGACGGGCCTTGAAGGACTCCTCGCCCTTGCGCAGCCAGGCGCGCGGGTCGTAGTACTTCTTGTTCGGCTTGTCCTCGCCTTCGGGGTTGCCGATCTGGCCTTGCAGGTAGCCCTCGTTCTTCTTGTAGAAGGCACGGACGCCGTCCCAGAAGGCCCATTGCGTGTCAGTGTCGATGTTCATCTTGATGACACCGTAGGAGATGGCTTCGCGGATTTCCTCGAGCGTCGAGCCCGATCCGCCGTGGAAGACGAAGTCGATCGGCTGCGCGCCGGTGGCGTACTTCTTCTGGATGAATTCCTGCGAGTTCTTCAGGATGATCGGCTGCAGCTTGACGTTGCCGGGCTTGTAGACGCCGTGAACATTGCCGAACGACGCGGCGATGGTGAAGCGCGGGCTGATCTTCGACAGCTTTTCGTAGGCGTAGGCCACGTCTTCCGGCTGGGTATACAGCTTGGAGCTGTCGACACCGCTGTTGTCGACACCGTCTTCCTCGCCGCCGGTCACGCCCAGTTCAATTTCCAGGGTCATGCCGATCTTGCTCATGCGTTCGAGGTAGCGCGAGCAGATCTCGATGTTCTCTTCGAGCGGCTCTTCCGACAGGTCGAGCATGTGCGAGCTGAACAGCGGCTTGCCGTTGGCCTTGTAGAAGGCTTCGCCGGCGTCGAGGAGGCCGTCAATCCAGGGAAGCAGTTTCTTGGCGGCGTGGTCGGTATGCAGCACGACGGTCGCGCCGTAGAGTTCGGCCAGCGCATGCACGTGCTTGGCACCGAGAACGGCGCCGGCGATGCAGGCGCGCTGACCGTCGTTGTTGAGGGCCTTGCCGGCGTAGAACTGGGCGCCGCCGTTGGAGAACTGGAGGATCGCCGGCGACTTGATCTCCGCCGCGGCTTCCATGACGGCATTCACCGTGCTGGTGTTGATGACATTGACGGCCGGCAAGGCGAACTTGTTGGCCTTGGCGAACGAGAAAAGGGCTTGCAAATCATCTCCGGCGACTACACCCGGCTTCACCTTGGAGGCATTCATGGCTTCGTTTCCATTCACAGTTGATCGAACCGATGATGATACTGCTGACGCGGTGCCGCGGTCAATTTGTAACCTGCAATAGACATTTGTCACGCCGATGATTTTTCACGGGATTATCCCGTTTCCGAAGGCGGCAAAGGCAAGGAGCATTGGTCATGGCCGGTATAATCCCGGCTGGCCTTCCGTGAATGCTTTTCATGTCCGATCTTCTTGCCAACCTCAATCCCGAACAGCTCGCCGCGGTCACGTTGCCGCCGCAACACGCGTTGATTCTCGCCGGCGCTGGCAGTGGCAAGACGCGCGTATTGACCACGCGCATCGCCTGGCTGATTTCCACCGGCCAGGTCGGCCCGCACGGGATCTTGGCCGTGACCTTTACCAACAAGGCCGCCAAGGAAATGCTGGCGCGCCTGTCGGCGATGCTGCCGATCAATACGCGCGGCATGTGGATCGGGACCTTTCATGGCCTGTGCAACCGCCTGCTGCGCGCGCACCACCGCGAAGCCCGCTTGCCGTCCACCTTCCAGATTCTCGATTCGGCCGACCAGCTGTCGGCGATCAAGCGTCTGCTGAAGAATCTCAACGTCGACGATGAGAAGTTCCCGCCCCGCGAACTAGCCCATTTCATCAATGCGCACAAGGAGCAGGGCGTTCGCGCCGCCCAAGCTGAGGTCTACGACGACTACACCCGGCGCCGTGTCGATCTTTATGCGGAATATGACGCCCAGTGCCAGCGCGAGGGCGTCGTTGATTTCGCCGAGTTGCTGTTGCGCACCTACGAACTGCTATGCCGCAATGAGCCGTTGCGGCAGCATTACCAGGAACGCTTCCGGCACATCCTGGTGGACGAGTTTCAGGACACCAATCGTCTGCAGTATGCATGGCTCAAGCTGTTGGCCGGTTACGGGGAGCCGGCGACCGGGGCGTGCCTGTTTGCGGTCGGCGATGATGACCAGTCGATCTACGCGTTCCGTGGCGCCGAGGTCGGCAACATGCGCGACCTGGAGCGCGAGTTCGCGGTGCAGAACGTGATTCGTCTCGAGCAGAACTATCGGTCACACGGCAACATCCTCGACGCCGCCAATGCGCTGATCAAGAACAATCGCGGCCGACTGGGCAAGAATCTGTGGACCGACGCCGGGGCGGGCGATCCGATCCGCGTGTTCGACGCCTTTTCCGATCTCGACGAGGCGCGCTTCGTCGTTGATGAGGTGCGCGATCTCGTACGTGACGGGCATCCGCGCGACCAGATTGCGCTGCTCTACCGTTCCAATGCGCAGTCCCGCGTGCTCGAACACCAGCTCTTCACGGCGGGCGTGCCGTACCGCGTCTATGGGGGACTGCGCTTTTTCGACCGGCAGGAGGTCAAGCATGCGCTGGCCTATCTGCGGCTGATCGCCAATCCGGACGACGACACGGCCTTTTCCCGCGTCGTCAATTTCCCGACGCGCGGCATCGGCGCCCGCAGCATCGAAGCCCTACAGGAAGCCGCGCACCGGGCCAATTCAAGCCTGTACAACGCGGCCGCCAGCCTGACGGGAAAGGCCGGTGCAGCGGTGGGCGGTTTCATCCGCTTGATCGAAACGCTGCGCGGCGAGACGGCGAACCTGCCACTGCCCGAAGTCATCGAACACCTGATCGAGAAAAGCGGACTGCGTCAGCACTACCTCGCCGAGAAGGAAGGCCGCGAACGGCTGGAAAACCTCGACGAACTGATCAACGCGGCGACCAGCTTCCTGCAGGAAGAATCGGGGACGCTGGCCAATCCGTCCGAAGCCGATCCGCTGGCGTCCTTCCTGGCGCATGCCTCGCTGGAAGCCGGCGAACACCAGGCCGGCGAAGGGCAGGATGCGGTGCAGCTGATGACTGTTCACGCCGCCAAGGGACTGGAATTCGACGTGGTGTTCATCACCGGCCTCGAGCAGGGATTGTTCCCGCACGAGAACGCCGCGCAGGAGCGGGACGGGCTGGAAGAAGAGCGACGGCTGATGTACGTGGCGGTGACGCGCGCCCGCAAACGGCTCTATCTCACTCATGCGCAAACCCGCATGCTGCACGGCCAGACGCGCTACTGCGTGCCGTCGATCTTTCTGGAGGAGTTACCCGAGGCGCTGCTGCGCCGGGTCGGACACACGCCCGCCTACGCTCCCACATCGCCTGTCAAAGAGGGGAATGCCGCGGGATCACGGGGCGCAGTGAGCGAGAGTATTGGCGGATTCCGGATCGGCCAGAGCGTGCAGCACGCCAAGTTTGGGTTGGGCGTGATCGTTTCGGCCGAAGGGCGCAGCGGCGATGCGCGCGTTCAGGTCAATTTCGGAGCGCACGGGATGAAGTGGCTGGCGCTGGAGTATGCCAAGTTGACGCCGGTTTGATCGACTAAGCACAATGAAAAGCCCACTCGCACATAGTACGAGTGGGCTCGCGAAAGAAAGCTGCGGGGAAGGTGACTAGAAAGATACGCAGACTGTGTACAAGACCGCATCGTTCGCTGCGGCCACGGCAGTTGCATCAACAACGGAGGCAGAACCGTCAGTTATGGCGCGGACAGTCCCGGTTTGCGTATTGCCATCATCGATCATGACATCGATCTGGCGCACGAAACGCCCCTGTATGCCTTGCGAGCAGACATAAAAGCTGGCTGGGTATGGCGTGGTTGGTGTCGTCAGCACGGCATCGCTGGTCACGCCGATGAGTCCGCCTTCGGAGTTGCGCGGGCGGTAATCGGCGGCACCCGTGTTGGTCGTTCCGGTGGCCAATCCGGCGAGCCGGACGTGTTGCCAAAAGAGGTAGCTCT
This sequence comes from Candidatus Accumulibacter sp. UBA704, assembly GCA_002304785.1. Lineage (GTDB taxonomy): Bacteria > Pseudomonadota > Gammaproteobacteria > Burkholderiales > Rhodocyclaceae > Propionivibrio. The sequence continues at coordinate 2,161 of DBMG01000155.1, read as the reverse complement.
CGTCCGTTGTCGTGGCCGAGTTCCAGTTGCCGTTGATGCGCGCGTTGCCAACCGTGCCACCCGCAGGTGTCGTTGCTGTGGTCCCGCCGTTGAGGTGCGTAGCGGCTGCTGCATCATCACCCGGGAGTGCCCGGAAGCGATCCTGATAAGCATAGACAAACGACGAAATTCCGCGGAAATCGTTGGCCAGGTTCTTGACCTTGGCGTTGTTGACCAGCTCCTGTCCCTTCAGGACGCCGCCAAGCAGCAGGCCGATGATGACGAGTACAATGGCAATTTCGACCAGCGTGAAACCGGACTGCATCTTTTTCATGTTGTTCTCCGTTCTATGACGTTAGTTATAGTACGGGCTATGCATATAACGTGCCAGTCCTTCATCGCTTTTCCGCGGCGATTTTGCTCAGAATGTGACGGTTTTTCGACAACTGTGTTGAAAAACCACCTTGTTTTCGATCAAGTGTCTGTTTCTGGACAGATATGCGAGGCCTAGAGTGAATCTGGTTCAGGCGTTGGGACAAGTCGGGAGCCTTCTGCGTCAACATCGGCGCGGGGTTCTGCTGTGCATGCTGGTGGTGCTGCACCTGACCCTGCTGGCGGGCGGGAAATCCGTCATTGGCCTGATGTGCTGGTTTGTCGATGTTGGTCTGTTCATTCTCTGGCAGCCGTTTGTTCAGACCGAGCGCCGGCTGGACTATGGCAACCTGCTGCTCATCGTCTTGGCCCTCGCCTTGGGGGCTTGGCTGTTTGGCTGGTGGATGCTGATCGCCTGGGTGTCCGTACTGGCATCCCTGCTGGGCGGGCGCGTCATGTTGATCAACCATCGGCCGACGCGCTTGTTCTATCTGCTGGCGTTCGCCTACCTGATCGGCGCCGTTCTGGTCTGGCTGGTCCCCAAGGTCGTGCCGGATCCGGCCTTGATTGGGCCTTCTTTGGAGCGGGAGTTCGCGTGGGCCGCGCCCTTGCTGTTTCTCGGCATGTTTCTCTTGCCCAGGCCGCAGGAGGTCGGCTGGTCGCGGCGCGGCATCTTCGATTTCTTTTACAGCCTGTTCATTTTTCTTCTTATTTCCGTCCTGGTCCTGGGAAGTCTGGCCTTCATGCTGCTCGAGAAGCGACTGTACTACGAGGCGCTGTTTCGGACGGTGTTTTCCATGGCCCTGCTGTTGCTGGTGGTTGCCTGGGCATGGAATCCCCGGCCGGGATTCAGCGGTGTCGGTGTCTTCTTCTCGCAATATCTGTTAACCATCGGGCTGCCCTTCGATACCTGGTTGCGGCGATTGATGGACTACGCGGAACAGGAACAGGATCCGGATCGCTTTTTCACCGAAGCCTGCGAGCGCCTGCTGCTCGATCTGCCATGGGTGGTGGGTGGGAAGTGGTCGCCGGCTCCCGGAATGAAGGCAGGTGAAGGTGCATTTGGAAAAAAATCGGCGTATTGGCAGGAGTATTCCAACCGGTCATTGCTGTTGACGGTTTATACGCGCCATGCGTTGAGTCCGGTGCTGGTCTGGCATCTGCAACTGCTGACCCGGCTGGCCAGCGAGTATTATCTGGCCAAATGGCGGGCGCGGGAGTTGCAGCAAATGAGTTATCTGCAAGCGGTGCACCAGACGGGCGCCCGCCTGACTCATGAAGTCAAGAATCTGTTGCAGTCCCTCGATAATCTCTGCTACCTGATGCAAACCTCGGACGATGGCGATGCGGTTCAGTTTCAGTCGCTGTTGCGACGGCAGCTACCGCAAATCGGCCAGCGTCTGCACATGGCGTTGGACAAGCTGCAGTCTCCCATTGATGCACAGGGCGAGTCGGTGACTTCGGGCGAGGATATTGCGGCCGATGCCTGGTGGGCGGCATTGCAACAACGCTTCGCCCAGAAGCAGATCGAGTTTGAGTCTGTGAAGTTTGACGGTGGCGCGCAACTTCCGGCTGGCCTTTTCGACAGCGTGGCGGATAACCTGTTGCACAACGCATTGATCAAACAGCTGAATGAAGGTGGAATTCGAATAGCTGTCTCGATTTCGCCGGATGCGAACACCTTGCGGGTAAGCGACAGCGGCAGCGCGGTGGGCGAGGCGTTGGCGTGGAAACTGTTCCGGTCGCCAGTGGCTTCGGAAAGCGGCTTTGGCATTGGACTGTTCAACGCGGCGAGTCAAGCCGAAGCTCT
>DBMG01000161.1 GCA_002304785.1 Candidatus Accumulibacter sp. UBA704 | reverse complement strand
AGGCAGGCGCGGGCGAAGGCGAGGTCGAGCAACTGTTTGCGCAGGTCATCCTGCGAGCCGAGCGTCATGTATTGCATGGCCATCTGCGTCAACCCCGGCAGGTTCTTCTCGAAGTACTTCAGCTGTTCCTTGAACTGCAGCCTGAAAAGACGCAGCAGGCCGGAAGCATGGACTTCCTGAGCCTCCTCGAGCGTGTCGAACACGCACAGCGACACCGAATCCCCGTCGTCGTGCAGGCCGGGGTAGCCGATCACCCTTTGCCCGCCCACATCCACTTCCATCAATTCGGGCAACTCGCCGAAAGACCAGTCGGTCATGCCGGCGTATTCGGCCGGCGTCTCGTGAGCCTCGGAGAATTCCTGCCTGGCCTGCCCCCCCCATTCACCGCGCAGTTCGGCCAGATTCCGGCTCATGCCGAGCTGCCGGCCATGCTCGTCAATCAGCCTGAAATTGAAGGAGAAATGCGCCGGAAGAGTATCCGGGCGAAAGGCGTCGGGGGTAATTTCCCAGCCCCGCGCGTTGAGGCCGCGCGTTTGCAGGATGTAGTGGATCAGCGCCGGAACGAGCCCTTTGTCCGATGGCTGCACGGCCGCGACGAACTCGGCGGCGAACTCGGGCACGGGCACCAGTTTCGAGCGGATCTTCTGCGGCAGCGTCTTGACGAGCTGCACAACCTTTTCCTTGAGCAACCCCGGCACCAGCCACTCGCAGCGCGTGGCCGGAATCTGGTTCAACTGCGCCAGCGGCACGGTAACCGTCACGCCGTCCTTGGGCGACCCCGGCTCGAAGTGGTAGGCGAGATCAAAGTCGACGCCGCCCAGCCTGATCCGGGGCGGGAAGGCATCGGTCGTCACGCCGGCAGCCTCGTGGCGCATCAGGTCTTCGCGCTTGAGGTAGAGCAGTTTCGGGGTTTCCCTCTCGGCGTCCTTGCGCCACTTGTCGAAATCGGCGCCGTTGGTAATGTTTTCGGGAATCAGCCGGTCATAGAAGGCAACGATCAGTTCGTCGTCGACCAGCACGTCCGGTCGCCGCGACTTGTGCTCCAGCGTCTCGATGTCGAGCATCAGCTGGTGGTTGTGCGTGTAGAACGGCCAGCGCCTGGCGTATTCCTCGGCGATCTCGCCGGCCACCAGGCCTTCGCGGATGAACAATTCGCGCGCCTCTGCCGGATTCATAGGCCCGTAGTTCACCCGCTTTTTCGGATTGACGACGATGCCGTACAGGGTCGAGCGCTCGAAAGCCACCGCTTGCATCGCCTTCTTTTCCCAATGGGGATCGAAATGGCTACGCCTGATCAGGTGAGCGCCCACTTTCTCCAGCCACTCTGGCTCGATGCGTGCAATGCAACGGGCGAAAAGCTTGGAGGTCTCGGTGATCTCCGCGGCGGCAATCCACTTGCCGGCCTTCTTGTTGAGCGCCGACCCCGGATGGATCAAAAACTTGATGCCGCGCGCACCAAGGTAATGCCCGGAATCCTCGGACTTGCAGCCGATGTTGCCGAGCAGGCCGGAAAGCAGTGCTCGGTGGATGGCGTCGTAGTTGGCGGGAATTTCGTTCTCGCGCCAGCCATGCTCGGCGGCCAGTCCGTGCAACTGACTGTGGATGTCGTGCCATTCGCGCATGCGCAAGGCCGAAAGGAAGTTGGCATGGCACGACTGAACCAATTTCCGCTGCGATTTCTTGTGTTCAAGTTCGCCCTCGTACCACTGCCAGAGCTTGAGCCAGGAAAGGAACTCCGACTTCTCGTCGGCGAATTTTTTGTGCGCGGCGTCCGCCGTTCCCTGTTTTTCCTGCGGGCGTTCACGCGGATCCTGCACGGTCAGCGCAGCGGCAATGACCAGCATTTCCTTGAGGCAGCCCTCGTCGCGCGCAGCGACGATCATGCGTGCAACGCGCGGGTCGAGCGGCATCTTGGCCAGCTCGGTTCCGACCGGGGTGAGTGTCCGCTCCTCCGTGACAGCGCCCAGTTCCAGCAGCAACTGATAGCCATCGCTGATCGCTTTGGGTGGCGGCGCCTCGATGAACGGAAAGCTCTCCACGTCGCCCAGGCGCAACGCCTTCATGCGCAGGATGACGCCGGCCAGCGACGAGCGCAGGATTTCCGGATCGGAATAGGCTGGCCGCTTGGCGAAATCCTCTTCGTCGTAGAGGCGGACACAGACACCGGCCGACACCCGCCCGCAGCGCCCGGCACGCTGGTTGGCGGAGGCCTGCGCGATCTTCTCGACCTGCAACTGCTCGACCTTGTTGCGATAGGAATAGCGCTTAACCCGCGCCAACCCGGAATCGACGACGTAGCGGATGCCCGGCACGGTCAGCGAGGTCTCGGCGACGTTGGTCGCCAGCACGATGCGCCGCCCCTGATGCGGCTTGAAGATGCGCGACTGCTCCTCGGCCGAGAGGCGGGCAAACAAGGGCAGGATTTCCGTCTGCGTGCCACCACGGGCAAAGGAGTGCTTGCGCAGCGCTTCCGCCGCGTCACGGATCTCCCGTTCTCCAGGCAGGAACACCAGTATGTCGCCTTGGCCAATACGGTTGAGTTCGTCGCAGGCATCGACGATGGCGTCGTAGAGATCGCGCTCGTCGTCGTCCTCAGCCTCTTCCGTCTGCACGGGGCGGTAGCGGATGTCGACCGGATACAAGCGCCCCGAGACCTCGATCACCGGAGCTTTGTTGAAGTGCTCCGAAAACCGTTCGGCGTCGATTGTCGCCGAAGTGATGATTACCTTCAAATCGGGGCGTTTCGGCAGCAGCTGCTTGAGATAGCCGAGCAGGAAGTCGATATTCAGACTGCGCTCATGCGCCTCGTCGATGATCAGCGTGTCGTATTGCACCAACCACGGGTCACCCTGCGTCTCGGCGAGCAGGATGCCGTCGGTCATCAGTTTGATGTAAGACTGCGGCGAGGTGCGGTCGGTGAAGCGGATCTTGTAACCGACGTGGCGGCCGAGCTCGCTCTCCAGCTCCTGCGCGATGCGCGCCGCCGTCGAGCGGGCGGCAATGCGGCGCGGCTGCGTATGACCGATCAGCCCGGTCACGCCGCGCCCGAGCTCGAGGCAGATTTTCGGCAGCTGCGTCGTCTTGCCCGACCCGGTTTCGCCGCAGACGATGACCACCTGATGCTTTTCAATCAGCTCGGCGATCTCTGCGCGACGCTCGTTGACCGGCAGTTCGGGCGGGAATTTCGGGCCCGGCAGATTCTCGCGGCGCGCGGCAACGACGGCGCGTGATTTTTCGATCAGCTTCTCGAACTCGGCCTGCAGGGCGTCGCGCTTGGCGCCGAAAAGGTGGCGCAGATCACGCGCCATCGAGCGCAATCGGCGCTGGTCTGCGGCAAGGCAATCGTCGAATTCGGATCGGGAATGTTGGCGTTTCACGGACAGGCGGCGACGAAGATCGCCGGACGGAAGGATGAAGCGCGGATTCTAGCAAACCCGTCCAGTCGACTACGGTGAAACAGAATACGGAATGAGGTGACCGCGACGGAACGACAGGTTGCTTTCCACTTGATGGAGGCGTCGGGCAATGACACTGATTCCGCAACGAGGATCAGGAGTTGATCTCCGGGAACCGGGTGGCGGCGACAACCCGGTGCGTCCGTCGTGTTTGGCCGCGGAAAGCGCTTCGTCAGCCGACTTGATCAACGCCTCGCGCGTACCGCCAACGCATGGAAAGACGGTATCTGAAGCCGTTCGCACGCCACGCCGGAGGTCGCAACGGTTAAAATAGAAAAATTGTGCAATCGAGGATCGTATCGTGAGCAACGCCCCCAAGAACAGCAAAGAGACTGCGGCCAACGCCGCCGCGCCAGCGACCAATTTCATCCGCAACATCATCGATGCCGACCTTGCCATGGGCAAGCATGCCCAACGCCGCTGGTCGGGCAAACCCGGACTGGCCGCCCAGCAGCTGACCGGCAACCTCGATCCGGCCAAGATCCGCACGCGCTTCCCGCCCGAGCCGAACGGCTACCTGCACTTTGGACATGCCAAGTCGATCTGCCTGAACTTCGGCCTGGCGCGCGACTACGGCGGCCGCTGCCACCTTCGCTTCGATGACACCAACCCCGAGAAGGAAGAGAAGGAATACGTCGATTCGATCATCGATGCCGTACATTGGCTGGGTTTCTCCTGGGGCGACGGGCATGAGGACAACCTCTACTACGCCTCCGACTACTTCGACTGGATGGTCGCCTGCGCCGAGTACCTGATCGAATCCGGGCATGCCTACGTCGATAGCCAGAGCGCCGACGAAATGCGCGCCAATCGCGGCACGCTCACCGAGCCCGGCAAGGACTCGCCCTACCGCAAGCGCAGTCCGGACGAAAACATGTTGCTTTTCCGCCGCATGCAGGCCGGCGAATTCCCTGACGGGGCGCACATCCTGCGCGCCAAGATCGACATGGCCTCGCCGAACATCAACCTGCGCGATCCAGCAATCTACCGCATCCGCCATGCCACGCACCACAACACCGGCGACAAGTGGTGCGTCTACCCGATGTACACCTTCGCCCATCCGATCGAGGACGCGCTGGAGAACATCACGCACTCGATCTGCACACTGGAGTTCGAGGATCAGCGCCCGTTCTACGACTGGCTGCTCGACCATCTCGCCGAAGGCGGCCTGCTGCAGCGCCCGGTGCCGCAGCAGATCGAGTTTTCGCGCCTCAACCTGACCTACGTAGTCCTGAGCAAACGGAAACTGATCCAACTCGTCGAGGAAAAGCACGTCAGCGGCTGGGACGATCCGCGCATGCCGACGCTGGTCGGCGCGCGCCGGCGCGGCTACACACCCGAGGGCTTCCACCTCTTCGCCGAGCGCATCGGCGTTTCCAAGGCCGATTCGCTGATCGACTACGCGCTGTTTGAAGATGCCATGCGCGAAGTGCTGAACGTTTCCGCCGAGCGCCGGGTCGCCGTACTCGACCCTCTGAAGTTGATCATCGACAACTACCCGGAAGGACGGACCGAAGAATGCTTCGCGCCCAACCACCCGCTCAAGCCAGAACTCGGCAAGCGCGCCATGCCCTTCGGCCGCGAACTGTGGATCGAGCGCGAGGACTTCATGGAAGTGCCGAGCAAGGGCTACCACCGCCTCTATCCGGGCAACACGGCGCGCCTGCGCTACGGCTTCGTAGTCAAGTGCGTCGGCTGCGACAAGGATGCGGACGGCAACGTCATCGCCGTTCATTGCGAATACATGCCCGACTCCAAGAGCGGCACGCCGGGTGCCGACAACTACAAATGCAAAGGCAACCTGCACTGGGTATCCGTCGCCGATGCCTACGAGGCGGAAATCCGTCTCTACGACCGCCTGTTCGCCAACCCCGCGCCGGGATCGGGCGACCGCAACTTTCTCGACGACCTGAACCCGGACAGCGTGAAGACCATCACCGCCCAACTCGAACCGGCGCTCAAGCAAGCCAAACCGGAAGAACGCTTCCAGTTCGAACGGCACGGTTATTTCGTTGCCGACCGCTTCGATTCTCAGGATGGGGTTCCGGCGTTCAACCGGACCGTCACGTTGAAAGACTCCTGGTCAGCCAGATAGGGGACGACAAATGCCAATGTCACCTGCAGCACTCGCCGCCAGCGGCATCACCTTGCTCAGCCTGTTGCTCGCGGGCTGCGCCGCACCCGGAGTAGAGATGACGGCGCTGCCGGCGCGCATCGACTACATCTGCATCGATAACCGGATCCTGCCGGTAGCCCGCGCACCGGGAGCCGGCATGGCGGCCGTCATCGTCGACAATCAGGAGGTACTGCTGCGAGGTGGCGTGAGCGCCGCGCAGGAAAAATACACCGACGGCAGCTACACGCTGTACCTCGAGGGAGAACAGGCCATGCTTGAGCAAAATGGCCGGGTCATCTTCGGCCCCTGCCGCTCTCCGGCACCGCTGCCGACCTACTATCGATCGCGTTAGCGGTTTGGGCGACGAGACTTCACAGAAAACGCAGCGTTTCAAAAATATTACATAAATACATAGCGTTACATCACGTAACAAAAAGAACCACCACGCTTTCGTCCGTTTCGACGAAGATGATTTCGCATCACATGATCATGAAAGGATCATCATGAAACGCGACTTCATCCCTATCCCCATCGGTTCGCGCAAGCGAATCGCCCTCGTGGCCCATGACAACAAGAAGAAAGACTTGCTGGAATGGGCGCAATACAACCGCGACCTGCTCGTGCAGCATGAACTGTGTGCCACCGGCACCACCGGCACGCTGCTCGAAATGGCGCTGAATACGAAGATCGAGAAACTGCGCAGCGGACCGCTGGGCGGCGACCAGCAGATCGGCGCGAAAATTGCGGAGGGCGACGTCGACTTCATCCTGTTCTTCTGGGACCCACTGGAGCCGCAACCGCACGACCCAGACGTCAAGGCACTCCTGCGACTTGCGGTGGTCTGGAACATCCCCGTCGCATGCAACCGGGCAACGGCCGATTTCATGATCTCGTCGCCCTTGATGGCGGAGAGTTATGAGCGCATTCTCCCGGACTTTGCGCCGCACGTGAATCGCTTCACCGACAGCCCGTTGCTGCTCGAAACCGTTGAATGAAAGGAACAGGAACATGACCGGCCAACGAAAACCCCGTAACCCCTTCGTCGCCGTGGCAAAATTTCGCCGCGCCGGCGCCCATCAAAAAACGGAGAAGGCCCGGCGCCGGCAAGAAGCCGTGGCCTTCATTCAAGAGTTGAGAGGATTCCGTCGCAATGGCGGCGAGGAGGTTTTTCTGTCGGCCGTCGCGTGTTGAGACGACCGGCAGCAAAGCCCCCTCAAAGCCACCAGACACCGAAGAGAATGGTCGCCACCGTCAGCGGCGCACCCACCTTGAAATAGGCCCAGAAACTGATCGTAACGCCCGCCCCTTGGGCGCGCTGGGCGACGATCAGGTTGGCCACCGATCCGACCAGCGTGAAATTGCCCGCCAGCGTCGAAGCCATCGCCACGACCAGCCAGGCACGCTGCGGATCAGCGAGATTGCCCACGAAGGACTTGAGCATCAGGACCGCCGGTACGTTGCTGACCAGGTTAGACAGCACCGCCGTCACGGCGGACAGCACTGCGATGTTGTCCAGATGCTGCCGCGCCACCGCCGCGATCACGCCGGGAGTTACAGCCACCCGCTCGAATGCCGCGACGACGACGAACAGACCGGCGAACATCAACAACAGCGGCCAGTCGATCTCCCGATACACCTTGTGCGCCTTGATCCGGCGAGTGAACAACATGTACGCTCCACCGATGATGGCTACCTTGGCCACCGGATGCCCGGTGAAGAAAAGCACGACCATTACCGACAGTACCAGCAGCGATTTGATGACCACGGGCTGGAGGTAGCGGACCGGGCTGGCGACCTCGACCTCGAAGCGGTCGCGGGAAAGGAACTCGGCCCGATAGATCAGCGCGATCATGACTATCGCCATGAGCACCCCCGCCAAAGCCACTGGCGCGAGCGCCAGCGTGAAGCTGCCGTAATGAATGCGCGAGAGGCTACCGACGATCATGTTCTGAGGATTCCCGGTAATCGTCGCGACACTGCCCACATTCGACGCCAATGCTACCGCAAGCAGGTAGGGAACCGGATTGCGCTTCAGGCGCAGGGTTACGTCCAGCACCAGCGGCGTCATCACCAGACAGATCGTGTCATTGACCAGGAACGCGGAAAGCACGCCGGCCAGGAACACGATCGCCGAAAGGAGAACCAGCGGATAGCGGGCCCGCAATACCACCCATTCATTGACGAGCAGGAAGAAACCCGACAGACGCAGGTTCGCGACCACGATCATCATGCCGAGCAACAGCGCGATAGTGTCGAAGTCGATCGCGGCGAAGGCATCGTCGAGCGTCAGGACACCGAGCCAGACCATCAGGCACGCCCCGAGCAGAGCCGCGCCGGCACGGTCAAGATGATATCCGGGCAGCTTGCCGACGGCGATGAACAGATAGGTGGCGATGAAGATGGCAATCGCGGTGTAGCTTTCGGCGTTGTGCAGGATGGCTTGCAAAGGAGAGTTGTCGAACATGTAAAGGCCCATCGAAAAGGCGCATCGCCCGGGAAACCGCTCCCCGTTCGTCGCTTGGCGCATTCGCGACGCAAAAACTGCGATTATCCCGCCTTTCCCAATGTATTACATGGGCATTATTCGCATCAACTCCATGCCGCAGAAACACCTTCTGGCAGGCGTCGACGCAGGAAGACGCTCGAAACTAAACCGCCGGATCAGTTATTTTTCGCTCCTTGCTCGACCCACGCCTTGAGCAAGCGAATGCTCTCCTGCGGGAGCTGCGCGCGCCCATGCGGCATCTTCAGCGAAGGATCGGCGCGGCCTTCCACCAGCATGGTCAGTACGCTGCTCAGGCTGTCACCGGGCTTGACCACCGGGCCGAAGCGAGTTCCCCGCATCAGGTCATCGTAGCTGCTCAG
>DBMG01000160.1 GCA_002304785.1 Candidatus Accumulibacter sp. UBA704 | reverse complement strand
CTCCCGGACACAATCCGGGAGCCGTTGATCATTGAGTGAGTGATTCTCTTCGATGGCATTTGGACTAGAATTGGCACCTTGCACTCAACAGCGTTTGTGCCAATGAACACAATATCCTGCAAGAAACTCACAATCGGTCTGTTTGCCACCGTTCTAGGCGCGTGGCAGCTGCCTGCCCATGCCTTGCCCAAGGCAGCAGAAAACGAGGAAGCTCCGGTGGTTATTGCCGCCGACGTGGCAAAACCCAAAGCTACTTCGAAGAAACCAACCAAGAAAGAGGTACAGAAAAAGGCTCTGCCGGCCGCCAAGCCCAAGCCCCACAACCCGCCCCCTGCGCCAAAGAAGGGCAAGACGACTTCTGAAAAGAAATAGCCGGATCACCCGGCACTTCTACGCTGCAGTTTCCAGAACCGGCCATTCATTTATTCCTTGCCTACGGAGTCAGTCATGCCCCGTTTCCTGCTCGCCGCAGGCGTCATCGTTTCTTTCCTCGCCACGCCAGCATTCGCGCAAATGGCGCTCATCGAGTTGTCCGCCGGTTTCCATCGCATCGAAGCTGAAGTTGCGGCCGACCAGCCCAACCGGATGCAAGGCTTGATGATGCGCAGGAGCATGCCGGTCAACCACGGGATGCTTTTCGTCTTCCCGCAGGCTGAACGTCATTGCATGTGGATGCGCAACACCTTCCTGCCACTGTCCGTCGCGTTTCTGGATGAACAGGGCCGCATCCTGAACATAGAGAACATGCAGCCGCAAACCGAAAACAATCACTGCGCCGCCGCGCCGGCGCGCTTTGCGCTGGAGATGAATCGCGGCTGGTTTGCCGACAAGGGCATCAAGCCCGGGCAACGCATCGGAGGACTGGAAAAAGCTCCAGCCCCGCAATAATTCGTCCAGCCTTGGTTATGAATGACAGGAGCAGGAACGAGTGGCGTGAACGTTCGCCGCTCACGCGGGACCCCGCCGGCATCAAAGCGTGGCTGACGGATAGCGGATCGCTGACCGGGCGGCTGCAAGCCCTCGGCTTTTTCTCAGTTGTGTTGCAGAACCAGCGCCTGGCGAAACCGACCGACGACGAAGCCGCAGAACTCGGTCTCGGACGCACGCAACTGGCGTGGATAAGAGAGGTCGCTCTGTTTCTCGAAGGCCGACCGGTGGTGTTCGCGCACACCGTTCTGCCGCGCCACCCGCGCGGCCCGATGACCCAGTGGCTGGAGCGCTTGGGCAACCGCTCGCTGGGCGCGCTTCTGTTCGCGCATCCGCGCTTCTCGCGCGGACCTCTCGCCGCACGGCGGCTCGATCGGCGGCACGCCCTCTTCCAGCGTTCCACAAATGCACTGCAACTCTCCGATGTACCGCCCCCTGCGCTCTGGGCAAGGCGGTCTCGCTTCTCGTTCGGCGAGCAATCCATCCTGATTACCGAAGTCTTCTCGCCGGCTGTTGCAAAATTCCGCTCGACGCGAGGGGATTAGCCCTGTAGAATCCGCGCCTCGTTGCTGGTCCTATCGGGCAACGACTACGCGCTTCGCGAACCTGGCCGCATTCTAAAGCCCTCCTGCCTCCTGGTGCTGACTCATAAAGCACCGCCCTGGCACAAAGCTTTGTGCCGAAAAGTCCGAATTCTCCGCCCCGGCAGAGTCTCTCTTCGCTATTTCGATGGTTGGCGTTGCATTACCCCGCATCCGTGCGCCGTGACTTCGGTGCGCGGTGCTGTACTTTACGAAAGAGAAACATGTCCTTTGCAGAAATCGGGCTTAACGAAGCCGTCCTTAAAGCCCTCATCGATTCGGGTTACACCGAACCCACCCCGGTTCAGGCCCAGGCCATCCCCGCCGCCATCGCAGGCCGCGATCTCCTGGTCTCGTCTCAGACCGGCTCCGGCAAAACAGCCGCCTTCATGCTGCCGGCACTGCACCGCCTGGCAGCGCAGGAACGCCGCCCCTTCGTTCCCACTTCCCGTCGCACCCCCAACCAGGAGCGCCAGTCCGCCCGATCGCGCGGCAAAGAACGCCCGCGCTTCCAGGCGGCACAGCCGAGGATGCTGGTTCTCACACCGACGCGCGAACTCGCGCTGCAGGTCACGGCCGCCACGGACAAATATGGCACGCACATCCGCCATCTCAAGGCCGTCGCCATTCTCGGCGGCATGCCCTATCCGAAACAGATGGAGCTGCTCGCGCGCAACCCCGAGATTCTGGTGGCCACGCCCGGACGCCTGATCGACCACATGGAATCGGGAAAAATCAATTTCTCGGAACTGCAGATGTTGGTACTCGATGAGGCCGACCGCATGCTGGACATGGGATTCATCGAGGACATCGAGAAGATCGTCGCAGCAACGCCGGAATCCCGCCAGACCATGCTCTTCTCCGCCACGCTCGACGGCCTGGTGGGCAAGATCGCCCGCGACATCACGCGCGACGCGCTGCAGATCAGCGTCGATTCGTCGCACTCGAAACACGAGAACATCGAGCAGCGCCTGCACTTTGTAGACGACCTCTCGCACAAGAACCGTCTGCTCGACCATCTGCTACGCGACGTCTCAATCGACCAGGCTGTTGTCTTCACTGCCACCAAGCGCGAAGCCGACAACCTCTCCGACCGCCTGAACCTGGCAGGTTTCAATGCTGCACCGCTGCATGGCGACATGCATCAGGGCGCCCGCAATCGCACCCTTAACGCCATGCGCCGCGGACAGGTTCGCATTCTCGTGGCTACCGACGTGGCGGCGCGCGGGATCGACGTGCCGACCATCACGCACGTTTTCAACTATGACCTGCCCAAGTTCGCCGAAGACTACGTGCACCGCATCGGCCGAACCGGGCGGGCCGGGCGCAACGGCATCGCCATCTCGCTGGTCAATCACGCCGAGCATTTCAACGTCCGGAAGATCGAGCGCTTTACCAAGCAGTCCATTCCGGTCGAAATTGTCGCCGGCCATGAACCGGTTCGCCGGCCGGCCACGAAACAGGCACGCCCGAGCGGCAAGAGCAACGCACGCCCATCGCACGACGCGTGGAAGCACAAGGGCAGTCACGGAACGGGCAAGCCGGCCGGCCGCAGCCAAGGCCGTGCCAGCACGCCAGGCAACCATCAGCATCAGGCCTCTTCCGCAAAATCCCCGCGCAGTGCTCCGTCCGCCGCCGGACGCGCCGGCGCTTCGCGTCGGCAAGACTGGCAGTAGTGTTACGACAGGAGTCCGGCCATTTCTCCGGACTCCTGATTAGTCTGTGTCCGGAAGGCCTGTTGGGGTAGGATAGTCCGTCGCCATGAATTGCGCGGAGACAAACCATGAGCCCGGAACTACTTGTCAATTGGACAGACCACGACAGCTATCTTCAAAAGGTTCTGCTGCTGGCAAAGCAGACGCTGCGCATCTTTGACGAAGACCTCACCCGACTCGGGCTGGAAAAGCCCGAGAATGCCTTATTCCTGCGTCGTTTGTTGACCAGCGAAAGGCAAAACACTCTGACGGTTGTCCTGAGAAGCGCGAATCCGTTCCGGCGAAGCAGTCCGCGCCTGATGAAACTGCTCGCCGACTTCCCCGACACAATGAAAATCTACGAATGCGCGCCGCAACTTGCCAGCCTGAGCGACTCCATGGTTCTGGCCGACGGGAGTCATGCTCTCGTTCGATTCCATAAAGACCACGTCAGGTCAAAGGCAATAATCGACAACGCGGACGAGTGCCGGACCTACATCCTCCGCTTCGAAGAGATTCTCAAGGAAGGCGGCACACCGATCAGCGCCACGACGCTCGGCCTGTAGGAGCGCATAGCGAGCGGCAAAGCCAGGCGCGACAAGCGTTTATGCTGTTATAATTCGATGTTGATCGTTAATGACCCGGTCAACCAATCGCTATTTGCTGCGTTGAAAAAGCTGTTGGTTCGTTGTAGTTGTCTTGTTGTTGTTTTTTTATGATAGGAATGTTCAAAATGAAAAACTCGCTCCTCGTTGCCGCCCTCGTTGCCTTGACTCTGACCGCTTGCGGCAAAAAGGAAGAAGCTCCCGCTCCTGCTCCTACCCCGGCACCGGCTGCTGCCGCCCCTGCCGCTCCGGCCCCTGCTCCCGAGGCTGCCCCGGCTCCTGCCGCTGCTCCGGCCGCCCCCGCGGCTGATGCCAAACCGGCTGACGCTGCCGCTCCCGCCGCACCTGCTGCCGACGCTGCCAAGAAGTAATAATTCTTCTTGCTCCGAATCAAGCCGGCAAGCTGCCGGCTTTTTTATGCGTCCGTATTCACAACGATCGCCAACCAAAGCCATCTTGTTGCGAAGCCACGCCAACCCAACTCTGTTCGCACCCCAGGGCTTCCGCCACCGCCTTCCTCACCAGACTCGGGCTGTTATTCTGTTCGCTGAGATGTGCAGCGACAAAGTGTTGCAAGCGGCTTGAATTGATCGTTCGCAGCAAGGATGCCGCCTGTTGATTGTCGAGATGTCCGAAATCGCCTGATATACGCCGTTTCAGCATCGCCGGATATGTCGAATCCGCCAGCAACCCCGAGTCGTGATTGCATTCCAGCACCAACGCATCACAACCGTCGAGAACGTCGACGATATGCGGAGTAATTTTCCCGCAGTCGGTGAGCACTCCAAGGCGGTGGACACCATCGGAAAAAGCGTACTGGACAGGTTCCCGCGCATCGTGGGGAACCGGAAAAGGCTTTATCTGAAGGCTCGAGATACCGAATGGCGCATGACCGTCGATGACCCGGTACTCCGCGTGACGCTCGTTATCGTTCTCGACGAAACCAAACGTGCCGTGCGTGAGATAGACGGGAATCCCGAAACGGCAGGCGAACCGGTTGACGCCGGCGATGTGGTCGCTGTGTTCGTGAGTAACCAGAATGCCGGTGATGTCCTCCGGAAGAACAGACAGCCGGGCGAGCCGGCTGACCATGGTTCTGACCGAGAAGCCGCAATCGAGCAGGATCTTCACTTCACCCGCGTCGACAATCAGGGAATTTCCCCGACTGCCGCTGCCGAGCGATGCGAAACGTATCACTTCAACTGTTCGAACAACAGCCCGATGATCTTCTTCGACGTATCGGACTGGTCCACGCCTCCCTCCGCGGAAAGTACCTGAACGGTCGTCAACGCCCTGCCACCATCCTTCACGAAAACCCGATACTTGGTTTGCGGATCGGGAGCAGAAGGTTTCCAGAAAGCCAGTTTTGATAGCAGTCCGGGATCCTTGTTCTGCGCATCGCTTTCGGGATCGACGTAGCGAACGTAGTAAAGCCCCTTGGAGCGATCACGATCTTCCACGGTGAAACCGACACGATCCAGCGCCAATCCAACGCGACGCCAGGCGCGGTCGAAGGATTCCTGAACCTCCAGTGTTCCAGCGCCATCAGCAGAGCGCGCCAGCTTCGCCCGGTCGGCGGGCCGGCTCTTCGCCTCAGCCATTTCGAGTTGCGAGCGCCTGTCTTCGGTGCCGAAACGCACCATCAGGCGGCGAAGCATTTCCGCCTCGAGTTCCGGGTCCGGTTCGCGCGGCTGCCATCTCGTCTGGTCCTTGCCTTCGGATACATAGATTTCGTACATGCCGCGATGACTGATGTAGATTTCGGTCGTTCCCGGTTCGCTGCCGGGCTCCAGGCGAGTACGGAATTTATCGCGCTCGGCGGTCGAATACAGCGAATCGATCACTTTCCCGAGCCAGTTGCGCAGAAGATCGTCGCCGATCTTGGCGCGATTCTCAGCCCAGTCGGTTTCCATCACGCCCGCCTCAGGCAATTCCAGCTTTATCAGGAAACCCGTTTCCTGCCAGAAATCCTTGACCTGTCCCCAAAGCTTGTCGGGTGTTTCGTTGATCACCAGCCAGCGCTGATTGCCCGAGCGTTCGACGCGCACCTTGTCCACCTTGGGCAAAATCGCGCTGTTTTGTTGGGTGGCGGCCTGTGCGCGCTCGCCGGAATACGAAGAGAACGTTGCCGCCCCCTTGCCGCCCGCATCCGGCACCAGGAATCGATCGTCACGCGTCGGTGAAGTAAGGTCCGGAGGCACCTCCAACGTCGGAGCCTTGACGGTCGAAGCCGACTTGTAATCAATTTTCTTGGGCTCGAGACTCAGGCTGCTACAGCCTGCACTCAACCCGATCATGACCGCTACCGACGACCAAAGCGCCAGCCGCAAAACAACAACTCTCATCGACACCTCTGGAACCCGAAAATTACGCCAACAACCCGGCCTGGCGCATGGCGCCGCGGACACGTTCATGGCACTCCGCGGAAAGAGGGGTTAACGGCAGGCGAATTCCGCCTTCCATCAGCCCCATTTGCTGACAGGCCCACTTCACCGGAATCGGGTTGGCTTCACAGAACAGGTGCCTGCTCAGCGCACTCAAGCGGAAATTGAGCTCGCGCGCCTTCGCCAGATTGCCGCTGATCGCTGCCAAGCACATCTCGTGCATCATGCGCGGTGCCACGTTGGCCACGACCGAAATATTCGCCTTGCCGCCCAGCATCAGCAGGGCGCAGGCCGTGCCGTCATCACCGCTGAAGACAGAAAACCCTTCCGGCGCGCGGTTGATGAGTTCCGCGCCACGCTCCATATTTCCGGTCGCGTCCTTGATACCCACGATGTTCGGAATCTGCGCCAGGCGCAGGGTCGTTTCATTGCCCAAGTCAGCAACCGTGCGGCCTGGAACGTTGTAAAGGATAACCGGGATATCGACGGCTTCCGCGATTGCCTTGAAATGGCGATACAGACCTTCCTGGGTCGGCTTGTTGTAGTAGGGGACCACAGAGAGTGCAGCATCGGCGCCAACTTTCTTGGCAAACTCCGTCATCTCGATGGCTTCCGACGTGGAGTTGGCCCCCGTTCCGGCAATGACCGGGATCCTTCCGGCAGCCTGATCGATCACGACACGAATCAGTTCCTGGTGTTCCTCGACATCAACCGTCGGCGACTCGCCCGTCGTTCCCACGACCACGATGGCGTCCGTCCCTTCCTGCACGTGGAAATCTACCAGTTTGCGCAGGCACGGCAGATCGAGACTTCCATCCTCGTGCATCGGGGTGACAATCGCAACAATGGATCCAGTAATCGTGTTCATGGGTTAGGCACCATAAAAAAAGTGGGGTAATTTTAACCGAAGGCAGGCAGACCGAACATGAAAAACGCGACAAGACGAATTCCGCTGACACGAGACAGGAAATTTCCTGCCCGTGTCCAGCCCTTGTGAAACAGTCCGTAGACGCAAGCTCAATCAGGCGTAGCTGAAGAACCCGCGCCCCGTCTTGCGACCGAGGAATCCGGCCTCGACCATCTCCACCAGCAAGGGTGCAGGACGGTATTTCGGATCCTTGAAGCCCTCGAACAATACCTGCATGATCGCCAGTTCAACGTCCAGGCCGATCAGGTCGCACAACGCCAAGGGCCCTATCGGGTGGTTGGCGCCAAGCTTCATGGCCTCGTCGATTTCCGCCGGCGTTGCCAACCCTTCTGCCAGGGCGAAGATGGCCTCATTGATCATCGGACAAAGCATCCGGTTGACGACGAACCCGGGGCTGTTCTTGACCTTCACCGGCGTCTTGCCGATCCGGCGCGCCACTGCTTCCGTCGCCGCATGTGTCTCCGCAGAAGTTTGCAGGCCGCTGATGACTTCAACCAGCGCCATCATCGGAACGGGATTGAAGAAGTGCAGTCCGATCACCTGCGCCGCACGTCGCGTCGCTGCCGCCAACTTGGTAATGGAGATGGACGAGGTATTGCTAGCGATAATCGCATCCGGCTGGGCGATTTCATCCAATTGTCTGAATATCTTGAGCTTGAGCGACTCGTTCTCCGTCGCTGCCTCTATCACCAGATCGCAATCGGCGACGATCGCAACGTCGCAGGCTGTCGATATCCTGGCCAGGGCCTCCGTTTTCTGAACTTCCGTGAGTTTTTCCTTCTTGATCATGCGGTCCATGCTGCCGGAAATCGTTGCCAGCCCCTTCTGCAGCGCGGTATCGGAGATATCGGTCATCACCACCGGCAGCCCCGCCATGGCGAACGCCTGGGTGATTCCATTGCCCATGACTCCCGCGCCAACGACACCGATCTTCTGAATTGCCATGTTGCCTCCCTTGTTCTCAAAGATTGTCAAAAACCCTGCCCGACTAGGGTCCCGGATCCCCGGCATCGGTCTCTGCGGAACCTTCATCCCCCATCAGTCCTCCATCAGGAGATAGAATCGGTCACATCGGTCATGCCGTTCATTATCGACCACTCGGCGCCACAACGACACCACAATCATGTCACCCTCCTCCACAAAAGCCGCCTCCCTCTCCGACGTCATTGCCGCCGCCAACGGCATTATCCTGGGCAAGGACACCCAGGTGCGCCTGGCACTGGCTTGCCTGCTGGCGCGCGGCCATCTTCTGATCGAAGACCTTCCCGGCGTCGGCAAGACCACCCTGGCGCAGACGCTCGCCCGGCTGCTCGGCCTGCAGTTCTCGCGCATCCAGTTTACGAGCGACATGTTGCCGGCAGATGTCATCGGGCTGTCGATCTTCGACCGCGAACGCAGCGAATTCCGCTTCCTGCCCGGCGCCATCTTTTCCCAGGTCCTGCTGGCCGACGAAATCAATCGCGCCACGCCGAAGACGCAAAGCGCGTTGCTCGAAGCCATGGAGGAACGGCAGGTCACGGTCGAAGGCGAAACCCGACCCCTGCCCGAACCGTTCTTCGTCATCGCCACGCAGAATCCCTCAACACAGATCGGCACGTTTCCGTTGCCCGAATCGCAACTCGACCGCTTTCTCTTGCGCCTCGAACTCGGCTATCCGGACCGCGCCGCAGAACGCGCCCTGCTCGAGGGCGGCGGACGGCGAGACAGACTTCCGACGCTCGCCGCCAGCCTGACGCCCGACCAGATCACTCCACTGCAGCAGGAGGCGAGCGAGATCCACGTTTCTCCCGCGCTGCTCGATTACGTCCAGACGCTGGTGGAAGCGACGCGCGCCAGTTCGCAATTCATCCACGGACTCAGTCCGCGCGCCGCGCTGGCCCTGATCTCGGTTGCCCGCGCCTGGGCTTTCATCGGAGGACGCCGGATGGTCATGCCGGAGGACGTGCAGGCCGTGCTGCCGTGCGTTGCCTGCCACCGGCTGCAATTGGCCAACAGTACCGGCCACGCCCGCCCGGAAGACATCGCCAACCTGATCCGCTCCGTACCGGTCATCTGATGAACCTGCAGGAAGCGCTCGGACGGTGGCTGTTCCGCTTCGGGCGCGACGACCGGTTGCCGGTCGTCCTCACCCAGCGCCGCATCTTCATCCTGCCCACCCGGGCCGGACTGCTCTATGGCGTCGTGCTATGCGTGATGCTGACCGGCGCCATCAACTACAACCTGAGTCTCGGCCACGCCCTCGTCTTTTTGCTCGCCGGACTGGGTCTGGTGGCGATGGTGCATACCTTTCGCAACCTGCTCGGCCTGCGGTTGATGCCCGGCCGCGCGGATCCGGTGTTTGCGGGAGAAGCGGCCTATTTCACCCTGCATGTCGAGAACGCCTTGCCCCTGCCGCGCCGCGCGCTCGAACTGGCGTTCGGGAAGAATGACACGGTTTCACTGGAAATTCCCGGCGGCCAACAGGTTTCCGTCTCCATCCCGTTCATGACGATACACCGCGGCCGTCTCGATCCCGGCCGCGTCACGCTGTCCTCGCGCTACCCGCTCGGTCTGTTCCGCGCCTGGAGTTACCCGCACCCGCCGCTTTCGTGCCTGGTTTATCCGAAGCCACTGGAGACCCCTTTGCCGTCCTCCACGCCAAGCTGGAAATCGACGGGATCGAGGGGCAACAGCGGACAAGAGGATTTTTCGGGCCTGCGCGAACGGCAAGCGAATGAATCGCCGCGCCACATCGCGTGGAAAGCCGTCGCTCGTGACATCGAGCACCGGCCCTTGCTGGTGAAGCAATTCGACGGAGGTGCGGCCGAAGAATTATGGCTCGACTGGACACAGACACCGTCGGGCAACGATACGGAAACGCGCCTTTCGCTGCTCGCCGGCTGGATCGTCATCGCCGCGCGAGAGCAACGCCGCTACGGATTGCGCCTGCCGGAGCGATCCATCGCCCCGAACAGCGGCGCGGTGCACCGCGATGCCTGCCTGGAGGCGCTGGCACTCCATGCCTAATCCGTTCCGGTCATTTTTGCAGAAGCGCCGGATCCGCCCGCGGTCGCAAACCGCTCTGGTCGCCCTCGAACACGGAGCCATTCCATGGCTGCTGGGTGTCGCCGTGGCAACCACTCTGCCGCACGCGGAGCACCTGCCGTGGTGGCTGTCGCTGTTCTCCGCGGCCCTGCTGCTCGGTCGCGGCTGGCTGTGGAAATCGAATTCCCGCCTCCCCGCGCGCTGGCTGCTGGCCCTGTTGGTCATCGTCGGGACAACGGGCATCGGCTGGCAGTACCGCACGCTATTCGGCCGCGATGCCGGCGTTGCCCTGCTGGTCTTCTTCATGGCGCTGAAACCCATGGAAATGCACGCGAGGCGCGATGGACTGGTAGTCATCATGCTCGGTTTTTTCCTGCTGTTGACGCACTATTTCCACTCGCAGAGCATTCCGACCGGCCTCTGGCTGCTGGCCGTCGCCACCTTGCTCACGGCCGCGCTCATCCGTCTGCACGGCGGCGCCCAGCCGGTTCGCGAGATCGTCCGCTACGCCGCGTGGCTGATCGCGCAGGCCGTGCCTTTCATGCTCGTCTTCTTCCTGCTCTTCCCGCGCGTGCAAGGTCCGCTCTGGGGTTTGCCCCAGGATGCTCACGCCGGACTGACGGGGCTTTCCGACCGCATGTCTCCGGGGTCCCTGAACAGCCTGATCCAGTCCGGCGAAATCGCCTTCCGCGCCCAGTTCGCTACTCCGCTCCCGGATCGATCGAGGCTGTACTGGCGCGGTCCGGTATTCGACACCTATGACGGCCAGACCTGGCGGGCCAGCCCCCTGAGTGCCTCGCGCTCGGCAAACAAGCCGGCCACCGTGGAATACTCCGGGACCGCCATCGCCGACTACACGATCACGCTGGAACCGCACAACCAGCGCTGGTTAATGGCGCTCGAACTGCCCATCAGCCTGCCGGAAGGAAGTGCGCTGTGGCCGGCATTCGAAACACTGGCGCGCGAGCCGGTACGCTACCGAACGCGCTACGCCTTCCGTTCGGCGCTCGACCACGTCGCCAACCGAGAGGAATCTCCCCGCATGCTGCAACAGGCGTTGCGCCTGCCGGCCGGCTTCAACCCGCGCGCGCGGGAACTGGCCGGCGAGTGGCGCAATACGCTGAACGACCCGGAACAGATTTCCGCCGCCGCCTTGCGCTACTTCCGGGAAGAGAAGTTCTTCTACACCTTGCAGCCGCCGCTGCTCGGGCAGAACGCCGTTGATGAATTTCTCTTCGACACCCGGCGCGGTTTCTGCGAACACTACAGCAGCGCGTATGTCGTTCTGATGCGCGCCGCCGGGATCCCATCGCGAGTGGTCACCGGATACCAAGGCGGAGAGACCAACCCGGTCGACGGATTCCTGACCGTGCGCCAGTCCGATGCACATGCCTGGGCGGAGATCTGGCTCGACGGCAAGGGCTGGGTACGTGTCGACCCGACCGCCGCGGTAGCCCCGTCACGCATCGAACGCGGGATCGGGGCCGCCCTACCGGCCGGCGACCCCCTGCCAGCCCTGGTACGCATCGATACCGACTGGCTGCTCCAACTGCAACGGCTGCGTTATCGCTGGGAAGCCGTCAACAACGCCTGGAACCAGTGGATCCTCGGTTACAATCCGCAGCGCCAGCGCGAGGTGCTGTCGCGGCTGGGAATGGAAGACCCGGGTTGGCGCAGCATGGCTTCGGCGATGGCCATCTTCAGCGGGATGTGCTTGCTGTTGGTGACGATCTGGACACTCGCCCGGCGCACGCGTGTTTCTCCCGAACAGCAGGCATGGCAACGTTTCTGCCGGGGACTGGAACGCTTCGGCATTCGGCGTGCGCCCTGGGAAGGGCCGTTCGACCTGGCCGAGCGTGTCGCCCGCGAACGCCCGGATCTGGCACAACTCGCGCGCGATGCCGCCGGCCACTTTGCCGAGCTACGCTACGGCATGGGACAACCCCGGCAATTGCTCGCATTGAAAGAGTGCACGAGACAGCTTGCCTCGCATCGGAGAATCAAGGTTTGAAGAACACTTTAGCCGCCGCGTTGTTCGGCATCGTATCTGCCGTGACCCCACTGCACGTCCACGCCGCAAAGGCCGCGAGGCCTCCCGCCTTTAGCGAATCACCCGAGGTCAGGGAATTCATCCAGGACATGCATGTCCGGCACGGGTTCGACGTGGCTCACCTGACCCGGCAATTCGCCGCCATCCGCACCAACCCTGTCGTCCTGGCAGCCATCCGCCCGGCGGCGGTGCCCGAATTGCAGCGCTCCTGGCAACGCTACCGCGCGCGCTTCCTGAACGAACGGCGACTGACCCAAGGGTTGCGCTTCTGGCAGGAAAACCGTGCCGAACTGATCCGCGCCGAAGCCATATATGGCGTGCCGCAGGAGATCATCGTGGCCATCATCGGCGTGGAAACCGAATACGGCCGCAACATGGGCAAATTCGCCGTACTCGAAGCCTTGGCCACGCTGGCCTTCGACTATCCGCCGCGTGCGCCGTTCTTCCGCAACGAACTCGAACAGTTCCTGCTGATGGCGCGTGAGAATGGCGTCAGCCCGCTCGAATACAAGGGGTCGTATGCCGGCGCCATCGGCATCCCGCAATTCATGCCCAGCAGCCAGCGCAATTATGCCGTCGATTTCGACGGCGACGACCGCATCGACCTGCGCCGCAGCACGACCGACGCCATCGGCAGTGTCGCCCGCTTCCTGCACATGCACGGCTGGCAACCGCAAGCGCCGGTAGCTGTTCCCGCCGGCGTCGACGGCGACCCCTCCGCGCTGGTCGCCGCCGGCCTCAAACCGTCGCAATCGCTGCAGGAACTCACGAGCCAAGGCGTCACGCCGCTTCAGGCGGTGGAGATGGCTGCCGAGCGCCCGGCAGCACTGATCGACTTGGTCTCGCCCGATCAGCCGACCGAATACTGGATCGGCTTTGAAAACTTCTACGTCATCACCCGCTACAACCGGTCGAGTTTCTACGCCATGTCGGTATTCATGCTGGCCGAATCCCTGCGCGAAGCGCAGGGTTCAACGCCGTAATCACACACGTCCGGCAGCGGGCTTGATCACTTCGGGATTGAGCGGCGTCAACGGCCGGTTTTCGATGAGATAGCCAATCAGGTTATCCGCCGCCAGGTTGGCCATGGACAGGCGAGTAGCCATCGTGGCACTGCCGATGTGCGGCGTCAGGACGACGTTGGGCACGGTCAGGAGATCCGGATGTATCTGGGGTTCTCCTTCATAGACATCCAGTCCGGCGGCAGCGATCCGTTTCTCGCGCACGGCAACGGCCAAGGCAGCATCATCGACGATCCCGCCACGCGCGATATTGACCAGCGTTGCCGAAGGCTTCATTAGGGAAAGTTCCGCGACGCCGATGGCATGGTGCGCATCCGGCGAGTAAGGGAGCACTACCATCAGATGATCTGCCTCGCGCAACAACTCTTCCTTGCCGACGTATTGCGCGCCGCTTTCCTGTTCAAGTTCGGGGGCCAGACGGCTGCGATTGTGATAAATCACCCGCATGCCAAACCCATGCGCGGCACGGCGGGCAATGGCTCTCCCGATGCGCCCCATGCCGAGAATTCCGAGGGTGGTGCCATGAACGTCGAACCCGGCGAGCAGATCGTAGGTCCAGCGCGTCCACTGCCCCGACCGCAGGAAGCGCTCGGCTTCAGCAAGACGGCGCGCGGTGGCCAGCAGCAGCGCAAAGCCAAGATCGGCGGTCGTCTCCGTCAGCACGTCCGGGGCATTTGTGCCCAGCACCCCGGCGGCGGTCATCGCCTCGAGATCGAAGTTGTTGTAACCGACGAACATGTTGGCGCAGATACGCAGCTCCGGGCACGCCGCCAGCAGTCCGGCATCGATGCGTTCCGCCCCCATGGTCATCACGCCCTGCTTGCCCTGAAGCTTGCCGATCAGTTGCTCACGCGTCCAGGCTTCGTCGGACTGGTTGTCTTCGACATCAAAATACCGCGCCAGCCGTCCCACAACTTCGGGAAAAACAGCGCGCGCGATCAGGATCTTCGGTTTCATGCCTGGCCAGCGTGCTTGGCTTCTTCCAGCTTCAGCAACTTGTACTCG
The DNA here is from genome assembly GCA_002304785.1 of Candidatus Accumulibacter sp. UBA704. Taxonomy (GTDB): domain Bacteria; phylum Pseudomonadota; class Gammaproteobacteria; order Burkholderiales; family Rhodocyclaceae; genus Propionivibrio. The sequence continues at coordinate 12,773 of DBMG01000160.1, read as the reverse complement.
ATGGAATCCACCAGCGCGATCCAGCTCGCTTCGATGATGTCGGTCGACACCCCGACGGTTGTCCATACCGCGTCGCCATCTGTGGATTGCAGCAGCACGCGCACCTTGGCCGCGGTGGCATCCCTGCCGTTGATGACACGCACCTTGTAATCGGTGAGGTGCACGTTGGCAAGCTCCGGATAGAAGGTGTCGAGCGCCTTGCGCAGGGCGCTGTCCAGCGCATGCACCGGGCCGTCACCCTCGGCGGCGGTAATCTCGTCAACACCTTCGACCTTGACCTTGATGATTGCCGAGGAGCCATACTCGCCGTTGGTCGGCTGCTCGCCGATGATCTTGAAGTGCTCGAGTTCGAAGAACGGGCGGTACTTGCCGAGTTGCTTGCGAACGATCAGTTCGAACGTGCTTTCCGCGCCTTCGAACTGATATCCCTCGTGCTCCATCTCCTTGAGCCGCTTCATGATGCGGTCTGTCACCTCGTCATCCTTGGTGATGTTCGGATCGACTTCCCAGATTTTGTCGAGGATCATGCGCCGGCCCGACACTTCGCTCATCAGGAAGCGGCGCTGGCCGCCGACCAGTTCGGGATTGATGTGCTCGAAGGACTGCGACGCCTTGTTGACGCCGTCGATGTGCATGCCCCCCTTGTGGGCGAAAGCACTGTTGCCGATGAACGGCTCGCGTTCGTTGAGCGCGATGTTCGAGATCGCCGCGACGTGACGCGCGACATGCACGATGTTCCGGTATTGGTCGGCAGGCAGGCATTCGTAGTCGCGCTTCACGCCGAGATTGGCGATGATCGTCGACAGGTTGGCATTGCCGCAGCGCTCGCCGAACCCGATGTAGGTTCCCTGCACATGGCGGGCTCCGTTCTCTACCGCGGCGATGCTGTTGGCCACGGCCATGCCGCAGTCGTTGTGCGCGTGAATTCCCAGGGGAACCGTAAACAGCCCTGCCATTTTTCCGACGATCGCCCCCAGTTCGGACGGGAAGGTACCGCCATTCGTATCGCACAGGACCAGCGCGTCGGCACCGCCTTCAGCCGCGGCCTGCAATGTCCTGACGGCATACTCCGGGTTGTTCTTGTATCCGTCGAAGAAATGCTCGGCGTCGTAGATGACTTCCTTGCCTTGCGCCTTGAAGAACGCGAGCGTATCGCGAATCATCGCTAGGTTCTCGTCTAGCGTTGTGCGGATGATGTCCGTGACGTGAAAATCCCAGCTCTTGCCAAAAATGACGATGACCGGCGTGTCGGCGAGCAACAGGGACTGCACATTACTGTCCTGTTCGACCTTGATGTCTCGCCGCCGGGTACTGCCGAAGGCGGCCAGCCTGGCGTGCTTCAGGCGAATGGTTCTGGCCCGCGCGAAGAATTCGAGATCCTTCGGATTCGATCCGGGATTGCCGGCTTCGATATAGTCGATGCCATGATCGTCCAGAACCTGGAGCAGTTTCAGCTTATCCTCGACCGAGAAGGAAATTCCCTCGGCCTGGGCGCCATCACGCAACGATGAATCGAAAATCGCAACCTTCTTGCTCATCTTAAGTTTCCCTAATCGAAACCATGGTAACCCCGTGCGACCCCGGAATACGGGCAGTCGCCCGCCGCCTCGACTGCCCGAACAGCAGCCAAGGCAGCACTATATAACAACTCAGATGAGGTTTTCGCGCGTGACGCCGCCGCGTTTGATGACCCGGCGCAACTGGTCGAGCGCCTCGATCTGGATCTGCCGCACGCGCTCGCGGGTCAGATTGAGTTCTGCTGCCACTTCCTCGAGCGTGCTGATTTCCGCTCCGCCCAGACCGTAACGCCGCTCCAGAACGCGGCGCTGCTTGTCCGTCAGTTGTTCGATCCACTGATTGACCAGATTCCCCACCTCGGAACACTGGAGCAATTCTTCCGGATCCAGCGCATTGTCGTCGGCAATGGCGTCGGCAATGGTGTGGTCCGGGTCGATCTCCAGCGGCGCATCGAGCGAAGCGATATGCTCGTTCAGAGTTATCGCCCGGCGCACGTCGTCGACCGAACGGTCGATCAGATGGGCAATCTGTTCCAGCCGCGTTTCCTTGCCGTTGGCCAGCTCCAGATGGCGAAATGCGCGCAGGATCAGATTGATTTCCTTGACCACGTGAACGGGCAACCGGATGGTCCGCGACTGGTTCATGATCGCTCGCTCGATGCTCTGGCGAATCCACCAGGTGGCATAGGTCGAAAAGCGGAACCCGCGTTCCGGATCGAATTTCTCGATGGCGTGGATCAGGCCGAGATTTCCTTCCTCGATCAGGTCCAGCAGAGGAATGCCGCGATTGAGGTAGTGCTTGGCAATGTTCACCACCAGGCGCAGGTTATGCTCAATCATCTTCTGACGGGCGACGAAGTCGCCGGCGCGCGCGAGACACGCCCACGAATACTCTTCTGCCGGTGTGAACAACGGCTTGGCACCTATCTCGTTGAGATAATGCTGGGTGACGTCGTTGAGCAGCTCGACTTCCGGCGGCGGAACTGCCGCTTCCTCAACGGTTTCGGGATCGGCGAGAAAGTCCTCTTCGGAGGCGGCCTCCTCAGGCGTCTCGTCTTCCATGAGATCCGATTCCTGGTCAGTATTTCCGTCCATTGTCAGCGCGGCGGCAGATGTTTCAGTGGATCGACCGGTTTGCCCTGGCGGCGAACCTCGAAATGCAGCTTGACCTGATCGGCGTCCGTACTACCCATCTCTGCAATCCTCTGGCCCTTGGTCACCGACTGCCCTTCCTTGACCAGAATATTCTGATTGTGTGCGTATGCCGACAGATAAGTAGCATTGTGCTTGATGATCACCAGTTTCCCATATCCGCGCAAACCCGTACCGCTATAGACCACCTTGCCGTCGCCCGCAGCAATGACCGGATCGCCGGCCTTGCCCGCAATATCGATGCCCTTGCTGCCGTTCTCGCTGAATGTGCCGACAGTTTTGCCATTGGCCGGCCAGATCCACGGGACTTCATCCCCCGCTGAGGCCGCGTCCGCCGGCTTTTCCTCTGGTTTGGGTTCCGGCTTGGCCGCAACCACCGGAGTTTCTGCCGGCTTGGGTTGGCCCTGGTTCTGCGCCATGGCCAACGCCTGATCCGAATAAGGCTCCTTGCCGGCCTTCGGCTCGCGCTTCAGCATTTCAGTATTGGCGCCAGCGGGTCGCCGTTCGATAGGCTGTGCATCGCCGATCGGCCGTGCGACCACGACATCGGAAGTCACCGGAGCGGTGACCGCCACATCGGAGGAAGGCGCATCGGACTTCGCCTTGACCTTGAGCACTCTTCCGACCGACAGTTGATTGGGATTCTCGATGCGGTTCATCGCGATCAATTCACGATAATCCATGCCGTGTTCGCGTGCGATGCTGTAGACCGTATCCCCGGCCTTGACGGTATAGCTATTGGCCGCGGGAACCGCAGCGACCGGAGCAGCCGTTCGCTGCCCTCCCCTTTCCACTACCGGAGCCGGAGATTTGCTGGCGCAACCTGCCAGCACGGAAAGGGAAACCAGCAAGCAGACACGGCCAACAACGGCCAATATTCGATTATTAGTCATTCGAGTCCTGAGAGTAACGGAACGAAACGGACGCCATCAAGACGGGTTTCGACGTAAGCTTCCGCACGCCGCTCGATCAGCACCAGATACTGATCGGCCGATCCCAAGGGCAAAAGCATTCTGCCACCAAGCGCCAACTGCTGCAAAAGTGCCGGCGGCACAGCCGGCGCCGCGGCCGCGACGATGATGGTGTCAAACGGCGCCGCTTCTGGAATGCCGAACTGCCCATCGGCATACTTGAGGCGCACGCGAAACTGCTTGATAGCCCGCAGATTGAGCTTGGCCCGCGCCAGCAGCGGTTCAATGCGTTCAACGGCATAGACTTCATGCGTCAATTGCGCCAGGACGGCAGCCTGATAACCGCACCCGGCGCCGATTTCCAGGGTCTTGCCAAGTCCGGCGCGCCCCTGGCGCAATACTTCGATCATGCGCGCGACGACGTACGGCTGCGAGATCGTCTGCGAGAACCCGAGCGGCAACGCCGTATCTTCGTAGGCACGCGATGCCAGTGCTTCTTCGACGAACAGGTGCCGCGGAACGGCGGCCATGGCCGCCAGCACCTGCTCATCGCGTATGCCCTGCTCGCGCAGCCGCTCGATCATGCGCGTGCGCGTGCGCTGCGAGGTCATGCCGAGACCGGTCACACTGCGCGTCATCGTTTCAGCCATTCGCGGACCAGGGGAAGTTGCGCATTGTGCGTCAGGTCGATCTGCAGCGGAGTTATGGATACCTGGCGATTATGCACCGCGTAAAAGTCCGTCCCTTCGCCCGCGTCCTGCGCTTCGCCGGCCGCGCCGACCCAATACACCGTCTCGTGCCGCGGCGTTACGGTACGCACCACCGACTCGGCCTTGTGCCTTTTTCCCAAGCGGGTGACGACCGTTCCGAGCAAGGCATCGTAGGGAACATCAGGCACATTGACATTGAGCAGTACCGGCTCCCTCGTCGGCCGCCGCTGGATCATTTGCACCACCTCCAGCGCAACGCGCGCCGCCGTCTCGAAATGCGCTCCCACCTTGCTGCACAGGGACACGGCGACGGAGGGCACTCCCAGCAGGAATCCTTCGGTCGCTGCTGCGACCGTCCCCGAGTAGATCGTGTCGTCGCCCATGTTGGCACCGTTATTGATCCCGGAAACCACCATGTCGGGAACCTCATCGAGCATCCCGGTCACCGCCAGATGCACGCAATCCGTTGGCGTGCCGTTCACGTAATAGAAACCGTTGGCCGACTGTTTCAGGGAAAGCGGACGATCCAGCGTCAGCGAATTACTGGCACCACTGCGATCGCGCTCGGGAGCCACCACCGTGATGTCGGCAACGGCCGACAGGGCACGCGCCAGATATTCGATGCCCGGGGAAAAATAACCGTCGTCGTTGCTTAATAGAATGCGCATGTCAACCCAAGAGTGCGTAAAGAAAAAACCGGCCGGATGCCGGTTTTCGGAGACATTTTCAGCTAAAAGACGCCTCCGTGCGTGCTCCGGAAATTATACGGGGATTCCGAAACTCCGGGAAAACCGCGAGATCGAAAAACGCGGGCAACGAAGCGCAAACGCCTTGCTGTAACATGCTCCCAAAAGCAATCAGGGAGAGAAAAAATGATCCGCCTTCTCCGTCGCTTCTGGCCGGTGACGCTGCGCATGCAACTGATGCTGATTCTCCTGCCGGTTGTCGGCCTGCCGATCATCGCCACCGGTTACGTCCTCAAAATTCGCGGCCACGAAGCGTTTGTCGAGGAAAAGCGCGAGCATCTGCAGGGAATCAACGCGCTCATGGCGCGGCACCTGGACACTCGCGGCGGATACGACGGGCTGATGCGGCACTATACGGGAGCAGATGACGACCGCAGGGAAAAGATCGCCTACCTGAACAGACAGTTGCGCACGTTCAGCGATCAGGTGGCCGAGGCGTTTCCCGGAGTCGGGGTAGGCTATTTCCATCTCGACCTGAACGCCATCGTCACCTACGGCCCGAGCGACCAGTACGACAAGACAGTCGGCATGACCATCCCGCCGGAACACCCGGGCTGGAAGGTCATGGCCGGCGGTGCACCGATGACCGTGAGCGGCGGCCAGGTGCGCGGCAACATCATGAACGCGATGCTGCCGATCAAGGAACAAGACAGGGTCGTCGGTTACATCTGGGCCAATGAATTCCTCGACGCCATCGAGCGGCAGGCCGGGGCCATGCGTTTTGCCGTTCAAACGATGACCCTGGTGGGATTCGGCCTATCACTGGTGGTGGTATTTTTCGTCGTTGCGCAGTTGACGAACAACATGGAGAGAATCAAGAGAGGGCTGATGCGCCTGCGCTTCGACCTCGGCAGCCCGATTCCGCCGATCAAGGGGGAGATCGGAGAAATCGTCGACGCCATCAACGGCCTCGCGCAGACCCTGCTCGAGACCCGGTCGATGCACAACAACATCCTCGACAGCCTGGCGGACGCCGTCATCACCGTCGACTCGAAAAACATGGTGACCTATATCAATCCGGCGGGTTGCGAACTGTTCCGCTGCGATCCGCTGGACGTCGTCGGCAACCCTTACCCCACCCTGTTCCGTCCTGACGTCAATTTTTCCAGCCCCATCGTGGACACCCTCCAAACCGGGCGGGAACATCACGGCATCGAAGTCGACTACCCGCTGCCGCATCGCACACCACGCGTGATCGCCAGTACCAGCCTGTTGTTCGACGGCCGCGGGCAAAAACTCGGCGTCGTCGCCGTCATCCGCGACATCAGTGAACAGTTCCTGTTGCGCAGGCAAGTCGCGCAAGCGGAACGGCTTGCCGCCATCGGTGAAATGGCCGCCGGCATCGCCCACGAACTGCGTACCCCGCTGACGTCGATCCGCGGCTTCGTGCAATATCTGCAAGGATCGTCGGATCCGAAGGAATGGCAGGAATACGGGGGCATTATCATTCGCGAAGTCGACGGACTGAACCGGATCGTTTCCGAATTGCTCGACCTGGTGCGCCCGCAACCGCTGCACCCCATGCCGACCGACCTGAACCAGCTGGTTCGGGAAACGATGCTGCTGGCCCGGGACGACGCCAGCGATCCGCGCATCGCATTCGTTCTGGAACTCGAGGACAACCTGCCCCGCATCGAGGTCGACCGTGGGCAGATCAAGCAGGTCCTGCTCAATATCATCGTCAATGGCATCCAGGCCATTACCGGAATTGGCGAGATCCACGTCCGCACCCGGGCGAAATCAGCGGAGGAAGTCAGCCTGAGTATCACGGACAACGGATGCGGCATTCCACAAAACATCCGGGAGCGGATTTTCGATCCTTTTTTCTCGACCAAGCCAACCGGAACGGGTCTGGGCATGGCAATTGCAAGACGCATCGTCGACAGTCACCAAGGAACGATCGAAATAGACAGCTCGGAGGGAAGCGGGACCACCGTCACGCTGCTCTTCCCTGCTCTGAAGGAAACCTGAAAGCGATGAAATCCGACTACCAGATACTGATCGTCGACGACGACGAAAGCATCCGCCGCATGCTGGCGGCCGTCCTTGAGCGCGAGGGATACCCCACGGTGACGGCCAAGGACGGTGAGGAAGGACTTGCCGTGTTCCGCAGCGCCTCGCCGGACATCGTGTTGATGGACATCCGCATGCCGGGCCTCTCCGGCATAGAGGCCATGAGCGCCATGCTGCAGCATCGCCCCGGCGCGGCGGTCATCCTGATGACGGCCTACGCCGACCTGGATACGGCGGTCCGGGCCATCAAGAACGGAGTCTTCGATTTCGTCATCAAACCCTTCGACCTTGCCGAGATCGGCCTGCTGGTCAACCGCGCCTACCAGATCCGGGAAATGCGCCGGGAGATCGGACTGTTGCAGCACGAACTGTCGGAAACCTACCGCCTCGACCGCTTCATCACCAACGACCCGGCCATGCGCCAACTGTGTCATTCAATCGAACGCATCGCGCAGCGCAACGCCTCGGTCGTCATCCACGGGGAGAGCGGCGTCGGCAAGGAATTGCTGGCGGCCTCGCTGCACTACAACAGTCCGCGCGCGGCGCGTCCCTTCGTCAAGGTCAATTGCGGGGCAATCCCGGAAGGCCTGCTGGAAAGCGAATTCTTCGGCCACGAGAAGGGATCCTTCACCGGCGCTCTCGCCCGCCGCACCGGGCGGTTCGAGCATGCCGACGGAGGCACGCTGTTTCTCGATGAAATCGGCGAGTTGCCGCTTGCCTTGCAGGTCAAGCTGTTGCGCGTCATCCAGGACCGAGAATTCGAACGGGTCGGCGGCGACAAGACGCTGCGTGTCGACGTGCGCCTGGTCGCCGCGACCAATCGCAACCTGGAGGAAATGGTGGCAGCGGGAACCTTCCGCCAGGATCTGTATTACCGCTTGAACGTCGTCAATCTTTCGATTCCTCCTTTGCGCCAGCGGCCGTCCGACATCCCGCTGCTGGCCGCGCACTTCCTGCGCAAGTTTACTGCCGAGCACGGGCGGGAGATCGATGGCTTCGACGACCACGCCCTGGCCATTCTGCAGCGCTACACCTGGCCGGGCAACGTACGCGAGCTGTCCAATGCCGTCGAACGCGCGGTAGTCATGAGTTCCGGTCAAAGAATCTTCGCCGAAGATCTGCCCCTGCCGATCGTGGAAGCCTGCCGCCTGACTCCTACCGCGCCCCGGCCACCGAAGCAGCTCAAGGAACTGGTACGCAACTTTGAATCGGAAATCATCGCCCAGGCGCTGGAACGCAACCAGGGCAACCGATCGCGCACGGCCAGCGAACTGGGCATCAGCCGACGCGCCCTGCTCTACAAACTGCATGAACTCGATCTTGATGCAGGAGAGTGCGCAGATTCTGTCGCAAGCTGTGAATGAAATTGCGCAGTTGTTAGTTGGCCGATTGCCCGGTCTTACTCGCAGGGAACGCCCAACCCGCTGATAGTTTGTGGCTTTTGCCGCAGGCACGCATCCTGCGTTAGCTCCGATGCTTTTCAACCAGTCATTCGGAGTTACAACATGAGCCAAACCAGCAAGCAGATCAGCTATGCCGCGTTGAGGCCGCGTCTCAGGGACGGAATGAGTATCCTGTTCGGCGGCTTCTTGGGCGTAGGGACGCCGGAAGGCATTGTCGGCGAAATCCTCGACTCGGGGGTCCGGGACCTGACCATCATCGGCAATGACACCGGCACACCGGAGGTCGGCATCGGCGTCCTCGTGGCCAACAAACGCGTCAAAAAGGTCATTTCGTCGCACATCGGCACCAACGCGGAAACCGGCCGCCAGATGATTGCTGGCGAACTCGACGTCGAACTCGTTCCCCAGGGAACGCTTGCCGAGCGCATTCGTTGCGGGGGTTCCGGCCTGGGCGGAGTGCTGACTCCGACTGGCGTCGGCACCATCGTCGAGGAAGGCAAGACCAAGCTGAACTTCGACGGCATCGATTACCTCGTCGAACGCCCGCTCCGCGCCGATATCGCCATCCTCAAGGCGCACCAGGCTGACGACAAGGGCAACCTGGTTTACCAGCGCGCCGCCCGCAATTTCAATCCCATCATGGCGTTGGCAGCCGACTTCGTGGTCGCCGAAGTGGATGAAATCGTGCCCGCCGGCGCAATCGATCCGGATCTCGTGATGACCCCGGGCGTGCTGGTCAATGCCCTGATATTGGCCGAGGAGAACTGACATGGATGCCAAGAATCTCATCGCATTCCGGGTTGCCCAGGAAATGAAGGACGGCGACGTGGTCAACCTCGGCATTGGCCTGCCGACTCTGGTCCCCGACTACCTGCCGGAAGACGTGCATATCACATTGCAGTCGGAGAACGGTTTCCTCGGCCTCGGACCGCTCAACGGAAAGACGTTGCCGAACCTGGTCAACGCCGGCGGCAAGCCGTGCGGCATGGTGCCGGGCACGGCCTTCTTCGACAGCGCCATGTCGTTCTGCATCATCCGCGGCGGGCACGTCGACGTGACGGTGCTCGGCGGCCTGCAGGTCGACCAGGAAGGCAACCTGGCCAACTGGATGGTGCCGGGCAAGATGATCCCGGGCATGGGCGGAGCCATGGACCTCGTCACCGGGGCGAAGAACGTGATCGTCGCCATGGAGCACGCGACCAAGGAAGGCGGCGCCAAGATCCTCAAGCGTTGCACCCTGCCCCTGACGGCAGCGAAGAAGGTGAGCGCAATCATCACCGAACTCGCTGTCTTCCGCTTCATCGACGGAAAGCTCGTCCTCACCGAAACGGCGCCCGGAGTCACGCTGGACGACATCCGCGCCCGCACGGAGGCCGAGTTCGTCGTCAGTCCGGAGTGCTGCGAAATGGAGACACCCAGGGAAGTGCAGCCTGTGTAGCCACAAACGGGAGGTCATCCCGCCAACCCGCATCAGACGTAATCAGACGTATTCCGAGTCATTTTTCCAATTCACATCCCCGAGGGAGGGGTCAAGGAGCGAAAACATGCGTCAGGAAATATCCATCAATCAAGACACTACGCCAGAAGACGAGACCAACGACCAGAGCTTCATGGCGCGGCTGGGAGCAAGGCTTGCCGACTGGAGCGAAAAGTGGTTCCCGGATGCCTACGTGTTCGCCGCCATCGCGGTAGTCGTCGTGTGCGGCGCCGCGTTGGCCATGGGTCGTACGCCAACGCAGGTATCCATTGATTTCGGCAAGTCCTTCTGGAACCTGATCCCGTTCACGATGCAGATGGCCTTTGTCGTCATCGGCGGGTATATCGTGGCCGTATCGGCCCCGGTGCGACGGATCATCAATGTGCTCGCCGCTTTTCCCAAGGAGCCGAAGATGGCAGTCGCCTACGTCGGCTTCATGGCGATGGTGGCTTCCCTGCTGAGCTGGGGATTCAGCATGATCTTCGCCGGCATCCTGATGCGCGAAATCAGCAAGCGCGTGAAGGGAGTCGACTACCGGGCCATGGGTGCCGCCGGATACCTGGGACTCGGCAGCGTCTGGGCACTCGGACTGTCGTCCTCGGCCGCTTTGCTGATGGCCACCAAGGGCTCCATTCCCGGCGGACTGCTCAAGATCAGCGGCACCATTCCGTTGAGCGCAACGCTGTTCACCTGGCAGAACCTGGTAATGATCGTCGTGCTGGTGGTGCTGTCCGTCTGGATCTGTTACGCCTCGACGCCGAACGCCGACAAGGCGAAGACCGCCGAGATGGCCGGCATCGTGTATCAGGACAGCAAGGAAGACATCGGATCGCCGCAAACGCCGGGCGAGAAGCTCGAATTCAATCCCTTGCTGACGCTCGTCCTGGTCGCACTCGGCCTCGTCTACCTGTACGACGTCTTCAGCACCAAGGGGGGATTGGCCGCGCTGGATCTGAACACCTATAACTTCATGTTCCTGATCGCCGGCATGCTGCTGCACTGGAGTCCGCGATCCTTCCTGCGCGCCGCGGCGAAAGCCGTCCCGATGACCGGCGGCGTGCTGCTGCAGTTCCCGCTATACGCCGGGATCTTCGGCGTGCTGATGGGCTCCGGCCTGAACGAAGTGTTGGCCAAGTTCTTCGTCTCCATCTCGACGCAGGATACGCTGCCGCTCGTGGGCGGTATCTATTCGGCCATCCTCGGGCTGTTCCTGCCGTCCGGCGGCGGAAAATGGGTCGTTGAAGCGCCTTACCTGCTCGAAGCGGCGAACCAGTTGCACGTCAACCTGGCATGGATGGTTCAGGTCTACAATGCCGCCGAAGCGCTGCCTAACTTTATCAACCCGTTCTGGATGCTCCCCCTGATGGGTCTGACCGGAGTCAAGGCCCGTGACCTGGCCGGATACTCGACGCTGCAACTGATTTTCCACGCGCCGGTCGTTCTCATCATGCTGTGGTTGCTCGGGCTGACAATGCCCTACGTTCCGCCGATTCTTGGGTAGCGACTATAAGCCCTCGCAGGCATTCCCGCGAGTTGCCCGCTTCGGCGGGCAACTCGACATTCAGCAATAGCTCTTTCAAGGAGTCGTCATGACAAAGGAAGTATTCGCACTGAGCGCAGCCCGTTCGGCCATCGGTGCATTTGGAGGTTCGTTGAGCAATCTCGCCCCGGAAGACCTGGGCGCTACGGTTGCCCGCGAGGCTTTCGTGCGAGCCGGGGTCGATCCCTCACAGGCCTCCTACGCCGTCGTGGGTAACGTCATACCCTGCGGCAAGAATTTCCCCTATGTCCCGCGCCTGCTAACCGTGCGGGCCGGCATGTCGATGGATTCGACCGTCATGGCCTGCAACCGCTTGTGCGGGTCGGCCATGCAAGCCATCATCAGCGTCGCACAGAACATCGTGCTCGGTGATGCCGAGATCGGTCTGGCCGGTGGCGTCGAAGTCATGTCGGGCGGCGGGTATCTCTCGCCGGCCATGCGCTCCGGCGCCCGCATGGGCGACACGCAGATGGTCGACATGATGGTCGCTGCCCTGACCGACCCGTTCGGCGCCGGGCACATGGGCATGACCGCCGAGAACCAGGCGGTCAAATGGGCGATCAGCCGAGCCGAACAGGACGCGTTCGCATTGGAATCGCAACAGCGGGCCGCGCTGGCCATTGCCGAGGGGCGTTTCAAGTCGCAGATCGTTCCAGTTACCCTGCAAACCCGCAAGGGCGACGTAATCTTCGATACCGACGAACATCCCAAGACTACCAGCCTGGAATCGCTGGCCAAGATGAAACCTGCATTCAAGAAGGATGGCGGCACCGTGACCGCCGGCAACGCCTCGGGAATCAACGACGGTGCGGCTTTTGTCGTCCTCGCCGACGGCACCACGGCGAAAGCTGCCGCACCGATCGCTCGCCTGGTGGCCTACGCGGTGGCCGGCGTCGAAGCCAGCATCATGGGCGACGGTCCCATCCCGGCATCACAAGCGGCCTTGAAGCGCGCCGGGCTATCGCTCAATCAGATGGATGTGATCGAGGCCAACGAAGCCTTTGCTGCACAGGCTCTCGCGGTCGGCAAGGGATTGGGGCTCGATCCTGTGAAGACCAATCCGAACGGCGGCGCCATCGCCCTCGGACATCCGGTCGGAGCGACCGGCGCCGTAATCGTGACCAAGCTGTTGCACGAGATGCTGCGCGTCAAGGCACGCTACGGCTTGGCCACGATGTGCATCGGCGGCGGCCAGGGCATCACGACGATCTGGGAACGGTGCTGACACTTCCCCGGCTCCACCAAGCGCAAACGGCCTCCGAAAGGAGGCCGTTTTGTTGGATCATCGGGAACTGGGAGTTAGC
>DBMG01000044.1 GCA_002304785.1 Candidatus Accumulibacter sp. UBA704 | reverse complement strand
CTTGCTTGCCATTTGTAGCTCCTGATGTTGAAAAAGCTCTTACTTGGTGAACCACCCGAGCGGCACAAGAGTGATCGCCGGGAAGACGATAAGCAGCAGCAGCACGGCCAGTTCCACGAGGACGAGCGGCCACAGCTTCTTGACGAGTTCGCCGAGCTTGATGTTGGCCACGCCACAGCCGACGTAAAGCACTGTCCCGACCGGTGGGGTTATCAGACCGATCACCAGGTTCAAGGTCATGATCACGCCGAAGTAAACGGGGTCAATCCCGACGCTCTTGACCAGCGGAACGAAGATCGGCGTGAAGATCAGCATGGCCGGAACCAGATCCATGACCATCCCCAGGAAGACCAGGAACACGTTGATAACCAGCACCAGTGCCAACGGCGAACTGGCAAATCCGGACAACGCATCGGCAATGGCTTGCGGTATACCAGCCGTGGTGACCACCCAGGCGGCACTGGTCGCCGTCGCGGCCACCAGCAACACCATTCCCGTCGTCTTGGCCGTAGCCACCAGTACATGGGCAACATCCTTGAAACTCAGCTCCTTATAGATGACCACGGAGATGAACAACGCATACATGACGGCCACGCAACCGGCTTCGGTAGGAGTAAAGATGCCGAAACGGATCCCTCCGACGATGATGATCGGCATGAACAGCGCAAAGATGGCGTTCTTGAGCGCCAGCCACAGTTCTGCTCGCGTCGCCTTCTTGCCGACCGGGAAATTGTATTTCCTGGACATGAAGTACCACAGGAACATCAGCGCGGCAGCCAGAATCAGGCCGGGAACGATGCCCGCCATAAACAAGCGGCCAATTGAAACCTGCCCGGCAACTCCGTAGAGGATGAAAGGAATGCTTGGCGGAATGATCGGAGCGATCATGGCCGAGGCACAGATAAGGGCTGTCGACAACGCCCGGTCATACCCCATCTGCACCATCATCGGAATGAGAATGGCGCCGAGCGCCGCGGCATCGGCCACGGCAGAGCCGGACAGGCCGGCAAAGATGGTGCTGGCGATGATGACGACGTACCCAAGACCGCCACGCACATGACCAACGAGTGTGGCCACAAAATGCACGATGCGCTTCGATATACCGCCATAACTCATGATCTCACCGGCCAGGATGAAGAACGGGATGGCCAGCAAGGTAAAGCTGTTGGCGCCAAAGACGACCGACTGAGCAATGAACTGCGGTTCGAAGTTGTCGATGGCAACGAGCAGCGCGACCGCAACCAGAACGAGAGTGTGCGCAATGGGCACACCGATGGCCAGAAAGCCGAACAAGGCGGCCAGAAACAAAAAGATGAGGGAAAGACCTTCCATCGTGTGTTACCCCTTCCTGATGGGCATGAAGTTATTACAGCAAGTCACGCGCAACGAGGCGCCAATAGTCGGAGACGCTGTCGCCGGATGGTTTCTTCTTTTTTTTCAGTCGGCGCGCAATTCCTTGACGGTCTGATACACCGTGATCAGTGCGAGGCAGACGGCACAAACGACCACGGAGACCGCTATGTAGGAAAAGGGCAACTCGGTCGCCGAACTGATGTTCTTGTGCGACACTTTGACCACGTCGATTCCGCCCACGGCGAGAACACCCATGGCGAACAGGACGCAAAGACTGGAAATAACCAGAAAGACCTTTTGCATTTTTTTCGACAGCTTGCTGGTCAACATATCGACCTTGATGTGCAGCCCTTCGAGGCCGGCAAGAATGGCGCCGAGAAAAATAACCCAGACGAACAGATTGACGGCCACTTCCTCACTCCAGGTCAGCCCTGTATTGAGGATGTAGCGCATGGCTACGTTGACGAAGACCACGAGGACGATGGCGGCCATCGCCGAGGCGGTTATGAACGCCAACAACTTGTCGAATATGCGCAGCATGTAGAGACTCCCTAGACAACAATCCAATCCGGCAATCGAATGCTGGATACGCGACCGCTACCGGTAGCAGTATCCAGCGCTCGTGGTGCAATGCCGTCTTACTTCACTTTGGCAACTTCAGCCAGCACCTTGTCCAGACGCTCCTTGCCGATATCGTTGGCGAACTTGGCATAGATATCCTTGGCCGACGCCTTGAATTTCTCAAGATCCTGCGGCGAAACCTCGTTGATCGCGATACCTTTTTTCTTCATCAGATCGAGGTACTTGGCATTGTTCTCGCGGTTAACCTTGCGCTCGTAGTCGCGGGTTTCCAGCGCAATCTTCTGGACCAGTTTCTGATCGGCGGGGCTGAGCTTGTCGAAGCTCTTCTGGCCGATCATCAGCACGAACGGGGTATAGAAGTGCTGAGTGATGGTCAAGTATTTTTGTGCCTCATAGAAGCCGGCATCGTAGATCAGGGTGTTGGGGTTTTCCTGACCGTCGATGACTTTCTGCTCGAGCGCGGTAAACACTTCGTTGAACGGCATCGGCACGGGGTTGGCTCCCCAGGTCTTGAACGAATCGAGGTGAATCGGATTCTGCATGGTACGAATCTTCAGGCCCTTGAGATCCTCCGGGGTATTGATCGGCCGCTTGCTGTTCGTGATGTTGCGGAAACCGTTCTCCCAGAACACCAGCCCGATCAGGCCCGTGCCCTTAAGGGTACCCAGAATTTCCTGCCCGGCCGGGCCGTCCAGCACCGTGTCGGCAATCTTCTCGCTGGTGAACAGGAAGGGCAGGTCGAATACCAGGAAAGTCTTGGTCGTGTTGGCGATCGGCGCGGACGACGTCACCATCATGTCCAGAGTACCCATCTTCAACGAATCCATCATGGACTGGTCGTTGCCCATCTGGCCGTCCGGGAAGAGTTGCATCTTGATGCGACCGTTAGTTTCCTTCTCGATCAGTTCCTTGAACTTGGCAATGCCCAGACCGTGCGAACTGCCTGTCAGGCTCGAGCCGATACCGGCCTTGAGCTTGACTTCCTTTTCCTGCGCCTGTGCACTGGCCCCATAACCTGACAGGGCGAACGTCGCACCGACAATCAGCGAAGCGACCGACAACGAAAATTTCTTCATGGTTGTTTCCTCCTCAATCCGCGTTAATGATGTTTGTACCCTTGATCCATAACTGCATGACCGTTATTGGCCGTCGATTCAACTCCAATACCTGCACGCTTCTTCACACTTCATTGCTACCGATGCACTCTCCCAAAAACGAACATCTCTTCAGGTTCTTGTTTTAGATCGATCCAGTTCGCGCAAGCTACCTTGTCCGGAGCCGATCGTCAACAAGCAATCTCACCGTCCCATCCACCCGC
>DBMG01000125.1 GCA_002304785.1 Candidatus Accumulibacter sp. UBA704 | reverse complement strand
GGGCGGTTCCTGTCGGTCGATCCAATCGAGGCGAATGCGGCGAGCTTCAATCGGTACTGGTATGCCAACAACAATCCGTACAAATACATTGATCCGGATGGGCGATGTCCAAACTGCATTACGGCTGGAGTGGGTGCGGGGGTTGGTTTTCTCGTTGGAATTGGTGTGGAGAGCTATAAGCAATTTAGCTCAGGTGAACTTAGTGCGCGCTCCCTTGTCGTTGAGGCTGGTAAAGGGGCTGTGGTTGGAGGGTTGGTAGGTCTGACGGGTGGGGCAACGGCCGGTATGAGTTTGAGCGCTCAAGTGGCAAGTACAGGCTCAGTGGCATTGGGCGTAGGGGCGGGTGCTCATTCTGTTGGTGAAGTTGCCAAGGGAAACTTGGCTCCGAGTACAGTGGAGTCATTGGCAGTGGGTATGGCTACTGCGGCCGGCGCTGTCGTGGGGACCTCGATCGCTCCATTGACAAGTAGTTTGACTACTACTGTGGTGCCTGCTGTCTCTTCGAATCCGGTAACATCTATAAGTGGAAAAGTATTTAATACTGTAAATATACCGGCTGAAACAATCACGAGGCCGGCCGCGGCTGAGACTTTGAATAGTGTTGCCGGGGCTCTTGTTGAGGAAGGGGTCAAGAGGAAATGATTGATAGGCAGTGGTTAATTAATGCAATAGATTTTTTATTGTATTTACTGACTCTTGCTGTCTCCATGTATTCCGTCGGTAGAATTTTTACTGGAATTAGAGATAAGTATGTTCCAATTAATGGTCGTAAGGCAAATAGAGAAGATGAGCCGGTTGGATACTGGATTGTAATAGTTAGCTGGCTTATTGTTTTATATATATTCTTTAATCTATTTGTTAATGGAGTAATTAGAATTTCATCAGCCGATGGTTGACGAAATTAAAATTATATTAGATGATGCTTGGGATTATTGTAAAATTTTTATTTTAACGGAAAGTATGTGGATTTGATTGCTGCTCCTTTTATAGATTAACGCAACCATGGTTGGTTGCGGTGGATAATTTGCCAGATCCGAGGGTTTTGAAACCTCAAAATCAGGGGCAGATTCACTTGCGTCCGTTTGAAAAATGACGCCCCGCAAAGCCCGGCTTCGTGCCGGGCTTTGCTTTTTGTCCGTCCATTTCGGTCCTTCCCTCAGGGTAGATGCAGTACCTTGATCCAACGGCCGTGCATGTCATGAAGGTGCCGACGGGCCTGCGCGCTAACCCGTCGCGCAGCAGCCGCCACGGCGACGTACGTGCACACGGACGGGCTGCGCAGCCCGGTGTGGAGACGGACGCGAACGGGGTGCGGAAGTCGGGCACGCGCTACGAGCCGTACGGCACGGTGTACGGCAGCAGCGCGGCCCCGGCGCAGGGACCGGGATATACGGGCCACGTCAGGGACGTGGACACGGGCCTGTCGTACATGCAGCAGCGGTACTACGATCCGCTGGCCGGGCGGTTCCTGTCGGTCGATCCGATCGAGGCGAATGCGGCGAGCTTCAATCGGTACTGGTATGCCAACAACAATCCCTATGGAAACATTGATCCCGATGGCAGGAGTCCAGTTGCAGTAGCAGCCGCTTGCGCTGCTTCTACCGCATGCGAAGTGGCTGTGGCTGCAGGGGCGGCTGCGGTTGCAAAGGTTGCAATTGACAATGGAGGATCGCTTTTAAGTGCAAATGCAGTGACAGGAAGTCTTGCGTTTGGTCTTAGGCTATATAATGAGGTCGCAAAGTCGGATGCCATTGATCCTAATGGTCCCACCACGAAGGAAACCAAGGAGCGGGGGGCGTCTGGGGCAGATGGCGCCACTTCAGAAATAACTAGGGAGAGAGATTCAACTGGTAGGGCTATATCTACGACACATACTGTTACGAAGAGTGGCGAGGTAGTACACCAGCATCAGGATCACTATGGTGAGAATGGTAGTAGGCGTAGATTCGCGGATGATTTGACGGGAACTAAAACCATTGGTGAAGGAAAACAGGTTCCTGCTCCAGAGGATAGTGGTCCTAAATTTCCACGAGAGCCGGTGCAGGGTGGGAGTAGGTATTAATGAATGCGGAAGGTGCCGCTTATATCGTAGGTTTGTTGGAGTCGAGGCTGAGAGGGCAGGTTGATCTGGATTTTCAGCACTCCAAGCTTTTCTCGGAAGAGATAGAGCTTCCGGAAAGCATTGGGAATGAACTAAATTATTACTTTATAAGCGGAGACTTGGATGTCCTTATAGATTCCGTGACAAGCCTGGTAAGATCATTTTCATTGGCAAGCATAAGGCCAGAAGATCATTTGGCAATAGTGGCTTTTCTGCGCCGAAATGAGAGGATATCCAAGGAAGAGGCTTGCGATCTTGCTCAATTGGATCCATCTAATTTTCCGCTGATGAGGGAGGCTTCTAGGAATGTGGTCAGAATGGCGGAAATTGCATCAGAGGAGCAGAGGATGGGTGTGAGGGATGTCGGATCCGACAATTTTTTTGATTCCATTCTGTTCGGTTTTGCAGCCGAGCACGGATCAGGTTGGGGTGCTGAAATTCTAGATTCTCGATCCTGAGGCATGGCAATAGTGAAAAAATGGGCGGCGGAGATCTGAGGCTTCAGATTCATATGCGCCCGTTTGTAATCGAGTCAAGCAAAGCCCGGCCCTGCGCCGGGCTTTGCGTTTGTCCGCTCGTTGGCCTCAGCACAGATAGATCATCCGGATCCAGCATCCGTGCTCATCGCCGTGGCCGAGATCCATGCTCTGCATGCTTACGCCTTGCGCAGTGCGATCCCTTGCTTGTAACGATCCAGCGAAGTCCTGCGTTGAGGTGGAGTGCGCAGGCCGGAAGGGCCGGCGGCCCCGACGCAGCTGAAGGCGGGTCAGGCCAATCCGCGGCGCTGTTCGATATTCCCGGCGAACTACGGGGTGTCGTGGCAGCCATCGGAGGGAGCGGCGTACTACGGTTGACCGCCGCCACAGGTGACGGCGATGACACGGGCAGCGTGGAGACGAGGGCGTACCGCACGCTGCCCGTGCCGCTCCATCGTCACGATTCCTGCGGACGGACGATTCCGATGCCTTCGATCGTCAGGGTGAACATCTTGGGCCGTGGTGGGTTGGGCACGATCACGCCCTGTCCGCCGTAGGCGATGTGCACCGCCTTGATGGTTTCGATGTCGATTGTGACGTTGCCGATGTCGTGCTCTTGCGGTTTCGGCGTCTGCGTGGTGTCGCCGGTTCGGCGGCTGCGTTCACTGGCCATCTTTCCTCCTCCTCCTCGTGCAGGCTCCGTGCGACATGCCGGAGCGGATCATGGACGTGCGGTACGTTGCGACGGTGTCGGCCCGGTCAGGCCGTGGCGCTTGAAGGTGGCGTTGCCGGCGATCAGCGACTCGGCGATGCCGGCGGCATGGGCCGATGCCAGGCGCTGGCGTGCCGCGTCGAGATCGCCGAGCACGGCGAACGTTTCGGCGTTGAGCAGGGCGACTTCGCCGGGCTGGCTTCCGAGCGCCTCGGCGCGCCGCGCGAGCTCGCGTGCCTGGGCGGGATCGGCGAGTTCCGCGCGATAGAGGCCGAAGGCCGCGGTGGCGCGTGCGTCGTCCGGCTTGAGTTCCAGGTAGCGCTGCACGCGTTTGGCCGCTTCGCCGTAGGCCTCGCGTGCCTGTGCGGCGGTGGACGGGTCGGCCTTCAGCGCCATTCCCAGGTTGCCCCACACCATGAAATCGAGCGGGTTGAGTGCGGCGGCGCGACGCTGGAAGGCCGCTGCGGCCGCATAGTCGCCGTACTGGTACTTGAGGAGTCCGAGATTGCTCAGGGCTTCGTAGCTGGGCTCGATGTCGATCGAGCGCTGCAGGGCCCATTCGGCTTGCGTGTTGTCGCCGGCCTCCATGCACAGCGCGCCGAGCGTGACCCACAGTCCGGCGCTGTCCGGCCTCAACGCGGTCGCGGTGCGGAACGAGGCGATCGCGTTCGGCACGTCGCCGTCGAGGTACTGCTGGTAGCCGACCTCGGAATGCACGAAAGCGTCGTCGGGACTGAGCCTCAGTGCCTCGCGGAAATGCTCCGAGGCGAGTTCGTGCTTGCCCTGCGCGGCATACACGCGCGCCTGTCCGATCTGCGCCAGTGTCCGCGTCTCGGGCGCGTGCTCGACGTCGCGATACTGCGCGAGCGCCTCGTCGGCCCGGCCTTCGGCGCGGAACAGGTCGCCGAGCGCGAGGCCGACGTCGGCGAGCGACGAGTCCATCGTCAGCGCGCGCTGGCACGCGATGCGGGCGTTCTCGAATGCGTCCGCGCTGTGCTGGTTCTCGAACTTGCGGATCTGCGCGCTGCAGATGCCGGCCTGCGCACGCGCGAAGCCGCTGTCCTTCTGCAGGGCCTGGCCGAACAGCCCGATCGCGTCGTCCGGCGCGGCGTCGTCGAGCTGGTGCAGTCCTTTCAGGTAGTCGTCGAAGGCGGCGACGTCGCGTGTCGGTGCCAGGCGCTTCGCCAGGATCCGCTGCGCGCCGGGAATCGCGCCGAGCAGCGAGTGCACGACGTCGTCGGCGATCCGGGTCTGCGTGTCGAAGACGTCCGCGAGTTCGCGATCGTAGGTGCGGCTCCACAGCGTGAAGCCGCTCGTCGTGTCCGACAGCCGCGCGTTGATGCGGATGCGCGTGCCCTGGCGGCGTACGCTGGCTTCGAGCAGGCAGGCGACGCCGAGCTTCGAGCCGAGCACGCGCGCATCCGCCGCCGCGTTGCGCACGGACGTGGAGACCGATGCGGCGACCTTCAGGCCGTCGATGCCGGCGAGGGCGGATCGCATTTCCTCGGTGAGCCCGTCGACGAAATAGTCGTCGTGCGCGTCGCCGCCGAGATTGACGAAGGGGAGCACGGCCACGGAGGCGGGCGGACGCGCCGGCTCGTGCTGCCACCACCACCACCACAGGGCGGCAATGATCGCGAACACCACGCTGGCGGCCACGACGACGGCATGGGTGCGGTATCGCGCCGAGCGCGCTGGCGGCTCGACGGACGACGGGCGTGCGGTCCGGTCGACCGGAGGGGGCGTTCCCCGCGTGTCGTCGGATGCGACCTGCACGTCGGCGATGAAGCGGTAGCCGAGGCTGTGCAGGGTCTGGATGTAGCGGGGATTCTCGGCGCTGTCGCCGAGTGCCTTGCGCAATTGCGCCACGACGCGGTTCAGCACGCCCGGCGTGACGTGGCGATGGCCCCACACCCGATCGAGCAGTTCGTCGCGCTCGAACGCCCGGCCGGGCTGCTCCAGCAGGGCCACCAGGACAGCGAAGGCCTTGGGCTCCAGGTCGATGTCGGCGCCCGCGCGCGCGGCCCGATGGGCGAGGGGTTCCACCTCGACGTCGCCGAATCGGTAGGTCCGTGGTTCCAGGGCCATGACCGAACCCGAGCAGGGCCGGTCGCTACGATACACCGCCCATTCGTGAATGCCATCACAAAAAACCGGATTCCCGAACGACTTCGTCGCATCCGCGATCGGACTCCCTCAAGCACCGGTGCCCGTGAAGGCGGACGCTGGGATCGCGCGGAATCGCCGCGTACCACCCAGAGGGAGTCCGCCATGTTCATCGACCTCGCCGCTTCTCCATTGCCTTCCCTGACCGCTCCGCCTCCGGGCATGAGGCGCGCCCGCGGCATCGACCGCTGGAATCCGGACCGCCGTGCGCTGGCCCGCTTCCGGCGGATCGCCGAGACGATCGGCGCGGAGGCACCCCCGCCGGGTTTCGATGCCCTGGCGGCCGCCGCGCGCGTGCTCGCCCACGACTTCGCCGGTCATTGGCGGGCGCCCAGCATCCGCCTGCGCCTGCGTTGCCTGACCGCGCTGCGCACGATGTCGGCCGAGCCCGCCTGGGATCTCGCGGCCGGCGATCGCGAACGCATCGCTTCGATCACCGCCTATGCGCGTGGCGGGGATCGCCTGATCCCGGATTCGATTCCGGTGATCGGCGGCCTCGACGATGCGGTACTGGTCGAACTGGCATGGCCGTCGTTGCGTTTGGAACTGGACGACTACCTCGACTTCCGCCGCCTGCGCGCGGAAGAAGCGGCGCTGCGCGGCGTGCCGCCGCACCGGATCGGATTCGACCGCGAACAGTGGCGGCAGGCGCGCGCGACGGAACAGGCGCTGCTGCGCCATGTCCGGCGTTGCGGGCTCGGCAGCTACGCGTTGACGCCGTCGGCGCCCTTGTTCCGCGTGCGCGGCTGAGACGCGAGCCGGGTGAGAGCCCGCATCCGGCACCGCCGTCGTCCGTCGCCCTACGCGTCCGTTTCGATGCGCGCGGCGCGCAAGGCGAGGTAGTCGCGCTCGGGCAGGCTCGTCGCCTTGCCGGCGGCGATCAGGTACAGCGCCTTCGCCGCACCGCGCGCACCGGCCCTCTCGAGCAGGTGCGCGCGTGTCGCGGCGAGGCGGAAATGTCCTGCGATCCGGCCGTCGGATTCGAGTGCGTCGAGCAGGTCAAGCCCGGCCTGCGGACCCTGCACCATCGCCGCCGCGACGGCCTGGTTCAGCGCGACCATCGGGTTGTCCGACATCCGTCGCAGCACGCCGTACAGCGCGAGGATCTGCATCCAGTCGGTGTCTTCGGCGCGGCGGGCCTCGCCGTGCACGGCGGCGATCGCGGCCT
>DBMG01000019.1 GCA_002304785.1 Candidatus Accumulibacter sp. UBA704 | reverse complement strand
GGCATCATGGAGCAGTTCGGCACCCCTGAGGAAGTCTATGCCCGTCCGGCATCCACCTTCGTCGCCACCTTCATCGGATCGCCGCCGATGAACCTGATCAGGAACGCACCCGGGGCAAAACCTGGCGTAACCGTAGGCATTCGTCCCGAACATCTCGACGTCACGCCATCGAACGGATGGGCGCTCACGGTCGATGCCCTGGAAACGCTGGGCGCCGAGCGCCTGGTTTACGGCCGCTGGCAGCATGGCGAAGGCGGCGAACTGGTCATTATCCGCTGCGACGAAGGGCTTGCAGCGCCGAAACTCGGCAGCACGATCCACGTCACTCCACGTGCCGATCGCTTGCATTATTTCGATTCGGCAACGGGGAAGCGGATCTGAGGGCAAACCCGGCACGCACCACCGAGTTGGTTACCCGGCCTTGGCCTTCGCCGGCTTCCTAAACATCATGTAGAACGTGACGCCCATCAGCGCGACCACCGAAAGGCTGATCGGGCTGACGGCAATGGCGCCGAGCAAATCGCCGAAGTTGCCCCGATAGGAGATCATCGTGCGGCGGAAGGTTTCGTCAATCAGCGGGCCGAGCACCAGCCCCAGGACCATGGGTGGAATCGGGAACTTGTACAGCTTGAACACGAATCCGAGAATGCCGAAGAACGACATCCAGGCCACGTCGATCAGGCTGCTGTTGATGGCATAGGCACCGATCACGGTGATGAAGATGATCGGGGGCAGCAGGATGTTTTGCGGGATGCTGACCAGCTTGATGAACGGCTTGATCAGAAGTATTCCGAAGATCAGGAAAAAGAAGGTGGCAAAGACCAAGGACAGCACGATCATGTTGAACAGTTCGGGAGTCTCCGCCATCAACATCGGACCGGGCCGCAAACCGTGGATCTGGAAGGCTCCGATGATCACCGCGGTCACCGCGTCGCCGGGAATGCCCAAGGTCAGCATGGGAATGATCGCTCCGCCGATCGCCGCGTTGTTGGCCGATTCGCTGGCCACGACCCCCTCGTAAGCGCCTTCGCCAAAGGGCCTCGACGGATTCTTCACCGTGCGCTTGGCATGGTCATAAGCCATGAGCGAGGCTATCGGCCCGCCCACGCCGGGCAGCGCGCCGATCAGGATTCCAATGCACGAGGTCCGAAACGTCAACGGCAGATACTTGACCAGCAGATTGAGCGGCGGTACCACCCGGCCCACCTTCTGGATTACGTGTGCCGAGGAGTTCTGATACAACTGGAACAGAACTTCGGAAAGCCCGAACAAACCGAGAATCGCCGTGACCAGATCAACGCCCTTGACCAGCAGATCGCTGCCATAGGTCAGGCGCGGCATCCCGGTGATCAGGTCCAGACCTATCAGTCCCATGACAATGCCGAGCGAAGCGGTGAACATCGCCTTGCCGAACGACCCTTCCGCGAAACTGCCGACCAGCAGGATGCCGAAGACGGCCAACAGGAAATAATCCTGGGGAGCAAAACCGATGGCGATCCGGGCGATCAGCGGCGTGCCGATCCATAGCGCCAGGATGCCGATCAACCCGCCAAGAAAGGATTCGGTACACGCCCAGCCAATGGCAATGCCGCCCTCTCCCCGTTTGGCCAGTGGATAACCGTCAAGCGTCGTGATCACCGAGGAGGGTGCGCCGGGGATATTGATCAGGCAGGCGGTGATCGACCCGCCGAACACCGCCCCTTGGTAAATACCCATGATCACCGCCAGCGCGGACGTGACATCCCAGCCGTAGGTCAGCGATACCAGGATGGCCACCGCCATCGTCGCGGACAACCCGGGAATGGCCCCCACCAAGATGCCGGCCAGGGTTCCCGCCGCGGTCAACAAGGCGATGTACAGTAAATGCTCCATGCTTCACCATCCAGACTTTATGAAAAGAGGCAGCGACTTCAGAACGTGATATAGAAGACCTTCGAGAACAGCGTCAGCGATACGGCCACGACGGCTGCCGACGCCACTATTGCCTTGACGAGCGGCAACGACTTCCAGAACAGGAAGCTGAACAACAGGAATGCCGCGGAAGCCAGCCAGAAAGGGAGCAGGAACAAGGCACCGATATACACGAAAAAGACGCCGATATACGTCAGCACTTTCACCTGGAACACGTTCTCGGTGGCCTTGGTAACCTGCCGCTTCCTGATTGCTTCCATCAACGAGGATGCAGAACAGATGGCCATGACCGACGACAGCAGGATCGGCACGATCTTCGCCGAAGACCACGCTGGATAGTTTCCGGCGTCGATGAAAAACGACGAGGTCAGGAAGAACATGGCCACCAGCAGGAACAGGATGTTGGCTTCGACTTCCCCGCTTTTGTATCGCACCGCTTTCATTGGCAAATCCTTGCTGTCGTTATTCGATTCACGAAGATCGTCCCGATTGGTGGCCGCCCGGCCCGACATCGCCTACAGCCGTGGAATTCCGAACTCCGCCGGCGACTTCTGCGCTGCTCCGCCATCGAACAGCAGCCAGGTCGTCCTGGACGTGAAGTCGTTGGCGAATTTCAACGCGTCAGCGCCCATCACGTTCATCGACAGCAGTTCGTTCTTGACCACGAACTCCTTGAATTTCGGATCGTCGGCCGCCTTCGAGAACGAATCCTTCAGCTTGGCAACGACGTCGGCGGGCATGCCCTTCTTTACCCAGACGCCATAGAACGGCCCCCACGGCAGATGCTTGTTGTACTCCGGCATGGCCTCGCCCAGCGCGGCCCAATCGGGATGATTCGGGAGCTTCTTGTCATTGACCACGGCCAGAACCTTCAACTTTCCCGCCTTGATGTAGTCGGCCACACTGAGCAGCCCCACGGTCGCCACATCGGTATGCCCGCCCAACACGGCAGTGATGATCTCGCCTTCGCTTTTGAACGGCACCATGTTGAACTTCGCGCCGAGGATCGTCGCCACGATTCCCGAGACGCCGGTCGGACCGGTCGTCGCGATCTTCACCTCGCCGGGCTTTTGCGTCGTGCTCTTGATCAGGTCATTGGCCGTCTTCCATTGGCTTTCCGGCTTGGTGACGATCACCGGCACACCACGCGCCAACAGGATGATCGGGTCATAGTCGTTGAAACTCAACGGAGACACTCCCATGACCCGATAGGAGGCCAGGTTTTCTGCCGTGATCAGGATGGTGTAGCCATCGGCCTTCTTGTCCAGTGCTTCCTTCGCGCCGATCGAGCCGTTGCCCCCCGAGACGTTCTTGACCACCACGGACTGTTTCAGGTGCGCTTCGGCCAGCGTGGCGATGGTCCGCGCCATGATGTCGGTGGACCCGCCCGGCGCAAAGGGCACGATCGCCGTGATCAGCCTTTCCGGATAATCGGCGGCACGCGCCGACGTCAGGCCTCCTGTCATCAAGATCGTTAATGAGCAAAGCACCGACACAACTCTGAACACCTTCTTCATGTGGAACCCCTTCACAAAGCAAAGCAATTTGTACTGCGAAAACTCTCCGGCCGTCTTCATGCGCTGGAGATCTAACACTGGCGTCACAGGATGGCGCCCTGATCAAGAAGCGCGGCCTTCAGGGCAGCATAGTCCGGCCGGCCTTGCAGCGCCATTGCCGCCGCCGCGCCGGCCGCCTGTCCGGTGGCGAAGCCGGTGCCCATGACGCGCAACGAACTGAACGCCGCACGATCGGCACCCACCGTACGCCCGGCCAGCCACAGATTGTCGACGGCCACCGCGCGAATCGATTCCGCCGGAATATCGTAGAAACCTTCGCCCCCGATGCACGCCATGGTCGGCCGGCCCGGCGTGTCGTGGCGCTCCAGTTGCCAGGCAGCA
Source organism: Candidatus Accumulibacter sp. UBA704 (assembly GCA_002304785.1). Taxonomy (GTDB): domain Bacteria; phylum Pseudomonadota; class Gammaproteobacteria; order Burkholderiales; family Rhodocyclaceae; genus Propionivibrio. Next base: position 12,368 of record DBMG01000019.1, on the reverse strand, counting down.
CGCGCGACGGGGTTGGCTACCCGATGCCCGGCCAGGGCCTCGGCTTCGCTGATCATGTGCCGCGCCATTGGGTGGCGCGTCTCGCGAATCCCGAGCTGGACACCGGTGGCCACCAGCGTCGCCCGTTCGCAACCGGGGATGCGGCGCATCTGCCGGATGAAGGCCCAGGCGGTCGCACGGCACTTCTGTTCACCTTCACTCTGGCTGCATGACGATAGCCCATCGGTGAGCACATCCACGCCCATCCACCACAGGTCGCCGTTTTCCGGCAGGCGCAGGACGAAACCTCCATCGGCGCGCAGCGTGGCGAGTCTCTCGTTCTCCGGCACTGCAGCACCGATCTGCGCCAGCAGGGCGCGGTCGACCGTCACCTCGGGCGACACGCCGGCGATGCGCGCACACAGCGACGCGGCATATCGCGGCTGTTCGGTATACGCCATCGGCACTCCGGCCAGAGCGGACAGGTCGCCTTCGCCGCTGGCGTCGACGAACGCATCGGCGACAATCTCCAGGCGCCCCAGGTGATCCGCCACAACCACGCTGGCGATGCGATCATCGCGACGACGCACGTCGATCAGCAAGGCGTGCAGGCGAACAGCCACGCCGCCTTCGAGGACGATATCGTCGAGCGCCGCTTTCGCGGATTCGGTGTTGAACGGCAACACCCAGTTCCTGTTGGGCGAAAGGACCGGCGCCACCGGGCTGGAGAACTTCGCCAGGCGATCCAGCAGCTCCCGGCCAATTCCGCCCACGGCCCATTCGGGCTGCTCACGGCGATACAGGAAGCCGTCGTAGGTCATGATCAACGCGTTGGTTGCCGCACCGCCGAGAAATCCGTAGCGTTCGACCAGAGCCACTTTCGCCCCTTGGCGGGCAGCGGCGACTCCGGCGGCGACTCCGGCCGAGCCTCCACCAACCACGACGATGTCGAAACGTTCTGTTCTGGCCAACTGCATGGTTTGATCCCCCCCACCGGCTCTTTGCCTGGCCGGACTGGAAGTCCAATATAATTTCTGGCGGAGTGGGCATCAAACGAATAATTCTTATCCCTCGAATAAGAACGCGTTATGCGGCCCCCACAGGAAGCCGACGCCATATGGAATTCCCCGCTGACCCGGCCGTGACCGAAAATCCGGCTATCCCTGGCAACAAGTGTCGTTCCACTTCTGCACGGACACCGCTGCTCGAGCTGGATCTGCTGCGCACCCTGATCGCGGTGAACACCCATTTGAGTTTCACCGAGGCCGCGCACGAACTCAGCAAGACCCAGGCGGCGGTGAGCATGCAGATCCGGCGGCTCGAAGAACTCACCGGCGTGACGCTTTTCGATCGCGGCAAACGCAGTCTTCGCCTGACCGGCGACGGCGAAATACTCGTCGAGTACGGCAAGAGAATGCTGGCGTTGAACGACGAGGCCTTTGCCACCATTCGCCCCGACCAGATCGTCGGTGCCGTGCGCCTGGGCGCCGTCACGCACTATGCCATCCACGTTCTGCCGCCGCTTCTCGCGGAATTCTCCGCGCGCTATCCGGCGGTGCGCATCGAAGTGCTGGCTGGAGTCTCTTTCCGCGAGGCGCCGTTTGGCACGGAACTCGATCTCGCCATCGCCCTCGAACCAGCCGGAACAACGACGGGCACCATCCTCGAACGCGACCGGGCCATCTGGGTAAGCTCGGCGCAGCATCCGACCCTTACTGTTTCGCCGGTGGCATTGGCCGTGCTGCCGGAGGGCAGCCTGTTGCGCAAGTGGGCCATCGAAAGCCTGGAACACCACGGCAAGCCCTGGCGGATCGCCTATATCAGCGCCAACGCCACGGCCATGCTCTCGGCCATCAAGGCCGGTCTCGCGGTCGGCGTGGCGCGGGCCAGCAGCCTGACCGACGGGTTGCGCGAACTGACTCCCGAGGAAGGATTTCCGACGCTGCCGGTGTTCGACATCACCCTCACCGACTCGGGGCCCGGATTGGGCCGGGTGGCGGTCGCGCTGCGCGATTTCCTCAGGCAGAAACTGGTGTGGAATGGGGAGACCCAAGGTAGCCCGACGTCACCCTGACTTGCCCGCCAGCATCGCCTTCATCGCCGCCAGGCGGGCCGCGCCGCCGGCCTTTTCCTCGGCCACAGCACTGAAAGTTCCAGCCCACAGGGATTCAGACGCCCGAAAGACGTCGACGGCCTGGAGAACACCGCGTTCTCGGTCGGCAAGCCGCTTTACTCGCGCGCCTGCCTCAGTTGCGAGCAACGACTGCCGCACCAGCACGCTGGTCGCGATCAACTACCTGCTCACCCGCAGCCTCTCGGTCGTCTATTCCTCGGCCGTTTCTGTCATTCAACAAACGGCAAATTCTTTGAGGCAAGCGACGTCTCCTTGATCTACCAGCGCAACAACCACCGGCCCAAGGATGCACCAAAGATCGCCGGAATCAAGATACCCAAGGTGTACCATAACCCGATAAAAGGTGCGGCCGATTCAGGGCAGTGAAAGGAATACACGAAAGCCGCCGTCGCCCCAGAAAGAAGACCGGCTGCAAAACCGGCCTGATGGGGGCGTGTTGGGGCCAATCCTTTCATTGCCCATATGACAGCAACAAAGACCGGAAGAGATAGCATCGCGATCAGGAACGGACACGAACTCCAGGTCTTTCCAAGCAGTAAAGCCATGCGCTGATCGGCATTTGCGGTTATCAGCGCAAAAGCCGCCAGAATCCACATGACGAGAACGGGGAGCACAAGAAAAACAGGCACGCTGTCAATCCGCGCACCGGGCCTCGACAAACGCATCGAGGCAAATACCCCGGCCAAAAGTAAACTGCCGACAAATCCAAGTTTTACCCAGAACATCGGCAACAGAGCAGCTTCAGCGAGATCGGCTCGCACGTGAAGCAACATCACCATCAGCACGGCAGCACCTGCCATCCCCACCCCAATAGCTTTGGCGTAGCGCCGCTCGGCCACGCGTGGCTCCACTGCTTCAATACCAGTTGCCAGCAGTGTGATGAGATCATCCGTTTTCATTTCACACCTCTAATCTTCGCCGCCAGATACTTCAACCCGCGATGCACGCCAACCTTTATCGCTGACTCCGACATCCCGGTTATTTCCGCAGTTTCCTTTACCGACAAGCCTTCAAGTTTGACGTGAACAATCGGTAGCCGCTGTTTGTCGGGTAACTCATCGAGCAAGCGGTTCAGGTCACGATGCGCTTCTGTTGCTTCCGAATCAGCGGAAGCAAAAAACTCAGACTCTTCATCAAGGGGTTCGGTCAGAAGATCCTTTGCGGAACGACGGCGTAACAGATCGACCAGCTTATATCGCGCAATGGCCTGCACCCAGGCTGAAACCGGCTGTCCGGGGTCGTAGGTATGGCGCTGGTTATGCACTGCCAGAAGCGATTCCTGCACCAGATCCTCCACTTCATCGGGCAAGTTGACCAGGCGCTTCCGCAGAAAATTCCGCAGATGGGCACTCAACTCCTTCAAAAACGATTGATAGGCCGCGGCATCTCCGGAAAGACCCTCCAACAGCAGGTTCCTGAGACGTTGCTCCTTGGCCAACAAACCGTCTTTTACATTCATTCGTAATTGCAGTGCCTCTGGTTACAGCCGATGGAAAAAATAACTCTCTCGCCAGTGGAATATTTTTCTGCCCGGAGGTGTAACCGATCACCCCATCCATGCGAACTACCTTGCAGAGTGTCAGGAAACACCGAGAGAACCAATTCGCAGGAGTGTACATTGTGAACGCTGAAAGAACGAGACTGATTCACCCCTGGTGGCTGCGTCTGACGCATTGGCTCAACGTTGTGGCGGTGTGTGTTCTGGCCTTGAGTGGATGGCGAATCTACAACGCCGCGCCATTCTACGATTTTGTCATTCCTAATGGCATTACGCTGGGAGGCTGGTTGGGCGGCGCGCTGCAGTGGCATTTTGCCGCGATGTGGCTGCTGGTGGTTAACGGACTGATTTACCTGGTCGCCAATGTGGTTACTGGTCGTCTGCTTAGCAAATTCTTTCCGCTCTCGCCTCGGGCTTTCCTTGACGACCTGAAAGCGGCGCTAAAAGGACAATTGACGCACGCGGACCCATCGCATTACAACGCTGTTCAACGCGCCTTCTACCTTTTTGTCATTGTTGACAGCGTGCTTTTGGTGCTGTCCGGTCTGGTCTTGTGGAAGTCGGTGCAATTTCCGCTGCTACGCGAGTTGCTGGGCGGCTACGAAACGGCCCGACGGGTGCATTTTCTCGCCATGTCAGCGCTCGTCGGGTTCGTTGGCATCCATCTCGTCATGGTGGCCCTGGTACCCCGAACATTACTCGCGATGATTCGCGGTCGTTAAGGAGCCCCCATGAACAATACCAAACACTCGCGTTGGCTGGTCGAAAACACCGACACCATCCTCAAGGAAGCGCGCCGGGAAGTCGGCCGCGTAGTGGAACAGCCGTCCCGTCGTGCCTTCCTCAAGCGCTCGCTGACTCTGGGTGGCCTCTCGCTGCTTAGCGGCTGTGCGCTGGTGGACGAAGAGAGCATCGAAACGGCGCTATCGAAAATCTCCGGCCTCAACGACAAAGGGCAAGGCTGGCTGTTCAACCCCAACCAATTGGCGCCGACCTATCCGGACTCAATGATCACCCGGCCGTTCCCGTTCAATGCGTTCTACGCTGAGAGCGAAATTCCAGCCGTTGATGAATGCGGCTATCGCCTGGAAGTGAGTGGTCTGGTGGCCGATCGAAAGAACTGGTCACTGGCCGAGTTACGCGCCATGCCGCAGACCGATCAGGTGACACGGCATATCTGTGTCGAGGGCTGGAGTGCCATCGGCAAATGGGGCGGCGTGCCGTTCGCCAGCTTTCTGCGCCGAATCGGCGCGGATACGAGCGCCCGCTTCGTCGGTTTTAAATGCTCCGACGACTACTACACCAGCATCGACATGGCGACGGCGATGCATCCGCAAACGCTGCTGACGCTGACCTATGACAATAAGCCGCTTCCGCCGCGCTACGGATTTCCAATGAAGCTGCGCATGCCGACCAAGCTCGGCTACAAGAACCCGAAACACATCCAGGCCATTTTTGTGACCAACACCTACCCCGGAGGCTATTGGGAAGATCAGGGGTACAACTGGTTCGGAGGCAGCTGAGCCTCACCGCTCAGCTGCCCTGAAGCCCCGGCAATATTGCCATTTAACAGCACCCAAGGAGTTTCAACCATGAAAACCAAGACAATCGCCGCTACCGTCATTTCCATGTGCCTCACGCTTGTCGGAGGCTCGGCGTTCGCGATGGACGAGATGAAGAAAGATGCCATGGGAAAGGACAATATGGCCAAGGAAACGATGGCCAAAGACGCTATGAAGAAGGACTCCATGGCGAAAGATCACATGGCTAAGGATGCAATGAAGAAGGACGGCATGAGAAAAGACGCCATGGGCAAGGACGAAATGAAGAAGTAAGCGCACTAGGTGGGTTGCGGGCAGGCAGGCTGCGAGAGCCTGCTGCGCCCAAGAACCCACCTGAGCCAACTATCCCCAAATCGCTTATCAGGATGATAATCATGATTGCCAGAATTGTTGCTGCCACACTGTTGCTGACCACTGGCGCCGCCACGTTCGCGCTCGACATCAAGCCCTATACGGCCCAGGCGTTAAGTTCTGAACAGCAGGCCGGAAAACCCGTCACGCTGCACTTCCACGCGAACTGGTGCCCAACCTGCCGAGCGCAGGAAAAGATATTCCAGCAGTGGAAAGGTGATGCCAGTGTTCCCGGCACCTTGCTCGTGGTTAATTACGACAACGAAAAGGAGCTCAAGAAACGGCTGGGGGTTCGCACCCAATCGACGCTAATCACCTACCAAGGCACGGCTGAGAAATCTCGTCTGGCCGGTGAAACTGACGCGGACAAACTTCGCGCCGCATTGCTGTCGGCCCGCTGAACATGGATGCGCTTTCCCTCAGCCACGTTGGCCTGAGTCTGGCGGCGGGCAGCCTGACAACGCTATCACCCTGCGTTTTCCCGATTCTTCCGCTGGTGTTGGGCGGGGCGGTTCAGGGCAACCGTCTGGCCCCCGTAGCCATAGGTTCTGGTATGGCGATTTCATTTGCCTTGATCGGCCTGTTCATCGGTGCCCTAGGACCGGCGCTGGGGGTCGATTCAGACAACGTGCGCGTTTTTGGGGCACTGTTGCTGGCCGCCTTTGGATTTGTCATGCTGGTTCCTGTACTCAACCGGCGCTTCACCGAGTGGATGATGCCCATTGCCTCATCGGCCAATAACGCCTCATCACACCTGGGCGGCGATTCTCTCGGCAGCGCGTTCCTGTTGGGCGGCGTCCTAGGGCTGGTCTGGAGTCCATGCTCCGGCCCGTTGCTGGCCTCGGCTCTAGCACTGGTGGCCAGTGAAGGTGGAGCATCGCGTGGTGCGCTCATCCTCGGTTTGTTCGGCATCGGTGCGGCGATTCCTCTGGTCGCCGTGGCCTACGCTTCGCGTCGCGGTTTCTCGTGTGCCCGAGGCTGGGTGCTGGCGCGAATCGACGCGATCAAGAAGGGCTTTGGTGTCGTCATTCTGCTGACCGGAATCGCCATCCTGACCGGCGCCGACAAGTGGATCGAATCCCTTGTGGTCGATCAACTTCCGGATGACTGGATCCGCGCCACAACGCTGCTGTAACCATCATCATCGAGTAAGGAGATATTCATCATGAGCAAACAGACAAGTGCCGCCACTTCAGTAAGCAAGGCTCAGATAGCCTTCACTGCTTTTGCGCTCGCAATGTGCTTGGTCGCCCGTGCAGAATCGCCCACAACGCCCGCAACAGTAGTAACAAGCGTTCAGACCGCTGTTTTCGCGGGAGGCTGTTTCTGGGGCGTTGATGCTGTGTTCAAGCATGTCAAGGGCGTTGCCGAGGTTGTGTCCGGTTATACGGGTGGTAAAGCAACGACAGCTCAGTACGAAAAAGTCAGCAATGGCACAACCGGACACGCCGAAGCCGTGCGTGTGAAATTCAATCCGGCGCAGGTGAGTTACCAGCAACTCCTGCAAGTCTTCTTCAGCGTGGCGCATGACCCGACCCAACTCAATCGCCAAGGTCCGGATGTGGGCAGTCAATATCGCTCGGCTGTCTTCTACATCGATAGCGAGCAACAAAAAATAGTCCAGAGCTATATCCAGCAATTGACGAATTCACGAGCCTTTCCCAAGCCAATCGTGACACAGGTCACTCCCTTGCAAGAGTTCTATCCCGCGGAAAAGTATCACCAGAACTATCTTGCCTTGCATCCTGAGCAGCCTTATATCGTTTACAACGACATGCCCAAACTGGACCAGTTGCGAAAGCAGTTTCCAGCGCTGTATCAATAGTCACCCGATTGGGACGATAACCGGCATTTCTTGGCGATAGGAGCGAGAACAGCCCATGACATCAGAGGTGTAGTAAATTTCGACGATACGAGTGTTACTTGAGATGGAAGCACTTGCGAACTTAGGGGGAGTTGGCAAGATGGATAAGCTGCCGCTCAGATTCGGCAAGCGCCAAGGTCGTTTTACCCGCCCGCCGCGGCCCAAGGAGAACGACAGCCGGGAACTGGGTGAGCAGGCGACTGAGTTGTTGCTCGGCAATTTGTGGATTCATCCGTGCAATTCATTATTTGAATGGAAGAATTGCACGGTTCGTGTGTCGTGAGGACAAGTTACCTGGCTTGGCTTTTGCGCCGATACCCAGTTCGTCTCCTTTTCTGGACTGTCTCGCGCCGGAATGACGAATTCACCCCCTTCGGGTCTTCCTCAACCCCCGCGCCCGTTGCCCGCCAACATCGCCTTCATCGCCGCCAGCCGCGCCGCGCCGCCGGCCTTGTCCGGGGCGCTGTCAGTCTTGCCGCCAGAGAAACGCAGGTCGTCCTTGCCCATCTCGGCGATGAAGCGTGACGGTTCGCAGGGGATCAGTTCCCTTCCCTGTTTGCGCCGTTCGCTGTAGCTGATGTGCAGCGAACGCTGGGCGCGGGTGATGCCGACGTACATCAGGCGGCGCTCTTCCTCGAGCTTCACCGGATCGAGCGATTCGCGATGCGGCAGCACGCCCTCCTCGACGCCGACCAGGAAAACGTGCTTGAATTCCAGACCCTTTGAGGCATGCAACGTGGATAGTTGCACGGCATCGGGCGCACTGCCGTCGTCCTGCTTGTCGAGCATGTTGATCAACGCAATCATCTGGGTGAGTTCGAGCAGCGTCTTCTTGTCTTCCTCGCCCTTCTGCGTCAGCCATTTGACAAGTTCCTGCACGTTCTCCCAGCGCGTCTGCGCGGCGCGCCGTTCTTCCTCGCCGTACAGCCAGGATTCATAGCCGATGGCGGCGAGCATGTCTTCCATGACCTGCCCGACAGGTTCCTTCGCCGCCCGGTATTCGAGGCGGTTGATGAACTGGCAGAACTCCTGCAGCGGCGCGAGCTGGCGAGGTTGCACGCGGTGCGCGAAACCTTCCTCGAAAGCGGCGGCGAACAGCGAGATATGCCGTTCGCCGGCGTACTTCCCGAGCGCTTCCAGGGTCGTGCCGCCGACACCGCGCTTGGGCGTGGTGACGGCGCGGATGAACGCCGGATCGTCGTCGTTATTGGCCAGCAGGCGCAGGTACGAGGTGATGTCCTTGATCTCGCCCTTGTCGAAGAACGACTGTCCACCCGAGAGCAGGTAGGGCACTTTCTGGTCGCGCAGGTGCTGCTCAAGCGCGCGCGCCTGGAAGTTGCCGCGGTAGAGGATGGCGTAGTCGGAAAACTTGGTGCGGTGCTCGAACTTGTGCGCCTGCAGTTTCATCACCACCTGCTCGGCTTCCTTCTCGTTGTCCTTGCAGATCGTCACGCTGATCGCGTCGCCCTGACCGAGATCCGACCACAGCTTCTTGTCGAACAGTTTTTCGTTGTGCGCGATCAGGGTATTCGCCGCCTTGAGGATGCGCACCGTCGAGCGGTAGTTCTGCTCGAGCTTGATCAGCTTTAGATTCGGGTAGTCGCGCGGCAGGCCGCGCAGGTTTTCGATATCCGCGCCGCGCCAGCCGTAGATGGCCTGGTCGTCGTCGCCCACGGCGGTGAACGCCGCGCGCGGTCCGGCCAGTTGCTTGAGCAGGCTGTACTGGCAGGCGTTGGTGTCCTGGTATTCGTCGATCAGCAGGTAGCGCAGGCGGTTCTGCCACTTGTCGAGCACTTCCGGATGCTTCCTGAACAACTCGACCGGCATGGAAATCAAGTCGTCGAAGTCGACCGCCTGGTAGGCCTTCAAGGTCGCCGCGTAGCTGGCGAAAGCCTGCGCGGCCAGCTTCTCGGTGTCGTTCTGCGCATCCTTCATGGCCTGGTCGGGCGACACCAGCGCGTTCTTCCAGTTGGAGACCAGCGACTGCAGACGACGGATCGTCGCCTTGTCCGTACTGCCGGCGAGATCGGAGAAGATGCCGTAGCAGTCGGTGGAGTCAAAGATCGAGAACTGCGGCTTGTAGCCAAGTACCTTCGCTTCCTCGCGCAGGATGCGCACGCCGAGCGAGTGGAAGGTGGAGATGGTCAGCCCGGCCGGCTTGTCCTTGAGCAGGTGGCCGACACGCTCCTGCATCTCGCGCGCGGCCTTGTTGGTGAAGGTGATCGCGGCGATGTTGCACGGATTGAAGCCGCAGTCGTTGATCAGGTAGGCGATCTTCTGGGTGATCACGCGCGTCTTGCCGGAGCCGGCACCGGCAAGGACGAGCAGGGGGCCATCGAGGTAGCGGATGGCTTCGCGCTGGGGGGGATTGAGTAGAGCGGACATCGATTTACAAAAGCATTAACCACAACGAACACAACGGGCACAACGAAAACAAAACAACAACGCAACAACGTTGTGTTCGTTGTGCCCGTTGTGGGCAAGAATCAAAAATACTGGATCGCCAGAAACGCCAATAACAACAAGGCAATCAGGCCGAGCAGCCGGTTTTGTAGGCGTTGCGTGGCCGCCAGTTCGGCCAGGATCGGGGCGAGTTCGGCTTTCTTCTCGCGCTGCAAGGCCTGGTGCATCAGGCGCGGTAGTTGCGGCAGAGTGCGCGCCCAGTGGGGCGATTCCTGCTGCAGTCCACGCAGCATCGCCCGCCAGCCGAGCTGCTCGCTCATCCAGCGTTCGAGGAAAGGCTTGGCGGTCGTCCACAGGTCGAGGTTCGGGTCGAGCTGGCGGCCCAGCCCTTCGATATTCAGCAGCGTCTTCTGCAGCATGACCAGTTGCGGCTGGATCTCGATGTTGAAGCGGCGCGAGGTCTGGAACAGGCGCAGCAGCACCTTGCCGAACGAAATCTCGTGCAGAGGCCGGTCGAAGATCGGCTCGCAAACGGCGCGGATCGCCGCCTCAAACTCGTCGACGCGCGTGTCCGGCGGCGCCCAGCCGGCCTCGACATGCGCCGTCGCCACGCCCTTGTAGTCGCGGCGGAAGAACGACAGGAAGTTCTGCGCCAGATAATTCTTGTCGACGTCGGTGAGCGTGCCGACGATGCCGAAATCGAGCGCGATGTACTTGCCCTTGTTCTCCCCGTCGATAGCCACGAAGATGTTGCCGGGGTGCATGTCGGCATGGAAGAAGCCGTCGCGAAAGACCTGCGTGAAGAAGATCTCCACCCCGGCACGTGACAGTTCGGAGAGATCAATGCCGGCGGCCACCAAGGCGTCGTTCTGGCTGATCGGGATGCCGTGCATGCGATCCATCACCATCACCGTGGTGGTACACAGGTCCCAATACACCTCAGGCACCAGTAACAGCTTCGAGTCCTTGAAATTGCGCCGCAATTGTGAGGCATTGGCGGCCTCGCGCATGAGGTCCAGCTCGTCGTAGAGATACTTGGCAAACTCGGCGACGACCTCTCGCGGCTTCAGGCGCTTGCCGTCCGTCCACACCTTCTCGAGCACGCCGGCGAGCGTATCCAGCAGCGCCAGATCGTGGGCGATCACCCCTTCCATGTCCGGACGCAGGATCTTGACCGCCACTTCGTGCCCGCCGTCTTCGGGACGCAGCCGGGCAAAATGCACCTGCGCCACCGAGGCGCTGGCTACCGGCGTCTCGTCGAATTCGGCGAACACTTCGTTCGCCGGCCGCCCGTAGGCGGCTTCGATCTGCCCATGAACCTGTTCAGTCGGAAACGGCGGCACGCGATCCTGGAGCTTCGCCAGCTCATCAGCAATGTCCAGCGGCAGCAAGTCGCGGCGAGTGGACAACACCTGCCCGAACTTGACGAAGATCGGGCCCAGTTCTTCCAGGAAAAGGCGGAAACGCACGGCTCCCGACTGCTCTTTCCGGCGCCCCAGGTGCAGAAAGCGGAACAGCGGCGCCAGCCGACCAGTCGGCTCATGCTCGACGATCAACTCATCGATGCCGTGGCGATAGGCGACACTGAAAATCTTGGCGAGGCGGAGGAAACGCATGGACCCGTCGGCGAAAAGTGCAAAACCGTGAGTTTATCCCGATTCGCCGCTTTCTCCTTGCTCAACGTGTTTCCAGGATCCTCCCGCGAGTCCCCGCCTGGCTGTTGATCATTCGACGAACAGGCGCAGGATATGCCGGTCGTAGATGTTCTCCGCCACGCACTGCCCGATGACCGCTTTGTTGCGCTTGAGTGCGTCGGTGTATTCCGTGCCGTACTCGGAGGCAACCTTGTAACCAACGTGGATGAGCTGGCGGAAGCTCGGGTTGTATTTCGGGTTTCCAGGGATGTGGCGCAGCGTCGACGCATAGTCCTCGCTGCTCCATCCGGCAATCGACTCCGGCGCGGGCAACCGGTCGCTCTTGATGTCGATCACGGTCGCGTAAGGTCCGCACAATTCATCCTTGCGCTGAAAGGCTCTGGTGTAGATCGATTTGGCCAGCGCCAGGCCGTCGTCTCCGGACAGGGACAGGCCGATCACTTCTTCCAGCCAGGAGGTTCCGGCGGTCTTGACGTGAATCCCCTTGTCGTACTTCTTGAGCAGGCGGCCCATCACCGGGTAGATCGAGAACTTGTCGCTGCCGGAGTGCACGCTGAGCTTGAGCTCGGCGGGTAGGCCGAAGTTCTTGACCGCATAATCGATGACCAGCATGTCCTCCTCGAATTCCTTGCCGAACTGCTCGACATTGCCCTCGTAGTCGACGCCCTTGTTGAAGCGGCCGGTGAATTTCGGGGCGATGGTCTGTGCCGGCACCTTGAGGTCGGCCAGCGATTTCAGGATGAAGAGCATGTCGAGCGGCTTCTGCGGTTCGTCCACCTCGTCCATCGACACCTCGGTAACGAAGTTGCCGACGCCCTTCTTCGCGGCGATGTGCTGATAGATCTTTGCCGCTTCCTGGGTGGCGAACAGGAACTTGGCGGCGAATTTCTTGAGGTATTCCTCGGTGATCTCGAACGGATGC
>DBMG01000100.1:7593-8658 GCA_002304785.1 Candidatus Accumulibacter sp. UBA704 | reverse complement strand
AATGCGGACATGAAGTCTTCCGGTGCCTACCAGCGCGACGACACGCTTTGGGTTTATCGCAAGATCCGCGCGCGCGACCTGTGGGATCAGGTGATGAAGTCGACCTACGACCACGCCGAACCGGGAATCCTGTTCCTCGATCGCATGAACAAGGACAACAACCTCAACTACTGCGAAGTCATCGAGGCCACCAACCCCTGCGCCGAACAGCCTTTGCCGCCCTACGGATGCTGCTGCCTGGGATCGATCAACCTGACCCTGTTCGTGCGCCATCCGTTCTCCAACCAGGCTGAATTCGACTTTGACGCTTTCGGCGAAGTCGTCAAGGTATCCCAGCGCATGCTCGACAACGTCCTCGACGTGACGGCTTGGCCGCTGGAACGTCAACGCGAAGAGGCCGCCAACAAGCGGCGCGTCGGCCTGGGCTTCACCGGTCTGGGCGACGCCCTGTGCATGCTTTGCCTGCGCTATGACCGGCCCGCGGCCGCGGCCATGGCCTCGCGCATTTCCGAATACATGCGCGATTCGGCCTACCTCGCATCCGTGGAACTGGCCAAGGAACGCGGTGCATTCCCGCTGTTTAACGCCGAACTGTACCTCTCAGGCGGCAACTTTGCCTCGCGCCTGCCCGCCGACATCAAGGCCGAGATCCGCAAGCACGGCCTGCGCAACTCGCACCTGCTGTCCATCGCCCCGACCGGCACCATCTCGCTGGCNNCTGGCTTTCGCCGACAACGCCAGCAACGGCATCGAGCCCCCCTTCTCCTGGACCTACAACCGCAAGAAACGCATGATCGACGGCACGATCAAGGAGTACGCCGTCGAGGACTACGCTTGGCGTCTGTACAAGCACTTGGGCGGAGATACCGAGAATCTGCCGGATTATTTCGTCACGGCGCTGGAAATCTCGGCCGAAGCGCACAAGAACATGGTTGCCGCCGTCGCTCCGTTCATCGATACCTCGATTTCAAAGACGGTCAATGTCCCGGCCGACTATCCCTACGAAGACTTCCAGGACCTCTACATGAGTGCCTGGAAGGCCGGACTCAAGGGACTCGCCACCTA
>DBMG01000100.1:0-7570 GCA_002304785.1 Candidatus Accumulibacter sp. UBA704 | reverse complement strand
CCGCAGGACTTCGTCAATGGCGACGCCAACCGCCGCCTGTCGATCAAGAACCTGCCGGCCCCGGTTCTCTCCAGCTTGCGCTGGCCCGGCCGGCCGAATCTCCCCGAAGGCAACATGGCGTGGACCTACATGATCGACCACGGGCAAGGCAAGTTCGCCCTTTTCGTTGGCCACGTCGATCAGGAAGGCCGCTCCTGGCCGTTCGAAGCCTGGGTTAACGGCCCGGCACAGCCACGCGGACTTGGTGCCGTGGCAAAGACGCTGTCGATGGACATGCGCGCCAACGATCATGGCTGGCTCAAACTGAAGCTCGAATCGCTGGCCAAGACCCCTGATGGCGAAGGCTTCGACATGCCGTTCCCGCCGCACGGCGAACACAAGCGCATGCCATCGGTCGTCTCTGCTATGGCGCGGCTGATCGAGTACCGTGTCGAACAACTCGGCGCGTTCCGCAATGAAGGTCCGACGCCGGTGCTCGATGCCCTGTTCAGCCTTAAAGAGCCAAAAACCGGAACCGACGGAACGCTCTCCTGGACCGTCGACGTCTTCAATCCGGCAACATCGGAAGACTTCGTTCTCGGGCTGAAGGAAATCACCCTGCCCGACGGCGTCACCCGTCCCTACTCCGTCTGGCTCGCCGGCAACTACCCGCGCGCACTCGACGGCCTGACCAAGCTGCTCTCGCTCGACATGCGCGTGCTCGACCCGGCCTGGATAGGCATGAAGCTCAGGAAACTGCTCGACTACCCGGAGCCGCTCGGCGATTTCATGGCCTTCGTGCCTGGCTCGCGCAAGCAACAGACCTACCCGTCGACGGTGGCCTATATTGCCAGCCTGATCATCCACCGCTATGCCATGCTGGGAATCCTGGATGAGAATGGTTTCCCGTTGCAGCAGATGGGGATACTGGAAGCCCCTTCGAACAGCACGGCTCCCAAACCTACTGCCGGCAAACTCTGCGGTGAATGCGGCAATTTCACTATGATCCGCAAGGACGGTTGCGATTTCTGCACCGCGTGTGGAGCCGTCGGAACCTGCGGATAAAGCGATTCCCACGCGTCAAGACCGGCGTTGCCTGGTCCCGTCGATGCCAAATGAAAGCCTGCCGACTCGAAAGAAGGCAGGCTTTTTCATTGTCGCCGGAGGAAACCAGCTCGCGTTTCCCCATCGCCGGCCCACGATTTTTCCGCGCTCCCGACATTCCCGGAGGCGATGACCTCTATCAGTAAAATCGTATTGACTTCATATACTCTGCGTGCGAACTTGTCGCCATCAAAAAAACGGAACATAAGGCAGATGTTTAATTTGTTCCTACAATAAAGGGTGTGGACAAACGGCACCCATGAAACGGGTTGGTTCTGGCGCCTCATTAAGATTCACGCCGAGCCCCAAAACGGTCGGTTACGGCACGACGGAAAATGCCTTGACCAACCCGCTCCCTTGTCATGGCCCAGACTCCCGAACCCGGAAGGCAGTTGGTTGTGTATGGGTGTATTGATGTCGTGAGTATCGTCAAGTCGCCAAAGGCACCTGTCGATCAGGTGGCAAGCCATCGCCGCCTCGGCATTTTGTTTTTTGTTGCCGCGCGCGGAAATCAGACCACCCGCAGCGTCATTCAGGACTACTAGAAAAGGGCAAAACATGTCGGAACACGCACAAGACGGATCGATCGTCACCGATCACTCGCGTCCCAAGGGCGAATACAAGATGATGCTGTTGCTGTTCATCATCTGCGTAGCGCTGTTTGTCGATTCTTTGAAAAGCGAGGGGATTTTTCAGGGGCATGCCGCCGGACCTGGCAGCATTCCGCAACTCGTCGGCGGCATTCTGATCCTGATGATCATCGGTCTCGGGATACAGTTCGCCACGAAAGGCTACAAGGAAGGAACTTTCGCCGACCTCATGCACCACCTGTTCGACCGGGAAGTCGTGATCCTGCTCGTCACCCTGACGATCTACGGATTCATTGTCGAGACCATCCATTTCCTCCCGGCCACGTTCCTGTTCCTGGTCGCGACCATGTACCTGCTCGATCCGAAGAAGCTGCTGCTCAAGATCGCCGTTTCTGCCGGCACGCTCGCCGTGCTGTATCTCATCTTCTCGACCCTGTTCCGGGTCGTTCTGCCGTAATCGCTGGAGGAAGCAAGACATGTATAACGGTTTGGAAGGCATTCTTCAGCCATTCATGAGTCTCGGCCTGATCGGCTGGATTGCCGGCGGCACGCTGGTCGGACTCTACGTCGGCGCGATTCCTGGACTCTCGGTGACGATGGCCGTGTCGCTACTGATATCCTTTACGTTTTCCTGGGAAGTGCTGCCGGCGCTGGCTGTCATGGTCGGCATCTATACCGGCGGAGTGTATGGCGGAGCGCGCTCGGGCATCCTGCTCAATATCCCCGGCGCACCGGCGGCGGTCGCCTCGTGTTTCGACGGCTTCCCGCTGGCCAAGATGGGGATGGCCGGCCAGGCCATGGGACTCTCGACGACCCAGGCCGTTATCGGCAACTTCCTGGGCATCGTCGTCCTGGCACTGTTCGCTCCGATGATCGCCCAACTGGCGCTGGTCTTCCAGGCGCGCGACTACTTCCTGCTGGCCTTCATGGGCTTGTTCCTGGTCGGCAGCCTGTCCGAGGGCAACATGATCAAGGCACTGATCACGGCGTTCATCGGCATCGTCGTCGGACTGATCGGCATGGATCCGGAAACCGGGCAAGGCCGCATGACTTTCGGCTCGCTGAATATGCTCGGCGGCATCCATTTCGTGGTCATCATGATCGGGACCTTCGGCATCTCGGAAGCCTTGATGCAACTGCAGACCAAGGCCTTGCCGGTCAAGCAGAGCATCGACCGTATCACTCCGGAATGGGCGGCTGTGTGGGACAACATGTTCCTCACGCTGCGTGCATCGACCATCGGCGTGATCGTGGGCGCCCTGCCTGGCACCGGCGGCGACATCGCCGCACTAATGGCCTACGACCATGCCAAGCGCACGGTCAAGAACCCGTACCCCGCGCCCTTCGGCCACGGTGCCTACCAGGGCTTGATTGCCCCTGAAGCGGCAGCCAATGCGGCCATAGGCGGAGCCTTTGTGCCGATGATGACGCTGGGCATCCCTGGAGACTCGGTGACCGCCGTGCTGATCGGAGCGCTGATCATTCACGGACTGCGTCCCGGACCGATGCTGATGCGCGAGCAACCGGAGTTTTTCTGGTTCGTCGTCGGCTCGCTGCTCCTGGCCAACGTATTCCTCTACGTCTGGGGCATGACGGGCATCCGCGCCTTCAGCAAAATCGTCGAGATTCCGAAGCCCTACATCATCCCGATCATCGTGGTGCTGACTTTTGTCGGCGGTTATTCAATCCAGAACAGCATTACCGACATCTACTGGATGATCGGCTTCGGGATCGTCGGTTACTTCATGAAGCGCTACGATTACCCGGTCGCGCCGCTCGTTCTTGGGGTGATCCTGACACCTATCATCGACGAAAACTTCCGTCGAGGCGTTCAACTGACGCACGGCAACGCCATGGCTTTCTTCGAGGGGATGGTAAGCAACACGATATCTCTGATCATCCTGGCCATGATGTTCCTGACGGCGATTGTCTCGAATCCAAAGATCACGGGGGCGATCAAGAGTATGTTCGGCAAGAAAACAGCCTGACAAGACGAGAAAGCATCGGAGATGAGGATTTCGTGTTTTTTCGGGTTTGGCTGGCCATCGGTCTTGACGGTGGTCGCCTGCGGCATCGGGATCAATCTCCTGAGCGGCCCCATCACCTGGGTGTTGTATGTTCCGTTTCTGGTCGTTGCCGTATACATGACGGTACGCTTCAGGCTCCACAACGCCCAGCCATGGCGGCGCGTGCACAGCAAGGCGATGGTTGCGTACGGTAGGCTCGCCGAACAGGAATTCGACGCCGCAAAACTGGAAAACCGGGAATTCGACATCAACGTTCCGTGCCGCGGCTTGGCTGGGCAGTTATTCGGCCAGCGCGGACCGGAAGAAACGCGCCTGCTGCTCGATGAGAATCGCAAGATGTATTACAAGGAACTGGTGGGAGCCTATCCGCACGTATTTCTGACCGGGGTCAAACCAGAGCGCCTGGATGAGGTTATAGAAGGCGTAAAGCGCGACATCGATTCCAGTAAACTCGGACCGGACATCCTGATCGCCAGGGCCATCGAGTTCAAGCATGGCCGGCGCGAGGCGGTCAATTATTTGCAGGCGCTGTTGCTTGGCAATGTCAGATAACAGTTGTTTCATCCCGCGTATTGTTTGTTGCTAGTGTGAAATGCTCTTATTCTTCTCTCCATGACTCGTCCGTCTTGGGGCGTTGATGACGGTGGTACCCAATCTTATGAATCACTCGTTGATTGGTTTAATTAACTAAGGAGAAACGCATGAGAATCATCAAATGGTCAAAACTGGTTCTGGTGACAGGACTCATGGCGGCTGGTTTCGCCGGTGCTGCAGACTATCCTGATCGTCCGATCAACGGCGTGATCGCCTGGGGTGCGGGCGGTGGTACCGATACCGTTACGCGTCTGATGACACCAATCGCCGAAAAGATCCTTAAGCAATCCGTCATCCTGGCCAACAAGACGGGCGCAACCGGCGCCATTGCGGCACAGGCGGTCGCCTCCGCTCCAGCCGATGGCTACACGGTCATGTTCCATGCCGAAAACCCCCAGCTGTACCAAGTGCTCGGTCTTTCTCCTCTGAGCTATGACGATTTCGAACCGGTCATCCTATCGGTGCAGGGGTCGACCGTCATCGTTGTTCCGAAGGATTCCCCCATCAAGACCTATGACGACCTGATCAAGGCCGCCAAGGCCAATCCCGGCAAGCTCTCGATCGGCACCAGCGGTGTCGGCGGACAACCTTGGGTCACCTCGATGCTGCTTAAGAAGGTTGAAGGCGTTACCTTCAATCCGGTGGCCTTCCCGGGCGACGGCCCGCTCGTTACCGCGCTTCTCGGCAAGCAGCTGGATGTCAGCGGCCTGGCAGTTGGTGCCGCCGTCCAGTACGTCAAGAACGGCGACGTGCGTGCACTGGCAATCATGAACAACAAGCCGAACCCTGCCATCCCGGAAGTTCCGTACATCACCAAGCTGAATCCTGCCTTTACCTCGTCGATGAAGGCGTCAGGCTTCTTCTACGGCGTGTTCGTCAAGAAGGGAACCCCGCAACCGATCCTCAACAAGCTGACCGACGCCTACAAGTTCGCGCTGAACGACAGCAAGTTCGTCAACTACACGATCAACAACGGACTCGACGTCATTGGCCTGACTGGCAAGGAAGCGCGCGACTTCATGAATACCTGGCGTTCGCAGATGTCCTGGCTGATCTACGACGCCGGCGCCGGCAAGGATTCGCCCGAGAAATTCGGCATTCCGAAGCCCGCGAACTAATGGCGTAAAATAGCGGCCATTCCGGCCACTACAAGGCCACATGCTACACAACGGGCGGTGCAAACCGCCCGTTGTCTTTTTCCGAGCAGACAGGAACGGATGAGCAACCTGACAATTCGCGAGCCTTTGGTCTTCGTCGACCTGGAAACCACGGGTGCCAATTTCGCCAACGACCGGATCATCGAAATCGGCGTCGTCGAAGTGTCCGCGGACGGTGTCAGCGAATGGAGCTGCCTGGTCGACCCCGGACGCCCTGTGCCGCCGTTCATCACCGGCCTGACCGGGATCGATACGGCGATGGTGGCATCCGCTCCCCGCTTCGAGCAACTGGCTGCGACGCTGCTGGAAAAACTGCGGGGACGCCTGTTCGTCGCCCACAATGCACGTTTCGACTACGGTTTCCTCAAGCACGAATTCAAGCGCCTCGGCATCGATTTCCGCGCCACCAGCTTGTGCACCGTGAAGCTGTCGCGCAAACTTTTTCCCGGACATCACCGGCACAGTCTNNTGGCCGATGCCCGCGTGCTCTGGGAGCTTTGGCAACGCTGGCACGAGATGATGCCGGCAGACGCCATATGGCAAGCCGTCGACCTGATCACCGGCCGCCCGGAGCTTCCTCCGCAAATCGACCCGACGGTAGTCGATGATCTGCCCGAGGCGCCTGGCGCCTACGCTCTGTTCGGCAAAGAAAGCGAACTGCTGCTCGCCAAGCGGAGCACGAATATCCGGCAGCAGGTTTTCGCGCATTTTTCCCCAGGCAAGCGGGATACGGCACTCGTGCACGATACCTTTCGCATCGAATGGCGAGAAGCGGCCGGCGAACTGGGCGCCAGGCTGAGGGAAATCGAACTGACGTCGGCGCTCCGGCGCCCCCAGGATGAGCTTTGCTCCTGGCAACTGGTTCCGCACGGCGAAGGCGATTTCCGCCCGGTGCTGGTGTTTGCCGGCGATACCGATTTTGCCCGTACCGAGGACCTGTTCGGCCTGTACCAGAATCGGCGCGAAGCGGTGCACGCCCTGCGCAAGCTCGCCGAGGCGCACCGCCTATGCCACAACCAGGTCGGCATCGGCATCGGGAAAGTGGGCGAAGCCTGCGTTGCATACAAGCAGAAGACCTGCCGCGGTGCCTGTGTCGGTAAGGAGCCCGTGTCGCTGCACAGCGCCCGCCTGATGGCTGCGCTGGCCAAATACCGGATACACACGTGGCCCTACCCCGGCCCCGTCGCGCTGATCGAGCGTGACGAGTTCGGCATGCACGAGGATTACCATGTGGTCGATGCCTGGCGCTATCTCGGGACGGCCCAGGACGAAGCATCGCTACGCTTGATCCTCGAAAACCGGGCCGCAGCCACCACCACGGTTTTCGACGCGGAGATTTACCGGATTGTCGGCAAATACCTGAGGGACGGAAAGACCAAAGTCGTGCCATTGACGCCTGCCTGAACTGGCGCACTGGAAGTAAAACTAATTCGGGAGTGACCGGTCAAAAGCGGACGATCAATCGTAGAAGGAGGCATGTCATGAACCCGATGATGTTTCCCAAAATGTTGACGTCTCACGGAGAAGGCTGGGACTGGCTGATGCGCATGCATCCATCGGTCCCCAAGACGTACCTCTTCTACGTCCTGCCGATGTCGCTCATTCCTCCGGCGATGCTGCTGTACGCTTGGGCCAACTACGGCGGCCCGCCGCTACCCGAGATCACGCGAAACGAGGCACTATTCCTGGCCACTGTGTTTCTCGTTGCAGAGCTGGTCATGGTGCCGATCATGGGACGCGTTCTGCAGATGATCGGACAGGTCGCCAATTCGTCCCCGGCGTATCAGGACACCTTCACCCTGGCCGCAGTGGTGCCGACCCCGCTGTGGCTGGCTCCGCTTGCGCTGTTCGTTCCGAGCCTGGTCTTCAATATCCTGATGATGTTGACGGCCCTCGCCTGCTCGGCGGCGCTGATTTTCCAGGGAGTCGATCGGACCTATGACCTGCGCGACGAAGGACATTCCCTCCTTGTCGCCGGGTCCGTTTTCGCGGCCGGGCTGGTGGCCTGGGTCATCATGCTCGTGCTGGCGTTCGTCAGTTGGGGAGCGGTACTGACCTGATCGGCCAGGAGTTCCTTGTACGGTGATGGGGGTGGCAAAGGCGCAAAGCCTTTGCCACC
>DBMG01000180.1 GCA_002304785.1 Candidatus Accumulibacter sp. UBA704 | reverse complement strand
ATACTCAGCCAGCGATGAACAGCCGTTAAAAAGAGTCGCTCGATTATTCTTGTTGTAGAGCTCGAAATCTCTGCACAGAAGCTAAAAGGCCCGTTGCAAATCGCGATTCGTAACGGGCCCTTCGATTCCACCGGATATCAGATCTTCGGATCTTCCGGATGCAACATGGTAGCGATCGCCTTGTCGAGGACATCGTCCTCCCAGATGCGCTTCCAGTCGTCGCGCAGGACGAGGCGGTTGCCCAGGCCGATGGCGACCTGACAGGCATCGGAAACCTTCACGTTCCCGAGCCGGCCCAGGAAAATCGAGGACAGGACATTGATATGCCCCGCCAGGAAGGAAATGGCCGCTTCGCGCTGAATCCCGCGCCGCTCGGCTTCATTGACCGTCTCGGCCATCGCATAAAGGGTCGACGCGCCGAGAATTTCGACGAGCGTCGGCTCCAGGAACGCGATATCGCGGATACCCATCACGTAGGCATTGGTCACCGGCGCGAACATCATTTCGCTGACCTTCTTCGCATCGGCGAAGTTGTTGTCGTCGCCCTGAATCTTGGCCATGACAATATCTTGTGTGGCGGCAATACCGCCGAAAGCATCGGCACGCGCTTCCGGGGTTTCCTGAGCCACGAAGAAAGACGGGTGGCAGGGGTGGGCGACAACGAACGTGCAATCGTCACGCAGGGCCAGTTCCTTGGCCACGGCGGCCGCCGGATCGAGAATGATCATTGTGGCACCCGGACGCATCATAGCCACGACGCCCACCGACACTTTCTTGATGATGACATCAGGAACGGCAAGAACGACGATATCGCTTTTGGGCACCGCCTCCTCGGCAGCGACGACGGAAAAACCACGCGCCTTGATCGAAGCGATCCCAACGTCCGACGCTTCGCAGAAATGCAGATCGATGGAATCCGGATGCTTTGCCAGATTGTTGGTGACTCGGGTACCCATTTTGCCGCCGGCACCGATAACGCTGACAACGATCTTATCGCTCATGACAGTCTTCCTTCTCAATTTATAAACACGTTTAATTACAGATACTTGACATTTACCAGCTTAAGCCGGGGTCCGCTCTCCCAAATCTCGACGCCGCCGCTCAAGTTCTCATACAACAGACGTTTGACGTTTGACAAACCTACACGATGCCTTTTTTCCTGTCAACGGTTATCTCGACCCTGCTTTTCTCGGCACCTGAGCGCGCCGGGAATCTCGCAAATCCCGGCAGAAGCCCCCTGCTGCTACTGTTTGAAGATGAGGAATTCCCAGACCTCGGTCGACTCCTCCACGGCCTTTTCGGCGGCCACGACATCGCGCTGTTCAACGGCCGCCAGTATCTTCTGGTGCGCATCGGTCGATTCACGGCTGAAATTGCTGTGTTTGGTCAGGCTCTGGGCAATAAATGGGCGGAAGTATTGCATGACGAACCGGTAGATGGTCTCCAGCGGGCGGTTCTTCCCTGCCCTGCCAAGAATCGCGTGAAATTCGAGATCCAGCGCCAGCAACTCGTCGTATTTCTTTTCCGCCTTATCCTTCAGGGACTGTGTCTTTTCCACGCACTCGCGCAACTGCAGGAGATCGTCTTCAGTTGCATTCAAGATGGCAAGACGCACCACGTTCCTTTCCAGAATCAGCCGCAGTTCCTTCAGTTCGCCGAATTCCGGTTGTGACACGATGAGGCGGAACAGCAACGGGTCGAACATGACCTCGCCGCCTCCCGTAGAAATGTAGGTCCCGTCGCCGCGCTTGACCTCGACGATGCCGAGAGCCGAGAGAATCTTCATGGCTTCGCGGACCGAACCGCGACTGACGGACAGTAGGCGGCACAGCTCGGTTTCAGGCGGCAGCCGGTCCCCCGGAAGCACCTTCTTTCCAAGCAGCAGATCCTTGATGCTGTTGACCACGAAATCGACCGATGACGCCGTCGGCTTCGATGCCAGGAATGCCGAAAGGTCGGGTTCCCTGATTGCTTCCTGGGTACTCACGTTTGCTCTCCTAGTGTGCGCGCCGCAAATGCTCCGGTCTGCTCCCAACAATCAGCGATACAGGAATCCGTTGTCATTTCGGCCATCGGAGTTTACCGTAGAAAGTGTGTTTACCTGCTACCTGCCGCGCATCCGTTCCAAGTTGTGGGCGTTCCATTCGTTCTCGATACGGATGGTTTTCTCGTAGTCGTCCTGCCATGTCAGCCAGTGCTCGACCACCTGATTGATGCCGCGCGACTCCGGATCGACCTTCTCTATCATGTAGTCGTAAGGCAGCAATCCCTTGCCAAGCTCGACGCCCTCCAGCGTGAAACCGACCCACCCGCCACGGCGCGTGAAGGCAAAATCTTTGATGTGCAGGTTGGCGACGTAAGGGGCGCAACGGTCGATCACGGCGATCGGGTGCTCCAGGTTGGCCACGCAGTTGGCCGGATCGAGGCAGATACCTAGGCTCTTGCTGCCGACGGCCTCCACCAGAGCGATGAGATCGGTCGAACTCAACTGTTCGTAAGTCTCCAGAGCGATCGTCACGCCCGAGGCTTCATACGATGGCATCGACTGCTTAAGAAGAACCTCGGCTTCCGCCAGCGTCGGCCGATGATCCGGCGCCGTCACCATGCTGCGGATCACCTTGGCTCCGAGCCGGTCGGCCATACGCAGATAGTTCGCCAGATGCTCGGGCTTGATGCCTTTCGTCCCAAGCTCCAGGGTTATGCCCAGATCGTCGGCGCGCTTCTTCAGGTCACTGAGTTGTCTGTCTGAATACGCGTGAAGCGGTTGGTAATCGCATATCTGGAAAACCTGCCCACCGAGCTCGCGTGTCCGAGGAAGCAGTTCCTCCAAGCCTAGAGGCTTTGGCGCCCGGTCAGAAATCTGCCAGAAGAATGCGTAGGTGCTCAGTCCGATCATGGAACCTCCAACACTGTTGAAATTGGCGTCCAATGTCGTAGCAATTCCTAACACCTATCAAACGCCGGATGTCTGATGTTTGATCAAAATTATCACGCCACACGAATTCGTTGTCAATCGAGAACCATCCCGCCACCCCACAGACAATGACGACGAGCCAACAACGGGCCGGGCACCGCCTGGGCGGCACCATAGCCGGCGAGAAATGCTTCGATGCCGACCCAGCCCGACGGCACGACCTCGGCTTGCGGAAGCGGCAACACAACATGACCGCCCCCCCCAACACCGACGAGCCGGCGCTATAGAAAGCATCCACAAGCGCTACCGCGCGTCCCGGCACCAACTGCGTCAATACAGGCAATCCCACCAGCAGAACAAGAAACAGCGCAAGCCGAATCGCCCCGGAGCGGCGACTGAGCACGATCGGCAACGGATCGTGCTTGATGGCCGGCGGCAGCTTGAATATCGCCAATCCGACGCATCCCGCACCAACGATCACTCCAACCTGGACCCAGGCGGATGGCACCATGAGCACGAGGCACGCTGCTAGCGCCATGAGCGTCACACGCTGCGCATCCGGACAAAGGGTCCGCGCCATGCCCCAGACAGCCTGCGCCACCACCGCCGCAGCGACCACTTTCAGCCCATGCAGCGCGCCGGATGAGACAGCGTCGCCGAAGGACACCACACCGAGCGCAAAAAAGATCAGGGCAATCGCCGAAGGCAGCGTAAAGCCAACCCAGGCAGCCAAGGCACCAGAGTAGCCCGCGCGCGACAGCCCCAACCATGCCCACCTGGCTGCTCGCTGGCCCGGGAAGGAACTGGCAAAGCGCGACCAGATCGGCGTAGGCGCGTTCGGTCAGCCAGCCCCGGCGCGTCACGAACTCAGCGCGAAAATACCCCAGATGCGCGACGGGACCGCCAAACGACGTCAGCCCGAGGCCCGAGACGCAGGAAAATAACGAATATCGACCAGGGGCGATGGTCGGCACGGTTGATTCCGGCCATGGCATTGCTTTCAAGAAATTCTCGACTTATCCCGCCGAAAACGCGAAAGCGCATACTGGCGCGAACTCAGTCGATCTGGTCTTCCATGCGTTCCACCGCATGTTCGTCGGCCACCAGTATATCTTTGGGCGTGCGTCCCTTCACCACGTTGTACCGCCAGCCATACCCTATCACGCCCCCCGCCAGCAACATGCCCAGATACGGTGTGGCATGAAAAATGTGCGGCAAATAAGGCTGCACGGCGGCATCAGAGTCAATCATCTCTCCGGCGGTGTAGGCAATCAGGCCGGCGCCGATGTAAACAATGACAGGAAAGCGCTCGATCATCTTCATGATGATGGTGCTACCGAACACGATCAGGGGAATCGACAGCACCAGACCGGCAACCAGCAAAGGCCAGTTCCCCTTGGCCACACCCGCAATGGCGAGTGTGTTATCGAGGCTCATAACGATGTCAGCAATCAGGATGGTCTTTACTGCACCAAACAGATTGTCATGGGCGTGGTGATGCCCTTCATCTTCGTCTTCCTCGATCAAAAGCTTGACGGCAATCCATACAAGCAAAAGCGCACCGAAGAACTGCAGAAACGGGATTTGTAGCAAGGTTACGGCCACAACGGTCAGCACGATCCGCAGGACGATGGCGCCTCCGCAGCCCCAAAGCATTGCATGCTTCTGTTGATTTACCGGCAGGTTGCGTGCCGCCAGAGCAATGACCACGGCGTTATCGCCAGAAAGGACGACGTTGACCATCATGATTTGCATCAAAGCGACCAAGAAGAGTTGCATTTCCATCGTCTATTCCTTTGCCCATTGGAAAAGCGCGAATCATAAATCAGGCGATCCGCACCCGGCCAACCTCCTTCAGCGAAGTGAACAATACCCTTACCAATGCTGTTTCAGATCAGTTGTGAGTAGATCGCCCGGATATCGGCTTTGTTCATTGGCCGCGGGTTGTTGTCGAGCAACCGCGTTACCTTCGCCGCCCCTTCGACCAGCGTTTCCAGATCGGCCTCGGTAATGTTCCAGCGCTTCAGGTCACCCGGAATCGCGAGATCGCGATTGAGCGCAAAGAGCGCGTCGATCATCACGGAGGCCACCTCCTGCGGAGTTTTTTCCGAAACATCCAGTCCCATGGCCAGAGCGATGTCGCAGAACTTATCCTCGTTGCCGACGGCATTGAAGCGCATAACGAAAGGCAGCAGGATGGCGTTGGAGATCCCGTGCGCTATGCGGTACTTACCCCCCAGCGGATAGGCCAGGGCATGCACCGCGGTCGTGCTCGAAGTAGCGATGCACATGCCGCCGTACATCGCTCCGAGCAGCATGTCGTGACGTGCATTGAGGTTTTTGCCGTCGTTGAAAGCCGTGCGAATGCTGCGCGAGATCAGCGTGATCGCCTTGAGCGCGAGCATATCGCTGAACGGATTGCCTTTCTTCGACGTGTAGCACTCAATCGCGTGGCACAGTGCGTCCATGCCCGTCGACGCAGTAATCGCCGGCGGCAGGCCGACGGTCAGTTCCGGGTCAAGGATGACGCAATCGGGCATCAACTTGGGACTGACGATACCGACCTTCAACTCGTCTTCCGGAACCAGGATGATGCTGTTCGGCGTCGTTTCCGAGCCGGTGCCTGCCGTGGTGGGAACCATCAGCGTCGGCGCTCCGCGGCGGGCGATCTTCGCCTTGCCCTTGAGCAGATCGCGCAACGACACATCGTTGTTGAGCAGCACCGCCACGATCTTGGCCACATCCATGGCACTTCCGCCACCGATGCCGATCACCGCTTGCGCACCGTGCGGCAGCGCCGCCGCAAGAATGGCATTTACCTGTTCGACATCAGGCTCGGGTGGCGTATCGTCGAGGACGGCCACCGCAACTCCGGCCGCCTCAAGAATCGCTTTGGGCTTTTCGATCAATCCGGCCCGAGCCACGCCTTTGTCGCTGATGATCAACACCTTCCTGGCGCCCAGATCGGTGACGACCTCGTTGATGCTCTCGATGCTTCCCGGGCCCGCGATGATGCGGCCGGCGTTCAAAAGTGCATATGTGCTCATGTTTCTCATTTCCTGTTCTCGGTTTCCGGCCTATTCGGCCTAGCCTTTGACCCACTCTTCCCTCACCCGCACGTACCTGATTTTCTGACGGTAGAAGGTATAGGCGATATGAATGAAGCCATCGGCGGTTTGCTTGATGCTTGGGTACGAGTATTCGCGGTTGAGCTGAAGTTCGGAGTTGTTGGTCATGCAGTAGCCATCACCTACTTCCAGATTGCGTTTGTTTGGCCAGGTCTTCCCACCGTCCTCGGAAATCGCCAGAGTCATCGGCGCGCGCGGCGTTCCCCAGAAAGCTGTCCGCATATTTGTTGCAGCAACGGGTTCCACCGCGGATTTGACTTCACCTTCTTCCTCGTCCTCGATTTCGTCATACAGCGAGGTACGGCGTTCGGTTGCCTGCGCCGCGCTGATGTCGTTGAAGACCATGGCCAGATGCCCGTTGGCCAGCCGCGTCAACTGAATCGAGGAATTGTTGTTGGGCAGCTGGGTCGGCTGAGGTTCCGTCCAGGTCCAACCGTGATCGGTCGAGCGGCTCATGTAGATGTAGTCCGCCCAACGGCTGCGATACACGGCCAGCAGTGAACTGTCAGGCATCTTCTCGATATTCATATGCACGCAACCAACGCTGTTCGGGACTTCGACTTCGCTCCAGGTGTGCCCCTGGTCCGACGAGATGCGCACGGCGCTGATGTCATTGTTGCCCACCCATTTCTCTCCCGGCTGGGTACGGCAATAGAACACCGGCACCAGCCAGTCGCCGTTGTCGAGGACAACCACCGGTTGGCGCACGAACGTGCCCGCCTTGTCGAACAACACACCGATTGCTCCCCAGTTCTGGCCGTTGTCTTCCGAGATGCGATAACGAATAATCGACGTATCCTGGTTGCCGGATTTCTGCGCCGTGTAGAACAACCAAAGTTTGCCGTCCGGAGCCGGGAAGAGCACGGGGTTCTGCTCGGAGCGCGTGGAATCATCGGAAAGCATGACTGCTTCGGTCCAGCACACCTCCCCTTTCGGCAGGCGAGAGAAATAGATCGAAATGTCCGACTTCCCTTCCTGGCTGCCACCGAACCACACGCAGCCGATATCACCATTAGCCAACGGCATCAGGTTGGCGGCGTGATTCTGCACGCAGGGAGAAGGAATATCGGCGATAAGTCGGGATGCATCATCCGGGTGCGGATGCAGGCACGCCGCACAATCCGCAAGGTGATTTTCAGGTGGATTCATGTTCAGTTCCTTGCAATATGAGAAGTCAGCTAGAGCCCTTTCTTGCGCCGTCCTTCAAGCAGCTTCAAGGCGTACTCGGCCGCATCGACCATGCTGTCCGGATTGGCTATCCCTTTGCCAGCAATATCGAACGCCGTTCCGTGATCAACCGAGGTACGCAGGATTGGCAAACCGAGGGTGACGTTGACGCCACTGATCGCTTGCCATTCCCCTGATGCTGGATCCACATTGAATCCGAGCAGCTTGACCGGAATGTGGCCCTGGTCGTGGAACATCGCCACCACTGCATCGAACTGCTCGGCGCGCAGCTTGATGAACACCGTATCACCCGGCACCGGGCCGGTGATATCGTAGCCCTTCGCCACATATTCCTTGATGATCGGTGCGATGATCTCCTCGTCCTCCTTGCCCAAAATGCCGCCTTCCCCGGAATGCGGGTTGAGGCCGGCGACACCCAGTCGGGGCTTCTCAAAACCAAGGCATTCGAGTGCCTCCAGGGTCACATCGAAGACGCGGCGCAAACGCGTTGGCGTCACGCGGTTCGGCACTTCTGAAATCGCACAGTGAGTCGTGACATGGGTCACCCGCATCGGCCCATGGGCCAGCATCATCACCGCATCCCGCTGCCCTGTCAGATGGGCCAGCAGCTCCGTATGCCCCTCGAAATGATGACCGGCGAGATGCAGTGCTTCCTTGGAAAGCGGTGCAGTAACGATAGCGTCGGCATCACCTGACCGAACCATTTCGGCCGCCCGCTTGACGGCACGGTAGGCCCACTCGCCGCCGACGGGCGAAATCTTCCCGGTTACAATTTCGCCAGGAACCGGCCCGACATCGATCATATTCAATGGCAACGAACCCGCGGCCACATTCAGTTGCCCGCAAACCTTGGTCAATGCATCCGCACTTCCGACCACCAGCAGTTCCATCCGGCCGTCGGCGATTTCCTTGCGCAGTTTGAGTGCAGACTTGACGATGATCTCCGGCCCAATGCCAGATGGATCGCCCATGGTTACCGCCAGACGAATGGCTTTTGGCATTTCGACTCCTTTCAACAAGATGTTGTATGACTCAGGGCGCCGTACAGCGCGACGAGATCATCCGCCGTGCCGAACGCCCCTGACCGTGAATAACAAGGCACGCCATCCCAGACGCCACCCATGATTCGTGCGCACCCCCATCCCTGACGTATCGACGGATGTGCCAGTAATCCTCTCGCGCCGCAAGCGCGGCACAACCCCAGCAAGGTATCGCCACCGACCACTACCAGTTGCCCAGGTTTGGGCAATCTCTCGACCAACATTTTCGTGGTCGATTCCAAACGGGTCGTGGCTTGCTCCGCGCTGATCGTCTCGCGCGGCGAAAGATCAAACCACGCCTCGCCCGCCCCGTTTCGCGCCAGCTCGATAGCGGCGCCGATCTGTGCGGCATCCCCGGCTTCAGCCACAGCCTGCACGAACGAATTGGTTCGCAGCGAGGACCACTGTTCCCGGAATATCGGCTGGAAGCTTGCGCTAACGAGCACGGTCGGCCCCATGCTTCGGGCAAGGGGCAACGCCGAACCCGATTGAGGAGAAAGCCCGAGGCGGCGCGCCAGCGCATTTCCCAATCCGGCGCTGCCAACCCACATCACGCATTCTTTGGCCGCCTCGGCCTGCATCACGGCCCGATCCAGATCGCCATCCGTCGCGACCTCGGGAACCCACACGTCTGCCCTATCGTCCAGAGCAGCGCCTGACCGCAACCCGAGCCGCGCAAATTCGGCCCCAAAAGGAACGGCTACCGCTTCCCGATCCAGTCCCGGACGAACAAGCCATTGACGGTCCTCCGACGTAATCCGCCCCTGCGCCGGAAAGGCGGGGGCGAAGAGCACCCGCTCAAATCCACCCTGCCGACAAAGCCACGCAATTTCTTCAAACGTGTTGCCGCGCAACAGGCTGTCGACCTTCTTGAAGGACATCCTCCCCGACACAAACCAATCAAGCACTGGCTTCAGAAAACCGGCGAGCGCTTCGACCGCCACATCCCTCGTTGGTGTGGCGACTACGGAGACCGGTTGATCGCCACCGCTCTCAGAAACCAACGGTGGGCGGTCGATATACACAGGAACCTTTCCCGAGAAAGCCGCCGCGGTGTCAAGCGCCCCGGTCAAGTCGTCAGCGAGGATACGAATTCCGGTCATGGAGCACCCTTGGCAATGATGAGCTTGACGCCTGCGGAACGTATCCGCTCAAGTTCCTCCTGCGGCGCCCCTTTGTCGGTAATGACCTCGGCGATCTCCGCCATATCGCATACCGTCATGAATACCCTCGGCCGGAACTTAGAGGAATCCACCAGTAGGCGGCACGACGTGGCCGAACGCATCAGCGCCCGCTTGACGGCTGCAACCTCCGGCGACGTTTCCGAAACCACGTTGTCGGTTACGGCGTGAGCGCCGAAGAAGAGCACGTCCGCGCGAATCAACTTGGCCGCGTTCTGCACCTGCTCGCCAACCAGCGTATTGCTTCCCGGACGCAACTGGCCCCCGAACACGTGTACCTGAACAAGCGAACTGGCATTCAGGATTTGCGCGATCTCGATATCGTTGGTCACCGCAATAATCGGGATGTTTCTCGCGACAGTCGCCTTCGCTGCCTCCAATACGGTGCTGCCGCTATCGAATATGACGCTCTGCCCCGGAACCAGAGACTCCGCAGCAGCCATTCCGACGAGACGCTTCTCCTGTGGGGAAAGGTCGCGCGCCGCCGTGATATTGGGTTCGAAGGTACTGTACTGGAGATGCCGCAAAATGGCACCGCCATGGGTACGCTCGATAACTCCTTCCTCTGCCAAAGCGTCAAGATCGCGGCGCAAGGTGGATAGCGAGACATGCAGAGCTTCCGCCAATTGCTGCAAGGTCACCGCACCATGGTGATGCAGAAATTCAGCAATGCGCTGCCGACGCAGCACGGGAAGCAACGGCGCGCTTTCAACTTCCATCAAGTAATCGCTTTGCGCAACTTGTTCCATGATTTCTCGCATTCTTTCCATTCCAAATCCGACCGGGGCAAAAACTTCCACCACCACCTCTTTGGTAGATTGTGACAGTTTTGGATAGATGTTGCAACAAATTCAGCACACAATCAGCCACAAACCGTCGTTGATTCAACCAACAGACATCTTCAACCACAGCAGACCTCCTTTCCGGCAACTCTATACAGACTCCAGACGCACGCCGACGATCAGACAACAGGGACCGATAAGATGTATATCTACATGGTTTTATGCGATTTATAAGTTTCTCAGAAGAATTTGGAACCCACCCTGTCGTGACACACACTCATTTAGAAACCACGCATGAAAGATATTAGAAGCTAATGACACGTTTTGATATATTTTGTTGACTTTAAAAAAAATATCAATCAACATTGATCACAACTTCTTTCCTTGCACGGAACTGCAATTCAAGATTTCTCACCGGTTGAGTGCAAGCAAGGAATTCGTTTCTCAGCATTGACGACAGACATTTTTTGGCTGAATTGCCCAAAAGGAGATAGTTCGATGACCAACCGGATCCAGGGAGTCCTCACCGCCATCGTTACCCCGTTCGATTCCGCTGGAGCCGTGTGTCCACAAAGGCTGCGCA
>DBMG01000113.1 GCA_002304785.1 Candidatus Accumulibacter sp. UBA704 | reverse complement strand
ACGAATTATCAACTGCACCGAGATAGTTTCGGCCGTCTCATCTTCACCAACAGCGCGGGGGCGACAGTGGAGGCTTTTCCGGTACGCGCCTTCCCGATCGGCGCACCTGACGAGGGGATCGCGCTGGTCGATCCGCACGGCCACGAACTGGCCTGGATCGACCGTCTGGACGAGCTACCCGCCGAACTGCGTTTGCTGGTCGAGAGCGAACTCGCCAGCCGCGAATTCATGCCGGTCATCGAACGCATTGTCGACGTCTCCAGTTTCGCCACGCCGAGCACCTGGACGGTGATCACCAACCGCGGAGAGACGAAGCTGATCCTCAAGGGCGAAGAAGACATCCGCCGCCTGGTCCCGCCAGCCCTGCTCGTCGCGGACAGCAACGGCATCCAGTTCCTGATCCGCGATCGCCAGGCGCTCGACGCGCACAGCCGCAAAATTCTCGACCGTTTCCTTTGAGGCAGGATTCCCGCGTTCGCGAGCCGTGTAAGCGGAATGGCGCGAGCTGCGTTATTCGGCCCATAATTGCGACTTCTCTGCCTTAACACCTTCCGACCACCCGCGTTGCTGCTCGCCGCAGACACTGATCCCATGACAAGCAAAGACATCAAGTTCCGAGAAATCCGCCACCTGCGCGGACCCAATATGTGGACCTATCGCCCGGTCCTGGAAGCCATCGTCGACATTGGCGACCTCGAGGATTTCCCCTCGAACACCATTCCCGGCTACTACGAACGGCTGAAGGCGATGCTGCCATCGCTGTACGAACACCGGTGCAGCTACGGCGAACCCGGTGGTTTCCTGCGTCGCGTCGAGGAAGGCACCTGGCCGGCGCACATCCTGGAACACGTCACGCTGGAACTGCAGAATCTCGCCGGCCTGCCTGGCGGTTTCGGCAAGGCACGCGAGATATCCGAACGCGGGGTCTACAAAGTGGTCGTGCGCGCCTGGCAGGAACAGGTCACGCGCGCGGCGCTGCAGGAGGCGCGCGATCTGATCATGGCGGCCATGGAAGACCGCCCCTTCGACGTCGAAGCCGCAGTCGAACGCTTGGCCGACCTGGTCGATTCCCGTTGCCTCGGCCCCTCGACGGCCAGTATCGTCGATGCGGCCGACGACCGGCACATACCGTACATTCGCTTGCTGGAAAACGGCAATCTCGTGCAGTTGGGTTACGGCGCCGCCATGCGCCGCATCTGGACGGCCGAGACCGACCGCACCAGTGCCATCGCCGAAGGCATCTCGCGCGACAAGGATCTGACCAAGAGCCTGCTGCAGTGTTGCGGTGTCCCGGTCCCGGAAGGGCGCGAGGCGGACAGCCCTGACGACGCGTGGGAAGCGGCGCAGGAAATCGGGCTGCCCGTGTGCGTCAAACCGGTGGACGGCAACCACGGACGCGGCGTGTTCATCGACATTCACTCCCGCGAGGAAGTCGAAACGGCTTACCGCGTGGCTCTCGACGAAGGCAGCGGCGTACTGGTAGAACGCTCCATTCCCGGCTCTGAGCACCGCCTGCTGATCATCGGCGGCAAGCTCGTTGCCGCCAACCGCGGCGACGTGGTCAAGGTCATCGGCGACGGCCGGCAGACGGTGCGCGAATTGGTCGAGACACAGATCAACTCCGACCCGCGGCGCGGCCCCAGCGAAAGCCATCCACTGTCCAACATTCGCATGGATTCGGCAGCGCGCATAGAATTGTCACGCCAGAAACTCGACCCGGACTCGATCCCCGAGGAAGGCTGCGAAGTGCTGATCCAGCGCAATGCCAACCATGAATTCGACGTCACCGACGACGTGCACCCCGAAACGGCGGCCATTGCCTCGCTCGCCGCACGCATCGTCGGACTGGACATCGCCGGCATCGACCTGGTTGTCGAAGACATCTCCAAGCCGCTGGCCGAGCAGGGCGGCGCCATCGTCGAAGTCAACGCCGGCCCGGGCCTGCTGATGCACCTCAAGCCCGGCGTGGGCAAGCCCCGTCCTGTAGGACAAGCCATCGTGGAACATCTATTCCCGAACGAGGCCACCGGGCGCATTCCGGTCATCGGCATCACCGGCAGCTACGGCAAGACCACGGTAGCTCAACTCGTGGCGCGGATGCTCATCCTCTCGGGCCGGCATACCGGCCTTGCCTGCAGTAATGGACTGTACCTGGACCGCCGCCAGTCGGAAAAAGGTGACTGCGCGCGCTGGGAACACGCCAATCGTGTCTTGATGAACCGTGCCATCCAGGCGGCAGTCTTCGAAAACGGCAGCGACACTATCGTCACCGAAGGCTTGGCCTACGACCGCTGTCAAATCGGGATCGTCACCAACATCGATGCCGCCCGCCATATCGGGCGCCATTACATCGATACGCCGGAGCAGGTATTCAACATCCTGCGCACACAGGTTGACTTGGTGCTCAAGACCGGCGCCGGCATCCTCAATGCACGGGAACCCGAGCTCGTCGAGATGGCTGACCTGTGCGACGGGGAAGTCATCTTCTTCGCCTACGACCCGTCATTGCCGGCCATCACCGAGCATCTCGAACATGGCAAGCGCGCCGTCATCGTCCGTTATGGCCAGATCATGCTGGCCAGCAGCGAAGGTGAGATCTCGCTGGCCAAACTGAAGGATATCCCGCTTACCGACGGCGGGAAGAACGTGCCGCAGACCGAGAACGTACTGGCCGCGGTAGGCGCCGCCTGGGCACTCGGCATATCGCCGGATGTCATGCGTACCGGAATCGAGACGTTCTTCATCGAACAGCAATAACGCAATAACGCGAAGGAACACGAACAATGGACGTATCACGCATCCGCGCGCTGCGCGGCCCCAACCTGTGGAGCCGGCACACTGCCGTCGAGGCTATCGTTTCATGCAGTGAAGTCGAACGCGACATCAACAGCATTCCCGGTTTTGAAACGCGCCTGCGCGAGCGCTTCCCCGAACTCGCCTTGTTGCAGCCCGCGCTGAACGGCGAGACAAACTCGATGGCGCACATTCTGGAATTCGCCACGCTCGGTCTGCAGGCCCAGGCCGGTTGTCCGGTAACTTTCAGCCGTACGGCGCAGACGGTCGAACCGGGCGTCTATCAGGTCATCGTCGAATACAGCGAAGAAGAAGTCGGGCGCCTGGCGCTCGAACTGGGGCAGGCATTATGCCAAGCGGCGTTCGACGACCAGTCGTTCGATCTCGCCGATGCCCTGCACCGCTTGCGTGAACTCGACGAGGACGTGCGCCTCGGCCCGAGCACCGGGTCGATCGTTTACGCCGCAGTCGCCCGCAACATTCCTTACCGCCGCCTGACCAAGGGCAGCCTCGTCCAGTTCGGCTGGGGCAGCAAGCAGCGCCGCATCCAGGCCGCCGAGACCGACATGACCAGCGCGGTAGCCGAATCGATTGCCCAGGACAAGGAGCTAACCAAGAAACTGCTGCAATCGGCGGGGGTGCCTGTGCCGAGAGGACGTCCGGTCGCCAATGCCGAGGATGCCTGGGTCGCCGCACAGGAAATCGGCAGCGCCGTCGTGGTCAAACCGCAGGACGGCAATCAGGGCAAGGGAGTGGCCGTCAACCTGACCACCCGCGAACAGGTGCTCGCGGCCTACGCGGTGGCCAACAAGATCAGCGACGACGTACTGGTCGAGCGTTACATCACCGGCCAGGACCACCGCTTCCTGGTGGTCGGCAGCAAGCTTGTCGCCGCGGCCCGGCGCGAACCGCCGATGGTCATTGGCGACGGCGTGCATACCGTCCGCCAACTGGTCGAGCAGGTCAATGCCGACCCGCGCCGGGGGACCGGCCACGCCACCTCGCTGACCAAGATCCGTTTCGACGAAATCGCCCTTGCCCGCCTCGCCGAGGACGGCCTCAATGCGGAATCGGTGCCGGCCAAGGGCCAGCGCGTCATCCTGCGCAACAATGCCAACCTGTCGACCGGCGGCTCGGCTACCGACGTGACCGACGACGTCCACCCCGATTTCGCGGCACGCGCCATAGCGGCCGCCCAGATGGTCGGCCTCGACATCGCAGGTGTCGACATCGTCTGCAAGAACGTTCACCGCCCGCTGGAAGAACAAGGCGGTGGAATCGTCGAACTCAACGCCGCGCCCGGCCTGCGCATGCATCTGCAACCGTCCTATGGCAAGGGCAGAGCGGTCGGCGAAGCGATCGTCGCCAACATGTTTGCCGACGGCGACGACGCGCGCATTCCTCTGGTCGCCGTGGCCGGCACCAACGGCAAGACCACCACCGTGCGCCTGATCGCCAGCATCCTGGGCAGCCATGGACATCGCGTCGGCATGACCAGCACGGACGGCGTCTATATTCAAGGCAAACGCATCGATACCGGCGATTGCAGCGGCCCGAAAAGCGCGCGCAATGTGCTGCTGCACCCCGACGTCGACGCCGCGGTGCTGGAAACCGCCCGTGGCGGCGTGCTGCGCGAAGGCCTCGGTTTCGACCGCTGCGACGTGGCCGTCGTCACCAACATCGGCAAGGGCGACCACCTCGGGCTCTCCTATATCAGCACGGTCGAGGACTTGTCCGTGGTCAAGCGCGTCATCGTGCAAAACGTCAAGCCGGAAACCGGCTACGCGGTACTCAACGCCGCCGACCCGATGGTCGCGCGCATGGGCGATTCCTGCCCCGGCAAGGTCATCTTTTTCGCCCGTGACCGCAACCACCCGGTGATGGCCATGCATCGCGCCCAGGGCAAGCGCATCATTTTTCTCGACGGCAAGGACATCGTCGCCATGGAAGGCGGTTCGGAAGAGCGTATCGCCCTCGAGGGCATTCCGGTCACGGCGAACGGCGCCATCGGCTTCCAGATCGAAAACGCCATGGCCGCCACGGGCGCCGGCTGGGCACTCGGACTAGACTGGGCGGTGATCCGCGCCGGGCTGGCCGCTTTCCGCAACGACGTGGCTTCCGCGCCGGGCCGTTTCAACCTGTTCGACTACCGTGGCGCCACACTGATCGCCGACTACGGCCATAATCCAGACGCCATCCAAGCGCTGGTCACAGCCATCGACGGCATGCCCGAAAAATCGGGAAAACGCCGTTCGGTGGTCATCAGCGGCGCCGGGGACCGACGCGACGAGGACATCCGGGAGCAAACGGAGATACTGGGAGACGCCTTCGACACCGTCGTGCTCTACCAGGACCAGTGCCAGCGCGGACGCGCGGACGGCGAAGTACTGGCGCTGCTGCATGAAGGACTGAAGAACGCCAAGCGGGCCAAGGAGGTCAAGGAGATCCGCGGGGAGTTCCTGGCCATCGACACCGCGCTAGCGGACCTGCAAGCCGGTGATCTTTGCCTGATCCTCGTCGATCAGGTCGAGGAAGCGCTGGCGCACATCGGCAAGCGTGTCTCCGAGGAGGCGATTTGAGCGAAGCCGAATATCAAGCGTAGCGCACGCCGTCGCGCTTGAAGCGGGTCAAGGAAAAGAGGATTTCACTGGGATAGCCGGACAAGCCCAGACGCCGGGCT
Organism: Candidatus Accumulibacter sp. UBA704; assembly: GCA_002304785.1. Taxonomy (GTDB): domain Bacteria; phylum Pseudomonadota; class Gammaproteobacteria; order Burkholderiales; family Rhodocyclaceae; genus Propionivibrio. Next base: position 21,852 of record DBMG01000113.1, on the reverse strand, counting down.
ATCTCGTCTATCCTGGCCTGCACCTCATCCCGCGTCGGTCCGCGCATGATGCAGTAAAGGTTGTAAGGCCAGTCGGGCAAAACTCTTGAGCGTTCGTAGCACAAGGCCACCGACGGTTCGCGAGCCATTGAGGTGCCAATCCCGGCAACCGACTCGTCCGGCACGTCCTGAACCAGCATGGCATTGACCCCTTCATCGGGGGACTGAGAACGGACAACAACGCCGAAGCGCTTGATCGCTCCTTCGGCGCACCAGCGCCGGATGCGCTCCAACAATTCGCTCTCGTCGCAACCAACGCGGCTGGCCAGTATCGAGAACGGCCGGATGAAAAGCGGCAATCCTTCCTGCAGCGCCATGACCAACCGACGCCCAATTTCGTCCAACACTGTAGTTTGCCGCGTCGCGGCAGGCCCGATGCCTCCATCCTCTTGCGCGTCATCACCTTCCGCGCCGGCCCGAAAATCGCGGACCATGGGCAAAGCCACTACCGGATAGCCCGCGGCCTGTTCGATGGCTCCCAGCGCCGCCTGCAGGCGCCCTTCCGACCCGGCCGTCACAACGAACCACAGGTTGTAGCGATGCTCGCGTTCATAGTTGTGGTTGACTTCGGGGAAACGGTTCACCGCCCGCGCCACACCATCCAGTTTGCCCGGCGGCACGGCCATGGCGGCCAGCGTGCTGGCGCCGATGCGCTTGGGTGCGAACACGGCGCCGACCCGGGATATCCTGCCTTCCCGGCGCAACTGCTCGAGCATGCGCAGCACCACGTTCTCGGTAACGCCCAGGCGGCTGGCCAGTTCCGCGAACGGCGCCGGACAGATCGGGAAGTTCTGCTGGAAGTCGCGCAGCAGTCGGGAGACAAGCGAATGATCGGCTGATTGTTCTAACATCGAGGTCGAGGCAAATCTGAAAATTGTTCAAGTGCACCATTTCGGCAAAGACCGCAGAGGAACCGACATGCCTTCCGCGGAAACCCGCTCATCCGGGAAAGCATCATTTCCCACATTAAACGAACCGGCAAACCCGAGACAAAATAGTGACATAATTGACACAAAGACCAAACAATTACTCCTAGTATCAATGCGCTGCCGCTCATGTCAAGATCGCTGCGCCATTAATCGAGGACACGCCAGCATTCGGCAACACTATTTTTCGAACCGTCGCACGTTTGCACTAATTTAAGGGAGAACCCCCCGATGTCGCCTCTCAGGACTGCAGGTTTATTGATTGCCGCGTTTACGAGCTTGCCCCCCGCCGTGGCCTCCGACATCATCATCGGGCAGGTGGCGCCCCTATCCGGGCTGCTCGCCCCAACAGGCAGCCACGTCCGTGCCGGGGCGCAGCTCTATTTCGATGTTGTCAATGCGTCGGGGGGAATCAACGGCCAGAAAATCAAGCTGATCACCAAGGATGACGCCTACAAGGTGCCGGAAACCGTCAAGCAGACCAAAGCGCTCATCGAAGAGGCACAACCCATCGCACTGTTCGGTTATGTCGGAACGGGGAACATCGAAGCCATACTGAAGGAAAAAATCCTCGACGATAATGGCATCCCGCTGGTCATGGTCCGTACCGGAGCCTCGTCTCTGGCCAAGAGCGGCAACCCGTGGATGTTCATCACCCGTGCTGGTTATTCGGGGGAAATCAACAAGATATTCCAGCTCTACAGCTCGACGGGCTACAAGAATTACGCGGTCTTCTATCAGGACGACCCATTCGGGCAGGATGGCCTGGCCAGTGCGGAAGCGCTCGCTGAAAAATATGGCAGCAAGATCGTGGCCAAGGGCAGCTATGAGAAGAACACAACCGAGGTCGCCAACGCGGTGAAAACGATTGTCGCCGCCGCTCCGCACGCGGTGATCATGATTTCCAACACCGCCGCCAGCGCCGCATTCATCAAGAAGGCAAAGGATGCCGGATTGCGCACCCAGTTCGTTTCGATCTCGACGACGGACGCCGCCCAACTGGTCGACCTTATCGGCGCCGCGACAGCGGCGGGCGTGGCCATCACCCAGGTTGTTCCCCATCCGGACAATCGCGCCGTTCCCCTGTCGAAGGAATTCAAGGACAACTTCGCGAAATTCAAGCCGGAAGGCGTCCTGTACAACCACGTACTGCTTGAAGGGTACGTGGGAGCCAAGGTTCTGGTCGAAGGATTGCGCCGCGCCGGCCCGGGTGCCACACGCAAGAAGCTTCGCGACGCACTCGAGCAGATCAAGAACTACGACGCGGGTGATCTGGTGATCAGTTACTCTCCGGGCAACCATGCCGGAACCACTTTCGCTGACATCAACATCATCAACAACAACGGCAAGCTGTTGAAATAGCCCTGACGAACGTCTCGCGGACGTTACGATCCACACTTCCCGATGATGCGCCGCCGCCAGACGATCCTGACAGTGATCGCGCTGGCGCTGGCGTGTGCCGCAGTAATCGGATACAAGCTTTCGGCCCGATGGCATTCCACGGGTGCCATACTGCTCCCCCGCCCTTCCTGCGACCCCTCGGTTGAAGACTGCACCATCCCGTTGCCGCGAGGCGGGCAGTTGAGACTGTCGATCGCCCCCCGGCCTGTCCGCGCGCTGCAAAAACTCTCGATCCAAGTGGAAATTGCGGGCATGAAAGCAAAGAAGGTCGAAATCGACTTCGATGGCGTTGACATGAGCATGGGATACAATCGGCCGGTCCTGTCCGGAGATGGCGGGAAATTCTCCGGACAGGCGACCCTGCCGATATGCATCACCGGTACCATGACATGGAAGGCGACTGTGGTAGTGACCACGGAAAACGAACGATTCGCAGCGCCTTTTCATTTCGAGGTCGCCGGACGTTGAGAGCACGATACGAAAACAGGACACCCCCGATGAAATATCAGCCCCACTGGATCGCTCTTGCGGCGTTCCTGGCCGGCCTGCTCGCCTGGCTGGCCTTTTTCTGGGAGCCGGGCACTCCCGGCAAGGATGGCGCCGGCCAAGCCCCCCTCCTCATGCAGTCGGGAGGACAATTGCCAGCCGGAAATTTCATCTTGGACACGCCTGACGGCAAACTGTCCCTGGAGAACTACCGGGGCAAGGTCGTACTCGTCTATTTCGGCTACACCTTCTGCCCCGACGTTTGCCCGACCGCACTGGCGGCCATGGGGCAGGCATTCACCATGCTCTCTACGGAGGAACTGGATCGGGTGAAGGGGATTTTCGTGTCCGTAGACCCGGAACGCGACACCATGGACGTACTCAAGGTCTACGCTCCCTTCTTTCACCCGAACATCGTCGGAGCAACAAGTACGCCGGAGCAACTGGCGGAAATCGCGCGCCGCTACGGCGTGAGTTACATGAAGCAGAAATCCATCGACGGCCGCCCCTACACGGTAGACCATTCGTCCTTCACTTACCTCATCGGCCCGGACGGCAAGCTTGCCGCGATCGCGCCGCACGGTTCGTCTCCCGAGGAACTGGCCGCAGCAATTCGCCGGCAACTCGGCAGCCCGAAGAAACCCTGACCCTGCCCCCTTCTGGAAATCAAACCACAACGAGAAATCCATGACAAAACGTGTAATCGCCGCTGTATTGATCGCCGCCGCATCCATTGTTTCCAGCGTCAACGCCGCTGATTCCGCTATAGCGGTTGACGACCCGTATGTCCGGCTTGTTCCGCCCGGAATCAAGACGACCGGCGGATTCATGCTCATCCGCAACACCGGGAAAGCGGATCGTCAGTTGATCATGGCTCAAAGCCCGGCGGCCGGCACCGTGGAGTTGCACACCCACATCAACGAGAACGGCGTAATGAAAATGCGCGCAGTCGCCAGCATCGCAGTCAAGGCCGGCGGCCAGGCGGAACTGAAACCCGGCGGTTATCACGTCATGCTGATCGACCTCAAGGATCCGCTCAAGGAAGGCGACAGCGTACCGATTTCCCTGATATTCGACGACGGCAGCACCGTCAACTTACAGGCCCCGGTCAGGAAGCCGCACACCGGCATGCCCGAAAGCAGGCCGGCGCATCCGGGGATGGCGGGGCACTGACTGCTCTTCCGGATCTCGCCAGGCCGGCTGAAAAATGTTGCGGCACATCTTTGAAACTTGGGCGTTTCTTTTGAGACAATTACGCTTCGAACAGCAGTGCGCGAGACCTTACTACTCAAATGCCCATAGAAACCATCGAAACCCGCCGGCTCTATCGCCAGATCGCCGATCAGATTTCCGGTCTGATCGAGTCCGGCGAATACAAACCGGGCATGCGTCTTCCGGCCGAGCGCGTCCTGGCCGGACAACTCAAGGTCAGCCGTCCCAGCGTCCGGGAAGCGCTGATCGCACTTGAAGTCGAAGGATGGGTGGATATTCGCGGAGGCACGGGGGTTTTTGTGCTCGAGAGAACACCCGGAGTCGAGAAGAAGGAGCATAGCCCTTCGATCCCCGCTTCCCTGAACGAACCGGCCTGTGATTCGCCTGCTGTCGGCCCCATCGAGTTGCTCGACGCACGCGACGCTGTCGAACCGGAAGTCGCCGCGTTGGCTGCCCGGCATGCATCCGACGAAATCATCGCCACCTTGTCCCGCATTCTTGGCGACATGGTGTGTTGTTCCTCCACCGACGCTCGGCACATGGAATTCGACCATCGGTTTCACTCCTCCCTCGCGGCTGCCACCGGCAACGCCGCACTGGTCCAGGTAATGGAAACCCTGTGGGCAATGCGCTTGGCTCCCCTCTATGTCCAACTGCAGAATCACTTCCACAACGAAGCCATCTGGCAGCAGGCAATCCTCGAACACCGGGAGATACTGGAAGCCGTCAAGGCCCGCGATGCAAAATCCGCACGCGCCGCCATGCACCGTCACATCCACAACGCCAGGAAACGCTACGTTTCAAACTGGCAGGAAACCTGAACCGCACTTTTCCTTTCACCCCGAACGCCATGCCCATTGAGTCCATCGACAACCGTCGTCTATATCGCCAGATCGCCGACCAGATCATCCGCCTGATTGAGTCCGGCGAATACAAGCCGGGCGAACGGCTGCCCGCCGAGCGCGTCCTGGCCGAGCGCCTTACGGTAAGCAGGCCTACCGTACGCGAAGCGCTTATCGCCCTCGAGGTCGAGGGACGGGTGGAAATCAGGGGCGGATCAGGCGTATTCGTTCTGAACCGCCCGGAAATTCAGCTCGCTGCAGCACTGCCAGCCAACACCAACAACGAGGTACCCACACCTGGCCCCTTCGAGGTCCTGTTTGCCCGTGACCTGATCGAACCGGATATTGCCGCCCTTGCCGCCAAAAACGCCTCCCCCGAACACCTGACCGCTCTTTCTGAAGCGCTGGGCAACATGGTCTGCTGCTCCGCCGGCGACGTCAAGCGGATCGACTATGACCGCGAATTCCATTTCGCGCTTGCCGAAGCCTCTGGCAACAGCGCCCTGCTGCTGGCCATCCAGGCGCTGTGGACACCCCGTGTGCAACCTGTCTACCGATGTCTGGAAGAACACTTTCATTCCGAACAGGTCTGGCAGCGCGCCATCATCGAACATCGCGAAATCCTGGAAGCCATCAAGCAGGGCGATGCCAAGGCCGCACGCGCCGCCATGCATCGGCACATGAAGAACGTCCGCACCCGCTTCTCGTCGAATTGGCGCGAGGATTGACCCCCAGCACCGCCGTGGCGTCACGCAAAACCCGCTTAACGGCCTGTCCCTGCGGCAGCGGAAGAACCTACGGCAAGTGCTGCGGCCTCTACCATGACGGAGAGAGCGCACCCACCGCCGAAGCGCTGATGCGCTCGCGCTACTCAGCCTACGTGCTGCAACTCGAGCATTACCTGCTGGATACCTGGCACGCCAGCACACGACGGCCGTCTCTCGATCTGGCCCAGGAGGGAACGACACGCTGGCTGGGCCTGGAGATACGGCACCACCAACGCACCGGCCCGGACAGCGCCACCGTCGAATTCGTTGCGCGCTACAAGATCGCCGGCCGTGCATTCCGGTTGCACGAAATCAGCCGTTTTATCCGCGAAGACGCGCGCTGGTACTACGTTGACGGCGCCTTTCCGGAAAGAGGTGTGCGCTAGTGCAGGAACGCCTCCCGATCGTCTTTCGCGACGAACACCTGATCGCCGTACACAAACCGTCGGGACTGCTGGTCCACCGCACCTTCCTCGACCGCCACGAGACCCGTTTCGCCGTGCAGATCCTGCGCGATCAGATCAGACAGCACGTGCATCCCGTACATCGCCTCGATCGCGGCACCTCCGGCATCCTGCTGTTCGCGCTCGATCGGGACGTCTGCCGAAGCGTCGCCGCGCAATTCGAAAGCCAGCAGGTCGAGAAGACCTATGTCGCCATCGTGCGCGGGCACACCGACGAAACCGGGGTCATCGACCATCCGCTGAGGCGCCAGTTCGACGAATACGAGTTCCGACCCGCTAATGCGACCGGTGTAGCGCAGGATGCCATCACCCGCTATCGCCGTCTGGCCATTGCCGAACTGCCGCATGCCGTCGACCGCTATCCGACCAGCCGCTATGCCCTCCTCGAACTCGCGCCGCAAACCGGCCGCCGACATCAGATACGCCGCCATCTCAAGCACATCGCCCATCCCATCATTGGCGACGCCACCTACGGCAAGGGACGTCACAACCGGCTGTTCCAGGAGTTGTTCGGCTGCCACCGGCTATTGCTGGCCTGCACGGAAGTTCGCCTGACCCATCCACTGAGCGGCGAACCTCTGACGCTGCGCACGCCCTTGGCCGAGGACTTCATCAGCGTCATCGAACAACTCGGTTGGAACTGGCCCCGGGATCAGCTGTAGTCGTCGATCACGCTATCCCATAGAGGAAGAAGCCCTTCCTCTCCCGGCGGACAGGCAAACGCCGCATCGCAGCCAATTCCACCCACCCAGGCCAATCGCGTATTGATCCGCAGCATCGGCAGACGTTGGCGCTCCCACGGTGGCACCGCCGCTTCCTGCAACAGATTGCGCAGGCTGCGCCGCGGCCGCCGCGCATCGGGCTGCAGGCGTTCGCCGCCCTGCCGGGCCCCGAGATCGACCAGCCCAACTTCCATGTTGCTGCGGCGTATCCCCCGACCGGTCACCGGAATGAATCGCACGCGCCCCCCGGCCCACGGCAGGACGTCCTGCCCCGACCATGGCACGGGGGCGGTAGGCGGGTCGGCACGCAACCGGACAAGGTAAAGCTCCCCGCGATACGTGCGCAACTCACCATCGGCTCTTGCCACGCAGATTTCAGAGAGGGGGTCGGCCGTCGCCAGCTGCTTGAGCGCCTCGTCGATCCAGCGTGTATCCGGAGCCTGAAAGCCCTCGGCCGTCCACACATGGCGCAGCAGATTGCGCGCACGGCGTTGAGGCAAAGCGTTCAAGGCGGCCAAAGCAATCCGTCCGGAGGCCGCGCTCGCGGCATTCTGGTCAATCGCCGCCAGATCGTCGAGCAGGCCGGCCGCTTCGGCGAAATGCCCGGCGGCACGCGCCAGTGACTTTCCCGCACCGGGAAACGTCGCCTCCAGGTGTGGCAAGATTTCGTGCCTGAGAAAGTTGCGCCGGAAACGGCGATCGGCATTGCTCTCGTCGTCGATCCAGTGCAACCCGTGTTCTGCGGCATAAACTTCGATGACGTTGCGGGGAATATCGAGCAACGGACGCACCAAGACCGGCCCGCACGTCTGCGGACGTTCGCTGAGCATCCCGGCCGCGCCGGCCACCCCGGCACCGCGCAGCAGATTGAGCAGCACCGTTTCGGCCTGATCGTCGCGGTGGTGGGCCAGCGCCAGCCAGTCCGCCCGGCACTTGGCAAAAACACCATGACGCAGGCGTCGTGCCGCGCCTTCCAGTCCCTCGCCGCTATCGCGCGGCACCGCCACCCTGACGACCTCGAGCGGCACGCCGCAACGTCGACAGAAATCAGTGCAAAGATCCGCCCAGTCGTCCGCACTGGCACTGAGGCCGTGATGCACATGAACAGCCGAAAGGCTGATCGGGCTGTCCAGCTTCTCCACCAGGCGACGAAGAGCATGCAGCAGGACCACGGAATCCATCCCTCCGGAGAAACCGACGCAAAGCCGGTCACCCGGTTTCAGGCGAGTCTCAAGAAAGGCAGAGAGAGCGGATTCGACCAGATTCCCGCCATCCGCCACGGGGCACTCACGCCGGCGGCTGTTCTTTGGTACGGCCATAGGCCATCAGGCGCTCGAAGCGCGCTTCGAGCAACTTGTCAATGGACAGGGTGCTCAGATGCTTGAGCCCGTCCTGCAGCGCTTTCGCCAGATTCTGCGCCATGCGTTCGGGATCCCGATGAGCGCCGCCAAGCGGTTCACTGACCACCTTATCGACCAGGCCGAGCGATTTGAGGCGTGCCGCCGTGATGCCCATGATTTCCGCAGCATCGCTCGCCTTATCGGCACTTTTCCAGAGAATAGAGGCACAGCCTTCCGGCGAGATGACCGAATAGGTCGAATATTGCAGCATCTGAACCACGTCGCCGATGCCGATCGCCAGCGCGCCCCCGGACCCGCCTTCGCCGATCACCGTGACGATGACCGGAGTTCTCAACCCGGCCATTTCGTAGAGATTGCGCCCGATCGCCTCGGACTGCCCGCGCTCTTCCGCATCGATTCCGGGATAGGCCCCCGGCGTATCGATGAAGGTCATCAACGGAATACCGAACTTCTCGGCCAGCCGCATCAGGCGCAGGGCCTTGCGGTACCCCTCTGGGCGCGGCATGCCGAAATTGCGATAAAGCTTCTCCTTGGTATCGCTGCCTTTCTGATGACCGATGACCATCACCGGCTGGCCGTTGAACCGCGCCAGACCGCCGACGATGGCGTGGTCGTCGGCAAAGCTGCGGTCCCCGTGCAATTCCTGGAAATCGGTGAAGATGAGGCGGATGTAATCGAGCGTATAGGGCCGCTGCGGGTGCCGGGCGACCTGCGCGGTCTGCCACGGGGTGAGTCTGGCGTAGATTTCCTTGGTCAACTGCTGCCCTTTTTTCTCCAGCAGCGCAACTTCGTCGGATATGTCGATCGGAGAATCCTGCTGCGACGTACGGAGCGACTCGATCTTGCTTTCGAGATCGGCAATCTGTTGTTCAAAATCAAGAAAACTGGTTTTCATCAGGGACTCGTCCGAACAAGGCGAAACCCATTCTAACCCAAAGGCCGGGTAGCCGTTTCCGGGCACACGCCGCAACAAGGATCAAAAAGATTCAAAAACCGCTTTACAAGCACACGACGCCTCCCTATAATGCGCCCTTCTTTCGAGCGGGGGTATAGCTCAGCTGGGAGAGCGCTTGCATGGCATGCAAGAGGTCCGCGGTTCGATCCCGCGTACCTCCACCACAAGCCGAAAGAAAAGTTTTAGTCCGGGTCCCCATCGTCTAGAGGCCTAGGACACAACCCTTTCACGGTTGGTACCGGGGTTCGAATCCCCGTGGGGACGCCAAGATTACGCAGTAGCGCAGTACTGGAGTGGTAGTTCAGTTGGTTAGAATACCGGCCTGTCACGCCGGGGGTCGCGGGTTCGAGTCCCGTCCACTCCGCCAACAAATCAACGTCTGTTTTCGGTCCTTTCGATAGGTTGCGAAAACAGGCGTTTTCTTTTGCGCCCCCCCGCCCGCGTGGACGCCGATATCGAGACTGCCGGGTGGATCGTCGGCAATCAAGCTCTCGGGTTCCACCTCCGGTCCCGTTCCGCCCTCGCCTTGTTCCTGCGATCCACTTTTGCCCGGTGTCTTCGCAAGCGGTCACGCCGGACCCGCATCGAAGCTCCGACCCAAAGGAGGATCATGACCACGAGGAAGGTGATGAAAATCCACGGCTGATCGGCTATTCGTTGAATCATCGGACCTAATCAGTGAATTGAGGGGGCAGAATCTCGCCAAACCGCGATGCGAGGATACTGTACATCAGACAAACACCTTCTTGGGATGGTTCGCCCCACGGCCCGCCTCTTTGACCCGCATTTCCGCACCACCCCCGCAGGAACATGCCGACCATGGCAGTTTATTGCGCTTACAATCCACTCATGACCCCAGCCTACTGGCAACAAGCCTCGGACGAACTGGCACGGACAGATCCGGTCATGGCCGGACTGATTGCGACCTATGCAGGCGCATCGCTCGTCTCGCGCGGCGATCCCTTCGTCACGCTGGTACGCTCCATCGTCGGCCAGCAGATCTCGGTCAAGGCGGCCGACACGATCTGGTCGCGCCTGCGTGACGCCGTCCCGGAGACTTCTCCTGCCGCCATCCTCGGGTGCTCCACCGAAACGCTGCGCCAATGCGGACTCTCGGCGCGCAAGGTCGAATACCTAGCCGACCTGGCCATGCATTTCCACAGCGGGGAGATTCATACGCACCGCTGGCCGGCGATGAGCGATGCCGAGATCATCAGCGAACTTACCGCCGTCCGGGGGATCGGCGTATGGACGGCAGAAATGTTCCTGATTTTCAACCAGTTGCGGCCGGATGTGTTTCCACTCGACGACATCGGTCTGCAGAAGGCAGTGGCCAGGCATTTCTTCGACGGAGAACGGCCGGAACGCAACCGACTCGCACAGATGGGCGAACGTTGGCGCCCATGGCGCTCTGTCGCCACCTGGTACCTCTGGCGCAGCCTCGACCCGGTGCCGGTCGAGTATTGATCCGTCCGGCCAGCACCTGGGTCAGGAGAATATCGCCTGCATTTCCCGGGCGTCCGTCTCGATTTTCGGCAGCAACTCCGCGTAGCGCTGGCTGGTCGCGCCAAACTGCGCTGCACGCGGGTCTGCGTCCTGATGCATCCATTCGAGATGGGAACCGGCAAGAATGTTGCCGACGTACACCAGATCCTCCAGCGTCCGCAAGGTGTCGGGCAGAGGACGCGGCTGATCATGATCGACCACCGCATTGACTATCTGCTCGGGCAAGCCGAGCGCGCTGAGCAAGGAAACGCCGATGCTTTCGTGCCACTGCAACATCAGATACTTGACAGTATCAGGACGCATCCTCAACTCTTCGTACTGCGCGGCCCGGTACAACATGTAGAAGGCACCAAGATCATGCACCAGACCGGCCAGCAGGGCCTGATCCGGATTGATCCGGGTAAACGTCTGAGCCAGCAACCGGGCCGCTGCGGCGACTCCGATCGAATGCCCCCACAACGCCTTGGCGAAATCGCCGAACAAGGCGGTTTCCTTGGATCGCAGCAACTGACTCATGGCAATAGCCAGCGCCGTGGTGCGCACCAACTCGACGCCAAGTCTATTGATGGCTGCCTGCAGATCCCGGGCGGGGGTGCCGTCCGGGCTATGCAGCACGGAGCCGGCCAACTGCATGAGCCGCGTGGCCACCAGAGGTTCGAGCGCAACGACTTTGGCCATGCGCGGTATGGACAGATCGGGATTCTGCAGCTCCTTGCGCAGACGGAGCGCGACATCGAAACAGGTCGGAAACACCACGCTGTCCGATGAAAGTTCGCGGGCGATATCCTCGAGCATCCTGAAACGCTGCGCCTTGAGCGCCTCACCCACTTTGTCAATGCTCGGATCCTGAATCACGTTCATAAGGGCCTGTCCCGATTCATTCAAGGCAACTTGCCCGGAAGCAACAGAGTTCCGTTAGGGCAAGGGATTCAAAACCAGCTTTCTAAGCTCCGCAAGCAAGGCATCGCTCAACCCGCGCAGTTTTCTCGCGCCGTGCGCCATCTCTTCCGCGTTGCCTGCGCGCTTTTGCTCGCTCAGGACATCCGCCAGGCCATGCACCGCCGAGTGCAAACGCCTGACCTCGGGGAAGGCGGGGTGACGGGCATGGCGCGCAGCCCCGTCGCCCTCGAGCCATAAGCCGAAGCGGCAGCGATGAAGGTTGCCTTGGGGCGGCACATCGAGCCCGCCGAGAAGGAATTTTTCCATCTCCAGAACCCAGGCACTATGCTCGGTGCCGGCAAACAGCAGCGGCAGGTCGTCCCGTCCCACAGGACGCAAACTCTCCCACCGGGGATCCGGACGCCAGGCGGCAGCCCATCCGGGCAACTCGGCTGCCGGCATCGGGCGCGCGATGCCGTAGCCCTGCGCCAGCTCGCAGCCCAGCAGCAACAGCATCTCACCGTGCGCCACGGTCTCCACCCCCTCGGCGATGACCTCGCGCCGAAAAGCGCCGGAGAGACTGATCACGCCTTCGAGAATGGTCAGGTCATCCGGATCTTCGAGCATGTCGCGCACGAAACTCTGGTCGATCTTGAGCTGGTCGACGGACAGGCGCTTCAGATACGTCAGCGAAGAATATCCGGTACCGAAATCATCGAGCGAAAAACGCACGCCGAGTCGCTGGCAATCCTCGATGATCGCGGATACCCCAGCAAGGTCTTCCAGCGCGCTGGTTTCCAACACTTCGAGGGTCAGGTCTCCGGGTCTGACAGCCGGATGCTGCGCAAGAATCTGCTGCAGGCGCGAGGCGAAGGCAACCTGCTGCAACTGGCGGGGGCAAACATTGACACTGACCGGGACTTCGAGTCCGGCAGCATGCCAAGCCTGGATCTGTTCGAGGGCCCGGCCGACCACCCATTCCCCTACCTCGATGGACAACGGATGGTTCTCGATCACGGGAAGGAACACCGCCGGCGGCAGCACTCCCTTGTCCGGATGCTGCCAGCGGATCAAGGCTTCCGCCCCGACCATCTTCCCGGTACGCATATTGACCTTGGGCTGGTAGTACAGGACGAACTCGTTATCGACCAGCGCACGCCGGATGCGCTCAAGGCTTTCGTGACGACCGCGCAGACTGCGATCCTGATCGGCATCGAAGATCTGGTAGCGGTTCTTGCCTGCCAACTTGGCCTGATACATGGCCTGGTCCGCCTGACGCAGAAGCTGATCGGCATCCACGTCTTCGCTTTGCGGATAGAACGTGACGCCCAGGCTGGCGGAAACCTGCAGCACGTCTTCCCCCACACGCACCGGCTGCGCCGCCGCATTGAGCAGGCGGTTCAGCATGGGGAGGCTGGCGGAAACGTCATCGAGATCGCTCAGCACGACGACGAACTCGTCGCCCCCAAGGCGGGCCAGCGTGTCGCCCTCGCGCAGGGCCTGACGCATGCGGTTCGCCAGCGCGACCAGCAACTGGTCGCCCGTCTTGTGTCCGTGCATGTCGTTGATGGCCTTGAAACCATCGAGGTCGAGATAACCCACCGTCAGCAGCTGCTTGCGCCGCAACGTCTGCGACATCGCCTGGTGCAGCCGGTCCCCCAGGAGCACGCGATTGGGAAGCGTGGTCAGCAGATCGAAATGCGCCATGTGCCTGAGTTGCTCTTCATGCTCCTTCATCGGGGTGATGTCGGTAAACAGCGCCACGTAGTGCAATGTCCGGCCCTGCTCATCACGCACGGCGCTGATGGTGAGCAACTCGGGATACAACTCGCCACTCTTGCGCCGGTTCCAGATCTCGCCGTTCCAATAGCCTTTCTCGATAAGGTCGCGCCACATCGCGGCATAGAACTCGGGCTCGTGGTGATTCGACTTGATGATCCGCGGATTCTTGCCCAGCGCTTCCTCGCGGGTATAGCCGGTGATGCGGGTGAAGGCGTCATTCACGTCGATGATCGTCCCGTCCGCGGCGGTGATAGTGATCCCTTCTCGGGCATGCGAAAAGACACTGGCCGCGAGCTGGTTCTTTTCCTCGGCTTGCTTGCGCTCCGAAATATCCGCTATCACGCCGACCAACCCGCGATCCTCGCCACGGGCGTCGACGAAGCGCCGGACGGTCAGGTGCCCCCAGAATTCGGATCGGTCGCCGCGGCAGAAAAGCCGGTCCACTCCAATCGAAGAATTCGCGTTGTCCATGCTGCGAAGCAACTTTTGTCGCGCCGTCTCGCGGTCGGCCACAGGCACCAGGGACGCGTAGTCACTGCCGACCAGCGCCTCGCTCGAAATCCCGAACATCTCGGCCATGCGCTCGTTCGCCTGGGTGATCTGCCCATCCCGGTCGACCAGGAAAATCGCCACGCTGGACGTATCGAGTACCTGCTTGAGCAACGATTCCCGCTGGCCCAGTGCGTCGAGGAGGCGGTTAAAGCCCCCGATCAGCTGGCCGATTTCGTCGTCCCGGATCACGACCAGGGGACGCGCGGGCTGCGACGTATCCGACATCGCCGCCAACGATTCCGCCGCGGCCATGAGGGGTGAAAGCTGACGCTTCAGCAGCATCCAGGAAAGCGCCGCTGCCAGCAGCGTCAGGACGATCGTCGCCAGCAGCCAGCGCCGCTCCATCTCGCGGATCGGCGCAAACGCTTCCTCGGTCGGCAAATAGCCCGACACGTACCATCCGGAGGTAGGAATCCGCTTGGCGGCCGCCAGGATCTCCACCCCAAGCGTATTGACGGTGACGCCGTAGCCCTCGTATCCGTCGATGAAGCGGTCGAGCAGGGGATTCTTTCCGGCCGGCATCACCTCCATAACGCGCGACTTATCGGTCGCGGTGGCGATCAGCCTTTGCTGCGGCACCACCATCAGGAATCCGCCGGTTCTTCCGTACTGGTTTTCGGTGGCATGATCGAGGAAATTCGGTTCGGCCATATTGATCACGCCGGTCACGGCACCGATGATCTCCCGCCGTTCACCGCGCAAGGGAACAGCCACGACGATCACGGGAGTCTTCGACGTCCGCCCCATCACCGGCGAACCGATCGCCACCTCCCCGCCCTTGAGCGCCCTGATCAGATAGTCCCGATCCATGTAGTTGACGCCGACCCGGTTCGAGGAAAGCGGTATTGCAGCAATCGCCGTTCCATCCACTCCGGTCACGAAGGTTCCGCCGTTGAACTGGGCAAACAGGTTCCCCCAGCCCTCGAGATGTGCCTGGACGGCGCCCGGCCCCTCCGGCATCGCTCTCTCGGCCTGCCGCGCGGCTTCTTCAAGCCAGGCGATCCGATCCTCGAATTCATGATCGATTCGGTCCGCCACGAGGGATACCGTGGAAAACTGTTGCTCGCCGAGCAGCCGCTCCATATCGATGCGCAAGGTGTGGCTGACATAGAACGACAGCGACCACAAGCTGGCCAGGAAGATGGCCAGCGAGCCGAGAACCAGTCGGGTCTTGAGAGAATTCAACAGAAGAACAGGCTTGCCCATGCGGTTTTCCGGAACTGGAAGCTCGGTTTTTTTTCGGCTGCATCGTTCGATTATTTTGCGAAAGCCGCCGTGGATACTGTAGCAGCATTGAACGCAGGAATCACCGGAATTGCCCCGAAAGGGCCATCGCAGGCGTTGCAGAGAGTCCGGGCTGCCACACTCTGCCGGAAAACTCCATATCCGGATTCCGGCCAAAGCCAAGTCTTGCTATAGTTGCGGATTGACGCCGCCCACGGGGTTCTTCCCATCTGGCGGCTTTCTGTTTTTTGCAGTGGAATCCTCACCGATGAGTTCGTCCCCTTTTCCCCCCGAAATCCTGCGCGATGTCGCCAAGCGCCGCACGTTCGCCATCATTTCCCACCCGGACGCCGGCAAGACGACGCTGACAGAAAAACTGCTGCTCTTCGGCGGGGCCATTCAGCTGGCCGGGACGGTCAAGAGTCGCAAGAGCGCGCGCCACGCGACCTCCGACTGGATGGAAGTCGAGAAGCAGCGCGGCATTTCGGTCACCAGCTCGGTGATGCAGTTCGAGTACCGGGAACACACGATCAACCTGCTCGACACGCCGGGCCACCAGGATTTTTCCGAAGACACGTACCGCGTGCTGACTGCCGTCGATGCCGCAGTGATGGTCATCGACGCCGCCAAGGGCGTCGAGGCGCAGACGATCAAGCTGCTCGACGTGTGCCGCATGCGCAACACGCCGATCATTACTTTCGTCAACAAATTCGACCGCGAGGTGCGCGAGCCCTTCGAACTGCTCGAGGAAATCGAGGATGTGCTGAACATCGAATGCGCGCCGATCACCTGGCCGATCGGCATGGGGAAGACGTTCCGCGGCGTCTATCACCTCGGCGATGACAGCCTGCTGCGTTTCTCTCCCGGTGAGGAAAAGCGGACCGAGGCCGAGAAGATCGACGGCATCGACAATGCTTTCCTGGACCAGCAGTTTCCGCTGGAAGTCGGCAAACTGCGCGAGGACGTGGACCTGATCCGCAGCGCCAGCAGCCCGTTCGACCTCGTCGACTTCCTGGCCGGCCAACAGACCCCTGTATTCTTCGGCTCCGGGATCAACAACTTCGGCGTGCAGGAAATCCTGCAGGCACTCCTCGACTGGGCCCCGCCACCGCAGCCGCGCGATGCAGGCACACGCATGGTCGAACCGGCCGAATCGGCATTCTCCGGCTTTGTGTTCAAGATCCAGGCCAACATGGACCCCAAGCACCGTGACCGCATCGCCTTCTTCCGCGTCTGCTCGGGACGATACACCTCGGGCATGAAGGTCAAGCACGTGCGCATGGACCGCGAGATGAAGCTGGCCAACGCGCTGACCTTCATGGCCAACGAACGCGTGCTGATGGAAGACGCCGTCGCCGGCGACATCATCGGCATCCACAACCACGGCCAACTGCATATCGGCGACACACTGACCGAGGGCGAAACGCTCGGCTTCAAGGGCATCCCCTACTTCTCGCCCGAACTCTTCCGCGCGGCACGCCTGCGCGATCCGCTGAAGAGCAAGCAACTGCAGAAAGGCTTGCAGGAACTCGGGGAGGAAGGCGCCATCCAGGTCTTCGAGAACCTGGCCACCGGCGCATTGCTGCTCGGCGCCGTCGGCGTCCTGCAGTTCGAGGTCGTTGCCCAGCGCCTGCAGACCGAATACAAGGTCGACGCCATCTTCGAGCCGGCGGACATCCATACCGCGCGCTGGCTGACCTTCCCGGATGAACTGACGCGCAAGAACTTCGAGCGCGAACAGCAGCACCGCATGGCCAAGGACGTGGACGGCAACCTGGTGTATCTCGCCAGCACGCGCTACAACCTGGACGTCACGCGCGAAAAATGGACCAAGGTCGGCTTCCACGCCTCGCGCGAACACGGGCAGGTGCTTCGCTGATCGGCAGGACCGCCATGGCCAACATCTATTTCTTCGACATCGACAACACGCTGCTCGACCACCGCACGCTGACCATCCCGCCCTCGGCACTCTCGGCCATCGACGAACTCAAGCAGGAAGGACATACGGTGGTGGTCGCCACCGGGCGCGCGCACGGGCACGCCAAGCCGTTCATCGATCAGGTGCGGCCGACCTACGCGATCACCCAGAATGGCGCGCGCATCCTGCATGGCGAAAAAGAAGTGTTAAGCATTCCGCTGCCCCGGCAACGGCTCGTCGCGCTGTTCGACTGGATGGCGGCGCAAGGCCACCATTTCGGTGTGAATGACGGAACCTCGGGATTTCTCAGCGCGCAGGTGCCGATGACGACCGCTCCGCTCGACACCGTGGCCATGCCTTACCAGTCCGAGGACGCCTTTTATCTGCAGCGCGATACCTACCAGGGCTGGCTGTTCTACGACGAAACGCTCGATCCGACGCTGATTCCGGCCATCGGCGAGCGTTTCCCCGAGTTCACCATCGTGCGCTGGCACCGCTGGGCCGTGGATGTGCAGTTGCAGGGCGTCAACAAATGGACGGGGTGCCAGTGGGTGATGGCCCAGACCGGCTTCACACCGGAGCAGGCCATCGCCTTCGGCGACGGCCTGAACGACATGCAGATGCTGCAGGGCGTCGGCCTCGGCATCGCCATGGACAACGGTCATCCGGACCTGAAGGCCATCGCCGACCGCGTCGCGCCGGCCCTGCATCTCGACGGCATCGCCCGCATGCTCGAGGAGCTCGCCCAGGCCAACAGCGCCTGATCGGCTCAGCGCCGCAACGCGCTGAAAACCCCGATCTCCCACTCGCGCATGGCCAGCAGCATGCCGACGCCGCGCCGTCTGGAGAGCGGCGCGGCCAGGCTCTCTTCGTGCAACTCGGCAAAGCGCTGGCGTAACCGGCGCAGTTCAGCCAGCACCTTGGCAATCGCTGCTTCGGTCAGCATGGCATGCGAAAACGACATCGTTTCGTCATCCAGCGCAAAATCGCTGTCCAGGAAATCGTGCAGGCCGTGTTCCCGGAAAAACCCGCGGATCGGCCCCTTCACGCGCCAGTCGAAATCCCGCGCCACGTTGAGGCGGATGCGGTTTCCCGGCAACAGCGAGATCAGGCGCAGCCGATCGAGTTGCGCCAGACGCTGGATGCATTCGGCTTCGGTGATGCGATACGTGGAAATGGTGTCCTGCACCGACCAGTGATTGAGCGAGCAGATGGCGACCAGCAGAAGCTTGCGATCCGACACCAGTTCCGCCTCCTGCGCCTCGCTCAGCGTATGTACCAGGTTTTCCGTCACGACGGCTTCCTGTGCCAGTTCGGCCAAGGTAAACCCCAGGAAATTGCTGATTTCCACCAGGCGTTCCAGCGTGAAGCGCTGGCCGGCAAACATGCGTTTGACGCTCGCTTCCGACAAGCCGATCGCGGCTGCCAGTTCACGATAGGTAACCCCCTGGATCTTCAGGCGCTTCTTCAGCGTCCTGACCAATTGACCAATCTCGCCCATAACATAAAGAGTAATATTTCGATACTTTTTATTATAAACATCTATTCTATTTGTAAATTAGTTTATTTTTTCAAGGTCTCCCCACATCCTGCGCACACCGTCACATCGACGCTGTCTCAGGAAAGGAGAAAACATGAAAATCGCACGCCAGCATCTTCCGTTCGCCGTAGTCGGGCTGCTCGTCGGCGCCGCGCTCTGGTACGGCCCGATCGCGCAATGGCCGGATTACCACAACTTTGCCGACCAGCAGGTCGCCCTGGGCATCCCGCATTTCGCCGACGTCGCCTCCAACATCGGGTTCGCCCTGGTCGCCGTCTGGGGCGCCTGCGCGCTGCCGCGCGCGCGCCACGACGCCGGCCTGGCCTGCGGCTGGGCCGGATATCGCCTGTTCCTCTTCGGAATGTTCCTCACCGCATTCGGCTCCGGCTACTATCATCTGGCGCCGGACAACGCACGCCTGGTCTGGGACCGACTGCCCATCGCGCTGGCCTGCGGCGGTCTGCTCGCCGGCGTCTGGGGCGATGCCAAGGGCCAATCCAGCGCCGTGCTGACCGCCTGGCTGGCGCTGCTGGCGATCTACAGCGTCGTGTGGTGGCACGTTACGGAACTGGCGGGCAACGGAGACCTGCGCCCCTACCTGTTGCTCCAGGCGTTGCCGATGCTGCTCATTCCCTTGTGGCAGTGGCTGTACCGGGAGCCCGCGGCGGATCGTTTGTCGTTCGGCGCGGCTCTGCTACTCTATGCCATCGCCAAGGCCGCCGAGTTGTACGATCACCAGATCGCCGCCGCGACGGGCCTGCTGACGGGGCACACGATTAAGCACCTGCTGGCGACGGCCGCCGCCGCAGTCATCGTGGCCCGGCTGTCCTGGCGCGTCCGTCCGGCCAACGCATGAGCAAACGATAGTCACGACATCATCACGGGAAAAGACATGTTCAGGATCATTCTGCGCCTCTTGCTCAAACTGCTGTTCCGGGTCGAACTGCGCGGCGACACTTCGGTGTTTCACAACACCCGCACGCTGATCGTGGCCAACCACGAATCGTTCATCGACGGCTTGCTGCTCGGACTGACCATGCCGGTCGACGCTGTCTATGTGGTGCACAAACAGATCACCGACCGCTCGTTCTTCCGCTTCCTGCTTTCGTTCATCCCGCATCTGGACATCGAGCCGACGAATCCGCTGGCGGTCAAGCAGATCGTCAAGCTGGTCGAGAGCGGCCAACCGGTTGTCATTTTCCCGGAAGGACGCATCACCCGCACCGGAGCGCTGATGAAGGTCTACGACGGCGCCGCCTTCGTCGCGGCGAAAACCGGAGCCACCATTGTGCCGGTACACATCGACGGCGCGGCACGCAGCTACTTCGGACGATTGGCGGGGATCTATCCGCTGCAGCTGTTCCCGAAAATCACCATCACCATTCACCCACGCCGCTCGATCGCGATGCCCGAGCAGCCTTCGGCCAAGGAACGCCATCATCGTGCCGGCGAGGCGATGCGCCGCATCCTGCTCGACATGCTGGTCGCGTCGCGCCCGGAACGAACGATCTACGACGGTTTCCTCGATGGCATGGCGACCTTCGGCCGCGACTATGGCCTGGTGGAAGACATCCGCCTACGCCAGGAAACCTACGGCTCCCTGCTCAAAATGACCTTGGGATTGCGCCAGGTGATCGACCGCTTCACGCAGCCCGACGAGGTCGTCGGGATTCTCACGCCGAGCGCGGCGGCGACGCCGGCACTGGTCATGGCGCTCTCATCCGGACGCCGCATTCCCGCCATGCTCAACTACACCGCCGGCGCCGACGGCCTGCGCGCCGCCTGCACGGCTGCCGGCATCCGCTGCGTGATCACCTCGCGCGCCTTTGTCGAAAAGGCGCGTCTTGCTCTGGTGATTGCCCAACTCGGCAGCGTCAACGTCCGCTATCTCGAAGACTTCCGCGGCACGCTCGGTCCGGTCGACAAACTACGGATTTTCTGGGGGCTCGCCTTCCCGCGCCGCGTCGCGTTGCCGCAATCGCCGAACGATCCGGCGCTAGTGCTGTTCACTTCCGGGTCGGAAGGCAAACCCAAGGGCGTCGTGCACACGCACGCCTCGCTGCTCGCCAACGTCGCCCAGATCCGGGCCGTGGCGGACTTCATGCCGCGCGACAAATTCATGATGGCACTGCCGCTGTTCCACTCCTTCGGACTCACGTGCGGCGTGCTGCTACCGCTCGTTTCCGGTTGCCAGGTCTTCCTCTATCCCAACCCCCTGCATTACCGCGTCGTTCCCGAGGTCGTCTACGACCGCGACTGCACGGTCCTGTTCGGCACCTCGACCTTCCTTGCCAACTACGGCAAATACGCCCATCCCTACGATTTCGGACGGCTGCGTTACGTCGTCGCCGGCGCGGAAAAGCTATCGGACGACGTGCGTCGGCTGTGGATCGACAAGTTCGGCATCCGCATCCTCGAAGGCTACGGCGTCACCGAATGCGCACCGGTCGTCGCCGTCAACGTACCGATGGCCTACAGGAACGGCACGGTAGGCCAGTTGTTGCCAGGGATGGAGCACGAACTCGAACCGATTGCCGGCATCGCGCATGGCGGATCCCTGCACGTCAGGGGGCCGAACGTGATGAGCGGGTACTACCTGTTCGACAAGCCCGGCGTGATCCAGCAGCCCGCCGCGATCGGCGCGGGATGGTACGCGACCGGCGACATCGTCGACGTCGATGACGAAGGCTACGTGCGCATCCTCGGGCGCCAGAAGCGATTCGCCAAGATCGCCGGCGAGATGATTTCGCTGGAGATCGTCGAGAGCATCGCCAACGCTGCCGCGCCCGGATTTTCCCACGCCTCATCGGCACGCCCCGACCCGGGCAAGGGCGAGGCCCTGGTGCTGTTCACCACCGCCGCGGACCTGAGCCGCGAACGCCTCGTCACCGCCGCACGCGCGCTCGGCGCCCCGGAACTGGCCGTGCCCCGCACCATCCGGGTGCTGAAGGAAATTCCCTTGCTAGGGACCGGTAAAACAGACTATGTTGCTCTGAAAGCCTTGGCAGAGAACGCCCTGGCCTGACTCGAGCGCCGCCGGACGGGCGGACGGATGTCATTGGCTTGGGATTTGCTTGGGGGAGCGGTGGAGATCCTGCGGCGAGCCGTGCCGTATGCGTACCAAAACAAGCCGACGAGCGGCCGGGATCGTGCGTGTTGTTCAATCATCGAAAGGGAGAAAAATGTCGAAGAGACAATTCGTTGCGCCGGGGTTGGCCCGGCTGTCGGTCCTGCTAGCCGCCTTCTGGGCTGTCAACGGGCTGGCTGACGAGAAAC
>DBMG01000076.1 GCA_002304785.1 Candidatus Accumulibacter sp. UBA704 | reverse complement strand
ATGAAGCCGTAGGCCACGATCAGCCCGGAAAAAGTCAGCGGCAGGGCAATGATCAGCGAATACAGCGTGCGCCGCCGCTCCGGCAGGCGCGACAGGTGCAAGGCGACCAGGAACCCCACCGCCGTCGACACGCTGGCTGCCACCAGCGTCAGCGACAGGCTGCCCGCGAGCGACGACCAGAAGGCGGGCAGCGCAAACACCCGGACAAAGGCCTGCGTGCCTTCGCTCAACGCATCGACGGCCACGCCGGCGACCGGCAGGATGAAGAACACCGCCAGCAAGACACCCGCCGGAGCGGCGAGCAGGAGGCGCGAGCGCAGGCGCATGGCGTAGACGGCCTATTTGACTTCCGTAGCCGCGGCCCAGCCCTTGTCGATCTCGGCTTTCTTTGCCGCGGCGGCACGCACGTCGAGCGGGCGCACCTGCGGAGCAGACGGAAGTTTGTCGGCAACTGCCTCGGGAAGCTTGACGCCGGGTACCGATGGACGCACGAAGCCCTGCGCGAAAATGCCCTGGCCGAAATCGGTCATGATGAAATTGAGCCAGAGTTTGCCTGAATTGGGGTTCGGCCCCTTCTCGACGAGGCTGATACCGTAGGGTGCTGCCGCCGAGGCTTCCTTCGGTATGACCACCGCAACCGCGTCGCCCAGGCCGTCGACATGCTTGGCCTTGAGACCGTCGTTCTCGTACGAAATCCAGATCGGGATCTCGCCCTTGATGAACTGGGCATACGGCGTGGTGCCAAGCACGCGCAGCACGTTGCCTGCCTTGTGCAGCTTGCCGAGATAGTCGAGCCCGGGTTGGACATTGTTCATGTCGCCACCGGCGCCGAAGTTGGCGGCAAACGAGAGCACTTGGCCCACGCCCGTGGAGCGCGGATCGAGGTAGACGATCGAGTTCTTGTATTCGGGCTTGAGCAGGTCGGCCCAGGACTGCGGCACGTTCTTCACCAGCTTGGTGTTCACGATGAAGGCCACCGTCAGCGAGTGGATGGTAAACCAGCGCCCTTCCGGATCGCGGAAGACCTCGGGCAGCTTATCGAAGTTGACCGGCTTGAACGGCGCCACGACGCCCTTGTTCACCGCATCGACCGCCGAGGCGGCGAAATAGTAGGCGGTGTCGGCCTGTGGACGATTGCGCGCCTTTTCCAGGGCAACCACGGTGGCCGCCGAACCCAGATCGTTATAGACCAGCTCGACTTCCGGGTAGCGCTTCTTGAACGCGGCAAACTGCGCCGCCCAGTTCGCCCAGGTCGGCCCGGTGTCGAAGCTCACCACCATGCCCTCCTTCTTTGCCGCCTCGTAGAGCGTTTTTTCGCCAGCGTACAACTCGGGCGAATCGAGTACCGTTTGCGCCGACAACCCCGCGGCGCACAGCATCGTCATTGCAGCGAACAACCATCGTTTGGCTTGCATCGTCCTCTCCTTCATGGCGTAGGTAGAAATTGGACCGCTTCGCGCGGAACATGGACATGCGTGATGTCCTCGCGCGACGCCGTATTGATTTTCAGCAGGCCCTGTCCGGTCGAGACTTCGATCTCGCGGCTGGCCCCGAAAAAACGGTCATGGAGAACCGTGACCGCAAAATTGTTTTCCCCTGTCGATATAGCGGCCGCATCGACCCGCATCGGGGCGATCTTTTCTGGTCGCACCAGCAGCCGCACCGAAGTTCCCGGGGGCAACGCATGGTCGATCGTGGCAACCCGCCCAATCGGCGTATCAACGACGTCCGGGCCGGCGACCGTGCCGTCGATGAGGTTGGCGCGGCCGATGAAGCTGGCGACGAAGGCATCCGCCGGCTGGTCGTACATGTGTTTGGGCTCCGCCACCTGGACCAGTCGCCCCTCGCGCAGTATGGCGACGCGGTCGGCCAGCGACAGCGCCTCGTCCTGGTCGTGGGTGATGAGCAGGGACGCGATGTTCTGCTGCTTCTGGATGCGCCGGATCTCGTCGCGCATCGACAGCCGCGTGGCGGCATCAAGCGCCGAGAGAGGTTCGTCGAGCAGCAGCACGCGTGGCTTGAACACCAGCGCGCGCGCCAGCGCCACGCGCTGCTGTTGCCCGCCGGAAAGCTCCGACGGCAGGCGCGCACCGTAGCCGCCCAGCCCGACGAGATCAAGCATTTCCTCGGCGCGCCACCGTCGTTCTTCGATCGGCACATCGCGCACGCGCAGCGGGTAGGCGACGTTTTCCCAGACACGCATGTGCGGAAACAGTGCATACGATTGGAAGACGATCCCGCACTGGCGCTCGCGTACAGCCACGCCGGTCACGTCCTCGCCGTCGAGCAGAACCCGGCCCGCAGCGCAGGGCAGGAAGCCGGCGATCATCTTGAGCAGCGTCGTCTTGCCGCACCCGCTCGGGCCGATGCAGACCAGCAATTCGCCGGGAGCGATGTCGAGCGAGACATCGAAGATCCCGGCCTTCCCGCCGGGGTAGCTGAACGATGCGCTGACAAGGCTCACCGATGCCGCGGCGCTCATGGTCAGCCTCCCGGCACCGACGCGCGGGCCGCGCCGCGCGCCGAATACGCTGCACTGAACGAAGCGACGAGGGCGAGCAACAGCAGGATCACCGTTGCCGCGCAGGCGAATCCCGTAGCACCGTAAAACGCCTGCAACAGCACCACCGGATAGGTGCGGTTGAGAAACCCCGACACTAGGTTGGAAAACTGGAACTCGCCGATCGACAGAGCGGTGACCACGATCAATCCCGACAGCACCGAATGCCTCAGTGCCGGCNNAAGCGCTGCGGCGCCGAACTGCCGAGCGACTCGGCAGCGTCTTCGAGGACGCGCAGCCCCAGACGCTGCATGTCGGCCACCACGGTCTGCAGGAAATACGGGAGGCAAAGCACGATATGCCCGGCAATCAGCAGCCAGATGCTACCCAGCCACGGCAGCGTGTCGGAGGAAAAAACCAGGATGAAACCGAAGGCCAGCACCAGCGGCGGCAGCGCGACCGGCAACTGGTACAGCACGCGCGCCGCGGCACGGATCTTCGCGCTCTGCGTGCGGTAGACGGCGTAGGCCAGGGGCAGCCCGATGGCCAGGCACGCCACGGACGTCGCCAAAGCCACCGACAGGCTGGCCGAAAATGCCCGACGGAAACTCGGATCGGCGGCGACTTCGCGATACCAGCGCAAGGTCGATCCGGTCGGCAGCAGCGTGTTCAGCCAAAGGTCGCCGAACGACCCGGTAAACAACAGGGCGATCGGCAATGCCAGGTAAGCGAGGTAGGCAACGGTAACCCAGCGAGAAAGCATGAGTGCTCCACGAGGAAAAGCGGTTGCATCAGGAAAAGTATAGGCAGGGGAAAACCACAATTCGAGGCCATTTCCCCCAAAACGGGGTGGCCTCCCGCAACCGCTGGCAGCGAAATGCTAGGCGGCAAGCGTGACGGTTTTGTGAAACCGGCTCAGCGTTTCAGCGAAACGGATCCGACAGCGGCCAGAATCAGCAGCGCGGCGGTGATTTCCTGCCAGCCGAGGGGCTCACCGAGAAAGACGACGCCCCCGAGGACGCCGATCAGCGGCGTGGACAGGGAGGACAACGAGGATACGGACACAGGCACCATCAGCACGATGCGATTCCATGCCCAATAGCAGAACATGAAGGCGACGAAGGTGTTGTAGAGCATCCCGAAAACCGGCCAGAAGCTCGGCACGACCAGGCGTGAGGTCTCCAGAGGGATGGCCATGACCAGCAGCGGCAGGCTGCCGACGAGCATCGTCCAGCCGGTGAGCGAAGAGGTGGGCATGGCCACGGGCAGGCGCTTGAAGAGCACGACCCCGATGGCCCAGCTCCAGGCGCCAAGGATCATGCAGACGACTCCGGCGGGAGCCTGCTTCATACCCTCCAGGCTGCCGCCCATGAGCACGACGATGCCGGCCAGCCCGAGCAGCAACCCGATTACGGAACGCAAGGTCAGCCGCTCGCCGAGGAACCAGATGGACAGCATCACCGACCACAGGGGCATGGTATAGCCCAGCAACGCCGCCCGACCCGAAGGGAGCAGCGACACGCCGATAATCACCAGCGCGTTCCAGCCGGCGATGTTGAACACCGCCAGCCACAACACGCGATTCCATTGCCCGGCCGGAACCTTGAGCGACATGCCGCTGACCCGGGCCAGCGTCAGCATGCCTACCCCGCCGAGCAGCAGGCAGCAGGAGCGGAAATAGAGCGGCGGCACTTCGGACAGCACCATCTTCATGATGGGCCAATTGGCGCCCCAGAAAAGGGATAGCGCCGCCAACAGCAACAGCCCCTGGCGGGGCAGACGTTCATGGGGACTGGAAATCATGAGGAGTCGGGCGCAGACGCCCGAAAATGAAGCAAAGCCAACACCTTGCCTTCTTTTGGCGCTTCGCGCAACTGCCAGGGCGGTTTCCATCGTGACCGCCAAACGAATGCGATTCCGATACGCCGCCAATCAAGCCAATCCGTTCTGCAACACCTCGTCGACCACGATCCACACCGCCGTCGCCGCGAGCAGCAGCGCCATCGCATAGTTAAACACACGCAGCGCGCGCGGATCGCTGAGGCGGAAGCGCAGCCGATCGCCGACGACCGCCCACAGGGCGATACAGGGAAAATTGACGACCGAGCAGAAGAAAGCCAGCGACAGCGCGGCCGCCCAACCGCCGCCGCGCGGCAGGAAGAGAATCGAGGCGTTGAGAACCATCATCCAGGCCTTGGGATTGACCCACTGGAACAACGCGGCGCCCAGGAACCCGAGCGGGCGCGAACTCTTGCCCCCGCCCGGCTGTCCCGCCTGCGCTTGCCGCCAGGCCAGCCACAACAGATAACCGCAACCCGCCAGCACCAGCTCCAGGCGCACGTCGTCCAGCCAGGCCATGACCCAGGCCAGCAGGCCGGCCACGATTCCGACCTGGATCCCGTGACCGATGCTGATTCCCAGCATGTGCGGCACGGTGCGGCGAAAACCGAAATTGACACCGCTCGCAGCCAGCATCAGGTTGTTCGGGCCGGGCGTCACGGACATCGTCGCCACATAAGTCAATAGAGGTAGGTCGGTCATCGCGTGCTCCTCACGGGTATCGAGTCTGTACTCTAGAGGAATGCGACGGATGGTTACAGATTCAGATAAATAAATCTATACTGGTCACAGTTTTTATATTTTTCAACTGTACTCTACGCTCACCACGCGATCTGTGCCCAACCCCATGCCGAGCGAACACACTCCTCTCTACCAAGCTTTGGCCGAAGAACTGCATGGCGCCATCAGCGACGGGCGACTCCCGGCAGGGTCGCGCCTGCCGTCGGTGCGGGAAACCGCCCGCAACCGCGCGTTGAGCATCAACACCGTGCTGGCCGCGTATCGCCAGCTCGAGACACGCGGCCAGGTCGAGGCGCGGCCGCAATCGGGCTACTTCGTGCGTTCGCGCCTGCCGTCTCCGCCAGCGTCCCCGCTGCCCCTCAAGCCGGCAACGGCGCAGCCGGCCGAGGTCGCCGTGCTCGGCCGGATAGAAGCGGTACTGGCAGCGCAATCGAATCCGGGCACCATCGATCTGTCGCTGGCCTGCCCCAAGAGCAGCGATTTCTACCCCGGCAGGCAACTTAACCGCCTAGTGGTGGACACCGCTCGTCGCAAACCTGAATTGCTCACCGACTACTCGCTGCCTCCCGGACCACTTCTCCTGCGCCGCGAGATCTGCCGCCACGCGCACGACCTCGGCATGACGCTCGCCCCGGAAGACATCATTCTCACCAATGGCTGCATGGAAGCGTTGCAACTGGCGCTGCGCGGCGTCACCCGACCGGGCGACACCATCGCCCTCGAGTCACCCACCTATTTCAACCTGATTTCGCTGGCCGAGCACCTCGGCCTTCGCACCATCGAGGTTCCCACGCATCCCGGCCAGGGCATGTCGCTCGATGCGCTGGAATTGCTGCTGTCCGAAAAGCGCGTGCAAGCCGTGGTCACCATGCCCAGCGTGCACAACCCGCTCGGCACGAGCATGCCGGTGGCTGCCAAGCGACGCCTGGCGGCTCTGGCGCAGACGTGGCGAGTCCCGGTCATCGAGGACGCGCTCTACGCCGAACTGCAGTACGCGACGCCGCTGCAGCCGACCGTGAAATCCTTCGACGGCGACGGCTGGGTGATCCTCTGCACGTCTTACACCAAGACCCTGGCGCCGGGTTTCCGCGTCGGCTGGATGGAAGCCGGACGTTTCCAGCGCCGGATCGCCGCGCTGAAGTTCAGCGCCTCGCTGGCACAGCCGGCGTTTCTCGGCGAGGTGCTCGGCGCCTACCTCGAGACCGGCGGCTACGCCCAGCACCTGCGCCGCCTGCGTCGTGTCTACGCCGCGCAGGTCGACCGGCTGCGCGGCGTGATCGGCAGCGCCTTCCCCGCCGGAACACGCGCTACCGAGCCGACCGGCGGCTTCCTGGTGTGGGTCGAACTGCCGGAAGGCTGCGACGGGAACCACCTCTGCGACGACGCGCTGGAACGCGGGATCACCATCACGCCCGGCAGCCTGTTTTCTCCCTCAGGCCGCCACGGCAACCATATCCGCCTCTCCGCCTGCCACCACTTTTCCGATCGCCACGTGCATGCGCTGCTGACGCTTGGTGAACTGCTGCAGAGGCAAATTGGAGAGTGACCGCCTGTGAATGGCGGATCAGAGCCGCTGACAATCAGTCTGTCTGTTTCGTCGACGGCAGGCCGGGGAACGATTGGGTTTCGCTAAAGCTTTGGTTTTTTGCGCCGTTAGCGTGTATGCGATAGACCAGCCAAATTCCTGCAGCAAGAATCGACTCGAGCCCGGACACCCCAGACAATGGACACTCAGGCAAGCTTCATTGACGTAAATGACCTGCGTATCGGTCACTTCGTTCATATCGACCTCGGTTGGTTGTCGCATCCCTTTCCCTTGAACAGCTTCAAGCTTCAATGCCACGACCAGATCGCAACGATCCGCGGACTGGGAATCACGAAGGTCCGGTATTCGCCCGACAAGAGCGACCCGGAGTCGCCGGCTGTCGGTTCGGAGGACGCCGGGCAAATAGTCGCCCCGATCGAAATCGATCCGCGCGAAATTCAAAAGGAACTGCGGCGCAAACAGGACGCCGCCCTCAAGGTCTGTGAGAGCGGGTTCTCAGACGCGGCAAGAGGCTACCGGGAGCTGATAGGCAACCTCAAGGGCTTGCCGACCAGATCGTGGGAGCAATCCCGACTCCTGGTTGATGGTGTAATGGAACAGATTCAGGACTTCGAAGAAGTCAGCATCCGCCTTCTCTCCGAACAGATCGGTGATCGAGCATCGCAGCACTCGATCAATGTGCTGATTCTTTCCCTATTGCTCGGGAAAGCATGTGGATTATCCGATGAGATTCTGAAGGATCTCGGGTGTGGAGCGCTTTTGCACGATATCGGCAAACAGGAGCTCCCAGATCGGCTGAAATGGTTTGACGAGCAATTCACGAGCGCAGAGAACAAACTGCATCAGGAACATGTGAGCCGTGGCGTCATCCTGGGCAAGGGCATGAAAATGTCCAACGCCGCCCTGCTCTGTATTGCGCAGCACCACGAGGCCATGAATGGGGCGGGCTACCCGATGCGAATCTCGGGGGCGCAAATATCACCGCTGGCCAATATCGTGGCTCTGATCAACAAGTATGACTGCCTCTGCAATCCGGGCAACCCGGCCATGGCGATCACACCGCATGAAGCGCTCGCCGGGCTCTACGCCCGATTCAAAGGGTTGTTTGATGCCAATACTCTCAATGCCTTCATTCGCATGATGGGGGTCTATCCGCCCGGGTCGCTCGTTCAGCTGAACGATGAGCGCTACGCCATCGTTGTCTCGGTGAATTCGTCCCGACCGCTCAAGCCTTCCCTGATCATCCATGATCCAGGGGTGCCCAGGGAGGAGGCCTTGATCGTCAACCTCGAACACAACGCCGATCTTGGCATCAAGCGAAGCGTCAAGCCGACCCAGTTGCCGCACCCCGTCTTCGAATACCTGTCGCCCCGCCAGCGCATCTGCTATTTCTTCGAGCGCGCCGTCAGTACGAGTGCGAGCGCAGGAGTCTGTCCGTGATGATTCTTCGCCCATGGCAGGCGCTTCTGGACGGAATGATCGAAGCCGTCTGGTTGATCGACCCGATCGAGTTGCGGATCGTGGCTGCCAACCAGGCGGCGACCTCCATGCTCAAGATGGATCACGGGGAACTGATTGGCAAGAGCGTGGTTGATCTGGCCGCGACCCCGGAAGACCAGTTCTTCTGGGAAGATGTCGCGGCGGGCTTCAGCAATACGATCTATTCGGAAACCACCCTGCTCTTGAACGACGGCACCACCATTCCGGTAGAACGGCGGGTCACTCGGGCGACGCTCAGTGTCGACACCGTTTTTTATCTCGTCGCCATTACCAGCAAAGCCGAACAACGCCGCGTCGAACAGGAGCTCGAATACCTGCTGGCAGAGATGAGAGCGACCCTCGAATCGACGGCGGACGGAATTCTGGTTACCGACAAGAAGGGCCGTATTCGCAGTTATAACCAGCGATTCGCCGAGTTGTGGGATATTCCGCAAAAGCTGATGACGCGTCGCAACGACGTTGCGACCCTGCACTGGATGGCCCGGCAGGTGCTCGACAGTGCCGCGTACCAGAGCAGGATCAAGGCCATCAGCGACTCGGTTCTTGATGAATCGCGCGACGTCGTCACGCTGAGCAACGGAACCATTCTGGAGCGCGTATCCCGGCCCCAGCTCGCGCGCGGGCAACCGATCGGACGGGTGTATTCGTTCCGGGACATAACGCAACAGCTAGCCAACGAGTCGCGCCTGCAACTCGCCGCCGAAGTGTTCGACGCGAGCATCGAAGCCATATGCGTCGCTGGCCCCACGGGCGTAATTGCCACGATCAACCCGAGTTTCGCAAAACTGACCGGATTCGGTAGCGATTCGTTGGCGAGCACCACCATCTGGGACCTTGTCCGAGCGGCCAAACACACCCTCGTTGAAAACGATCTGCGTGAAACGCTGTCCCGGACCAACGCCTGGGAGGGGGAAGTCTATTGTCGTCGCCATCACGGCGAGGACCTGATCGCCCAGGCATCAATTGTCCGCGTCGTCTCGGACGAGCAGAAGACGTTGCACCACATCGTCTTCCTCAAGGATCTCACCGAGAAGATGGCCGCGATGCAGCGTATCGAGGAACTGGCCTATGGCGATGCGCTCACCGGTTTGCCCAACAGGGTGTTGTTGAATGAGCGCATAGATCATTCGATCAGCCTCTGCGCACGCGAGAACAAGACATTTGCCGTCGTTTTCGTTGACCTGGACCGCTTCAAGCAAATCAATGATTCGCTGGGTCACGACTTCGGTGATC
This sequence comes from Candidatus Accumulibacter sp. UBA704, assembly GCA_002304785.1. Taxonomy (GTDB): domain Bacteria; phylum Pseudomonadota; class Gammaproteobacteria; order Burkholderiales; family Rhodocyclaceae; genus Propionivibrio. Next base: position 10,582 of record DBMG01000076.1, on the reverse strand, counting down.
AGGTGCTGGTCAGCGTGGCGCAACGCATCAGGAACTGTCTGAGAGGCTCGGATACCGCTGCACGCCTGGGGGGCGATGAATTCATCTTTTTGCTCCACGACACCGATGCACAAGGAGCAGAAGTGATCGTGCAACGGGTGATGAACCGCCTCTGCGAACCGATCATCGTGGACAACCTCAAACTCACGGTAACCGGTAGCCTGGGTATTGCACTCTATCCCCTGGATGGGAAAACGAAGGAAGATCTCATCAAGAACGCCGACACGGCAATGTATCAGGCCAAGGAGCGCGGACGCGCCAACTTCCGCTTCTATCAGCGCCAGATGAACATCGATTCGCTGTCCCGCATAAAACTTGATACGGCGATGCGCAGCGATCTGGAAGCGGGAAAGTTCAAGCTTCAGTATCAACCGCAGATCGATATCCTGTCAGGGCGTATCGTCGGCGCGGAAGCCTTGCTTCGCTGGACAAGCAAGGAACTGGGAAGCGTATCCCCCGCATACTTCATTCCCATTGCCGAAGAGACCGGTTTCATTGTCCCGCTCGGACAATGGGTGTTGAACCAAGCCGTGGAACAAGCCGCCCGGTGGCAGGCAAAGGGCATTGATCTGGTCGTAGCCATAAATGTCTCTGCGCTGCAGTTTCAAAGCACGTCCTTCATCAACGATGTGACCAGAGCATTAAACGATGTCGGCCTCGAACCTCATCGCCTGGAATTGGAGTTGACCGAATCGATCCTGATTCAGCACCTCGATGAAACCCTGGTCAAGCTGGAAGCCTTGGCCGGTCTCGGAGTTCGGATATCCATCGACGACTTCGGCACCGGGTACTCCAGCATGGGTTATCTCAAGCGCTTTCCCGTCCACAAACTGAAAATCGATCGGTCGTTCATCACTGGATTGCCCCACGACGAAAGCGATTACGCCATTACCCAAGCAATTGTCAGCATGGGCCTGGCCCTGCGCCTCCGGGTTATCGCCGAAGGCGTGGAAACGGAGCTGCAAAAGAACTGTCTGGAACAGCTGGGATGTAACGAATACCAAGGTTTCCTGATGTCCGGCGCAGTTGATAGCCAACGTCTGGAAAAGATGCTGATCGAAGAAAACGGGACGCTGACTGTTTAGCCTGCATCCCAGCGATCGGGAGGTGTTCTGCTTCCCGTTCTGCTTCCTTATGTCTCCTTAAATCTGTTCGATAGCGACTTCATTTCGCGCTATCCACTCCAGGGCTGACGATTCGGCGCCTTCAGCCAAACCTCCCTGCTCCGCCAGTCGGCGGTAAACCTCGTGGATGATCTCGCGCAACTGCCAACGCGCCTCTCCTAGCAGGATATTGAGTTCAACCATGGCTTCCGGATCGTCCTGCAGAATGGCAATCAGGATTCCCGGATTGCTCACGTCAAAACCGGCATGCAGCAACATTCGCTGCAAATCGTCGATTCGCTCATTGATGATCGACAGGAGCGGCATGTCCGCGTGAGCCGTCTCGGTGTCGATACCGCACTTGCGGCGGATGGAATTCCAATCCAGGAATACTCGTGCGACTTCCTTCAGCCTTGCCTCGAGCGTCGGGATGGCAGAAAAAGCCGATGCCTGCGCATCGCAAGGATCGTCTTCGTACTGAATGTCCTGCACCAACGACAGCAGGCAGTTGCTCAATTCGCTATTGAATTTCTTCTGGTTGAGTTTTAGCAGTACAGAGAAGCGGGCTAGGTTTCTTGAATTCCGGCTCTGTTCAAAGATCGCATTGGCGGCTTCCGCCAGCATCAGAACCTGAGCTCCCAGACAAATCTGTTCTGCTTTCAAGCCTCTGGGGTATCCGCTGCCGTCGAGCCGTTCATGATGTTCGAAAACCGTCCGGCTGATTTCGGGGTGGTAGTCGACAAACTCCCGCAAGATCAGGAAACCCGTGATCGGATGTGCGTACAAATGATGTCGCTCGGCTTTCTCGAGCCGACGCCCCGGGCGCAGCAATTCGGGAGACACGTGCAAAATCCCGATATCGTGAAATACCGCCGCAGCGGCCAGAGTCGCCAGTTCCTTTGTCGAGAAGAAAAAACTCTTGATCGCAAGAAATAGCGCGACCAGCGCTACGCGAATCGAGTGCTCGAAGACTTCCGGACGTTGACTCCAGGCTACTGTCAGCTTGAATGCCATGGGGGCGACCAGGGGCATTTCGTCGAACGCGCGCAACATGCGATTCCTGATTCGGGCATCCCCGCGCAGGACCGCGACTCCTGGATCACTGTCCAGCAGATTCATCGCATAGGCTTTGAGACTGTCTCCGCTGATGCCGTTTTCCACGGTGAGGCAATGATCTATTTTCGGTATCAGTTTGTGGCTGATGAGGCGCTCAAATAGTGCGGAATCAACCTTGACGCCCTTCTCGATGAGCTTGATGTTCTTGCTTGTGAAAATAGCCTGATTGGTCACCACTCCCTGGGAATCGCCCATTCGGGTGATCGACCGAATGTATTGCTCGTCGTAACGCTTTTCCATGGATTCCGGCTGCTGTTTTCTTGATGGAGCATCGCGAGAAATACCACTTGCCGAAGAGTCACGGGCAAGCGAACTTCCATGCTTTCCAGCATACAGATTTCGGCAAGCAATGCCGTATAAGAAACGTGCATTTTTCGCGCAAACGCTCGCTGGTCGTGCAACAACGCAACAGCGTCATCCCCTGACTGGCGGCATGGTGAGATCAACAGGGGTCAAGGACTCCTGCCGTGGCGATGCCACGTTTCGACTCCGATAAACGGCACGCCGCAGGACATCAACAGCCGGGAGCCAATATTCAATCCGCTATCACCCGGTTCCGCCCGCCTTCCTTGGCCCGATACAGCGCCTTATCCGCGCGTCCCAGGGCCGCTTCGAACGAGTCGTTCTCCGAAGCCAGCGTGGTGATCCCGATGCTCACGGTAACCCGGACGGGCACGCCATCATCGGTGGTCGCCATTACCGAATCCTGTACGGCAGCGCGTATTCGTTCGGCGATGATGGTCGCGCCCGCCTGGTCGGTTTCGGGAAGGATCACGGCGAATTCCTCGCCGCCCAGCCGCCCGACGGTATCCTGGTCGCGCACGGCTTCGTTCATTGCGCGCGCCAGTCCCTGCAGCACGCGGTCTCCGGTCGGGTGGCCCCAGGCATCGTTGATGTGCTTGAAGTCATCCACATCGAGGATCATCAACGCCATCGGGCTTCCGTAACGACGCATGCGCGCCAACTCATGCGTACCGCTTTCCATCAGATGACGCCTGTTGGACAAAGCGGTCAGCGCGTCCACCGTGGCCAGCCGCGCGAGCCTGCCCAACGCGTCGACCAGTTGGCCGGAGAACAGCGCGCCCCAGACGGTGACGAAGACCAGCGCGATGGACACCATGATTACCTGCCGTCTCCACGGCTCCAGCGTGTCGTCGAGATTTGCCGTAACCAGGATGACGATCGGCAGGTCGCCAATGCGCCGGTAGCTGACCAGGCGCTTCGCGCCGTCGACCGGGGTATCTTCCCAAACGAAAAATCCTTGGCGGTTTCGGGTGATCATTTCCAGTTGCAAAGAGCCCGGCTTTGCCAGCGGCTTGCCGATAGCACCATCGTCATGCGGCGCGCGGGCCAGCAAAATACCGTCGTCCCGCCAGAGCGAAATCGAACCTCTCGGCTTGCGACGTTCCTGTTCGAATGTTTCGATCATCTCGGTCAGGTTGACCGACGCATTCATCACCGCGAACCCGCGGTTTCTGTGCACCATCTGCGTGGTAATCGGCAGACGCCACTGGCCGGTCACGCGACTGACCACGGGCACGCCGATATGCTGTTTCCCCGGCGGAGCTCGCATCGCCGCCTGGAAATACTCGCGGTCGGCCACATTGTCGCGCGGCTGGCCCGAGTCGCCGGGAAGGAAATGGAGATCGCCGCTCGAAGTGATCAGGCGGATATCGATCAACCCGCCGGTTTTCTTTCGGAAATCTTCAACCAGGGAAGCAAAGCCCTGATCGGTAAGCGGATCGACAGCCCTGTTCTCGGCCAGCCAGTGCTCGGCAGACGTCTGAATGATTTCGGCCATCTTGACCACGTTGTGGGCATACTGCTCGACCGCATGGGCCATCTGCAGCAATCCGTTCTCGGTGGAGGACATCACCTCCTGACGGCTGGAAACCGCCCAATAACCAAAAAATCCCCACAGGCTGGCCAGAAACACGGCCGTAAGCGCGGCCACGTTGCGGATGGCCCGGCGGTTATCCCCCTGCGACGGTGCGCTGTCAGCCATTTTCTCCCCAAAAGCCGAACCCGCTGAGTTCCCGGATGAACCACGCGTCGCCCGCGAATGAGCGACATGCGCGTAAAGACATACTAGCCTGCGCTTCGTTCCCAGACAAAGCGGAGTGTGCAAAACGGCAAAAAAAATCCCGCGCCGGTGTGGCACGGGATTGNNGGACGCTGAAGCAACGATTGCAGAATACCCACCGGCAACGGCTCTGTCTGTGGGTGTTGTTGGGCGGTTATGTGACAATCTGTAATGCCTCCGTGCCATTTGCATATCCATTCAGCGCACGGACACGCCGCCCTCCTGAAGCGTGACTTCGAGCCGGTCGAGGTCGAACCCATGCTCGCCAAGCCGGGCGAGCAGGGCCGCATAGCGCGCCGCATCGACCGTAGGCGTGCGCGAGAGCACCCACAGGTAATCGCGCTTCGGTTCGCTCACGGCGACCAGCCGGTAAGCGTCATCGATATCGATGACCCAATAATCGCCCCACACCGCCGGAATGAATGACAGCCAGGCGGGAGCGAAGCGAACCTCCAGTTTCGCCGAACCGGCCCCGCCCACCTTCCGGGCAATGCCGCTGGCCGACTCCATTTCGCCATTTTGCAGACGGCAACGGTTGATGACCTGCACCCGGCCATCCGCCATGAGCGAATACTCGGCGCGCGTGTCGGCCACGCATTGTTTCTGGAAACGGTTGGGGTATTTGGCAATCTCGTACCAGGTCCCCATATAGCGCTCCGCATTCAGAGAAGGCACGGCGACCAGCGGCGGAACGGGCGCGCGGGGAGGCTCTCCGCCAGCCATAGCACGAAAAGCGACAAGAAAGCCAAGAAGCGGTGCGAGAAGGAATCGCATGATGTGGGTCACCCGAAATCGTCAGGAGACCGATGGACAACCTAATCGCTGCCCAGTTTCAACCCGCTGGCCTGCCGCTTTTCGATCGCCCACTTGAGCAGCGCGGCCGAGCGATAGATCCCGTGGGCGAACTTGCCGTACGGGAGAGTCAGGAAAAAGGCCATCACGGCCCCGAGATGCACGACCAACAGGACACCCATCGCAACGGTATCGCGCCAGGCCAGCAAGGCCAGTCCGCTGGCGCTGGTCAGCAACAGCAAAACCATGAAGCCGCGATCGAGGGGGCGTTGCGCCGGGTCGCCGTGGAGCGGATGGCGCCGCAGATTGGACCAGAGCTGGCCGGCCGGGCCGACCACCAGACCGATCCCGCCCGCCGTGCCAAGGAGTACCGGCACGCTGTTCAGGGCGTAAGGCGCGGGGATGCCAAGCACATAGTGGTAGACCGTGGCCGCCAGCGTGGCCGCGAAGCAGAGCAGGAAGCCGTAGAAGGTCAGATGGTGGAAATTCCGGCGCCACAGCGAGAAAGCGTCGTCCTCGTTATTGCAGCCTTCGCCATGGCCGCCGTCGAGATACTTGAGCGTCAGGATGGACCGCGCCGCCTCGCTCGCCGCCGGAACGTTCGGCACTCCTGGCGAGACTTCCCGCCAGAAGCGACCGACCCCAACGCCCAGGGCCAGCGCGGCGAAGGCGAAAACAGCACCGAACATCCACACCAGCGTGCCATGAGGAAACAAGGCGAAGAAATCGCCGGGCCGATCGACAGATTGGAAGACCTGGCCGGCGGGCAGGAGCGCAAACAGCAGCAGGCTGGCCAACAGCGCCAGCACCAGCGATCCGCCCGCATGCCGATAGGCCGCGCCCATGCACGACGGCCACGCATAGTCGGCGTACGTCTTTCCGCGCAGCCGGGCCATCGCCCGCGGCACGTTGAGCACGAATTCGTGCGGCGGTGCGTACTGGCAGGCGTGCAGGCAGGAGCCGCAGTTGTGGCAGAGATTGGCCAGGTAATGAGCGTCGGCCTTGCCGAATTCGATACGCCGGGTCATGGCCGGAAAGACGGCGCAGAATCCTTCGCAATAGCGGCAGGCGTTGCAGATCTGCATGACACGCGCCACTTCCGCCTCGCTGTCGCCGGGCGCATCGATCCCGATCGTGCTGTCACTCATCTGCATGTAGACTCCTTGCGTTTCCCGTCGGTGCGGCCTGCGCCGCCTGTGCTCCGGCAATGCGCCCGAAGGTGGTGCCGATGGACATCCCGATGCCGGCCAGATAGCCCTTGCCGAGCACGTTGCCAGCCATCATTTCACCGGCGACGAAGAGGTTGCGGCTGGGCCGGCCGCCGAAGTGAACGGCCGCATGCTCGTTCACCTTCAGGCCAAGGTAAGTGAAGGTAATGCCCGGACGCAGGGCGTAGCCGTAGAACGGCGGCGTATCGAGCGGCAGCGCCCAGTGCGTCTTGGCCGGTGACAGGCCTTCCGTATGGCAGTCATCGAGCACCGTATGGTCGAAGCGCCCGACACGGCAGGCCGCGTTGTAGTCCTTCACCGTGCGCATGAAGCGCGCCTCGTCCAGGCCGAGCTCCCGCGCCAGATCGTTCAGCGTATTGGCGCGGATCCCCGGAAAGACGGGTGGCATGAAACGACCGATGGCTTTGGCGTCGATGATCGCGTAGCCGATCTGCCTCGACTGCTTCGCTACCAGCCGACCCCAGATGGCATAGCGTTTGGGCCAGAAATCCTCGCCCTCGTCGTAGAACCGCTNNCGGCGCGCGCGCGTCGATGGCCACGCAATGGGATTGTGACGGATCGCCAATGGCATCCGCCCCGGAGTCGATGAGGTGCTTGAGCAGTACGCCGCGGTTGAAGCGCGTGCCGCGGATCAGAAAGTTGTCGGCAGGCCATTCGCCTTGTTCGTTCTGACCCCAGGCGTCGCGCAGCCACTCGCGGTTCGATTCAAAGCCGCCGGCAGCGACAACACAGGAACGCGCGGCAACGCGTTCGTCGCCGATCCGCGCGGCCAGGAAATCGCCATCGCACAACTCCAGCGCGTCAACCGGCGTGTCATAGCGGATCTCGATACCGAGCCGTGCTGCGCTGCGGTAATAGGCATTGACCAGCGCCTTACCGCCACCCATGAAGAAGGCGTTGGTGCGCGCGGTGTGCAGCGCGCCCGAGATCGATGGCTGGAAATGCACGCCGTGGCGACGCATCCAGTCGCGGCAGGAGGCCGTGCTGCGGATGACCAACCGGGCCAGCGCCTCGTCGGTCAGTCCGCCGGTCACGCCCAACAGGTCGCGCCAGTATTCATCTTCGGGATAGGCGTCGACCAGCACATCCTGCGGCGCGTCGTGCATGCAGCGCAGGTTGCGCGTGTGCTGCGAGTTTCCGCCGCGCCATTCGCGCGGCGAGGACTCCAGCAGCAACACCGACGCACCCCTCTCGCGAGCGGAAAGGGCGGCACAGAGAGCGGCGTTCCCGCCGCCGATAACCAGGACATCGTACATCGTCGCAAGCTCCATCGAACGGCGACGACTTTAGGGAGTTCCCCGTCCCGGCGCCAGCGGGGCTCTGGGAAGGGGTGTTTACGTTTCGTAAAGAGCAGCGCCCGGCCATTTCCCGCGGGTTGCCAGGTCTCGGGCGACCTCGGCGAGGACGACGCGCGCCGCCAGGCCCGCCGGGGAAAGTTCATCGTCGGACAGACTGACCAGCAGATTCGGCCGGCGTGCCTGCGCGTCGGCGATTTCTCGGGCCACCAGCTCCGGATCGTCGAGCCGTGCGGTCGCCGCGCCGGGCTGAACCGTGGCGCCGAGGCCCGCGCGGACGGCGTCCATGAGCATCGCCAGGCCGTCGATTTCCAGCACCACATCGAGCACGACGCCGACCCGCGCCGCCGCCACTTCGATCAGCGCGCGCAAGCCGTGCTGGTCGCTGGGCAGGATCAGAGGCAGAGCGGCAATCTGTCCAAGACTCAGCGGGCCCTGTCCCGGCCAGGGGAACGCATCCGATCTGCCGATCACGAAGAGCCGTTCCTCGAGCAGCGGAATCACGCTCCAGCGCTGCGCGCGCTCGGCCTGGAAGAGCACCGCCAGGTCGAGCTGGCGCATGCCGATCAACGATGCCAGGTTGCCTGACAGGGTCTCGACGAGGCGCACGCCGATATCGGGATAACGCTCACGCATGGCCAGCAGGAAGGGCAGGCCGAGGACGGCACCGGTGCTCGGCGCCATGCCCACGCTGACCTGGCCGGACAGGCGCGCATGACGCGCAGCACTCTTGGCCGCCTCGGCATGGCGAATGGCCAGTTGGGCCTGCGGCCAGAAGGCCAGCCCGGCTTCGGTCGGCACCACGCCCGTGGAGGTACGCTGCAGCAGGCGCGTGGCCAACTCGCTTTCCAACCGGCTGATCTGCTGGCTCAGCGCCGAGGTGCCGACACCGAGTTCCAGTGCCGCGCGACCCATGCTGCCGCGTTCCACGACGCGGACGAAATAGTGCAGCTGACGAAGTTCCATTGGCGTTCGCTCCCGACCCGCAACCTTCATCCGATGATCATACGCCGACAGTGGAACACAAAAAGAACCGGCGGTCGCCCCACGAGAGGCAACCATCGCCCTCCATTCTCCACGCCACGCACCCCACGGAGAAAGTCCGGATCAAGAGTCGAAAGGAGTGCTGGAGCAGGCGTTGAACGAAGTTTCAAAGGAGATTCGCGGCTACAGCGCGACCAGGTCCACCGAGTCGAACCTTCTTCTTTCCTGATCGCCAATCCTGCAGATTGCCGCCAGAAGCAGAGCAAGCCCTGCAGTCAGGAGCCACCCGGACGAAGGTTCCGGAATGGCTCCGCAACTGGCGCTCCACCCGATGTCGACGAGCACAGTGCAATCCGCCGGCGAATAGCTGCGAATACTGCTGCCCCGACTGTAGGAAGGAAGCATCACCGCACCCGAAATGCCGCTGAAATGCTGAAGGCTTGAGCCGCCTTCAAAGGGATCCGGCGAGTACATGAGAAAATCATCGCCGCTGCTCGGACTCCTGAATACAACGTTTCCACTGATCAGATCGTTGGCGACTCCGAGAAAATGCCCGCCTGCTCCAAACAGGTTTTGACCACCGGCCAAGGCCAGATAGCTATCGAATACGTTGAATATTCCCGGGTTGTTGGAACCGAAAAAGCTGCTTCCGTCTTGCATCACCTGAGAATTAAAGCCCAGTGTATGTGTTATCTCATGAAGGAGCACGGAGAAGAGATCGTATTGATTGGCTGCGGGCGCCCCCAGCCCAGAATTCCAGACATAGCCAAAATCCACGAGGATCGTTGCATCAGGCACCGTTGCTGACGGGTCGCCCCCAGAACGCACATGATCGTAGGCAAAGCCATTGTAGTATCCGGCCGGAGCGCTAGGGTTGAAGTAGGTGCCGCCCTGCGCAAGGAAGCCGGTACCGTCCGACTGAGACACGTCCACACGGAGATCAATTGTTCCATTCTCCGCCGACAGGACGCCTGATACATACGAAAGCACTGACCCTAGGGTGCTGCGCCGCTGCGCGCCAAACGTGCCGTCGTTAAAACCGGATCCCGCGGCATCGAGATACTCCACGTTCCAGATCAATGCACCAGCCGCCGGAGCAATGGCTCCCATGAATCCGGCGAGAACCGATGCGGCACAGAACTTCACCGCAATTCTGAAATGACTATTCACGTTGGTTCCTCCCTCGCAAAAAAGACAATCTGCGGGCATCGGGCGACCGACATCCGCGGCTATGGGCTCGGCATGGGGAACCAGCGCTTTCGCTGATGGCTGTTTCTAGCGGTGCCTGTCTCTGTCTTTGCTTCGCAAGGCTTCGGCGGACATCCTTGAACGCGGTTCTCCGCGGAGAGACAGTTTCACCATAGAAAAAAAGGATGGCCACGGCAAGAAGGTATGAGACTTCTTGCCACGACCATCCCAGTCAGGAGATCAACGAAAACTATCGCGGCGGTATCAGCCCTTCATGGCTTCGGCAACGACCCGCGCACACAGGGCCAGCGAGATTGCGCCGGCGTCCGGATAACCCAAGCTGCGCTGCGTGTGCGACTTGGCGCGACCGAGCTTCGGCGTCAACTGGGCGGTGGCATCGGCGGCTTGGGTAGCCACGTCGGCGGCAATCGCCCAGGCCGCCGCCAGGGGTTTGCCCTTGGCCACTTCCGCGTTGAGCGTGCTGGCGAAAGGCACGAAGGAATCGACCAAGGTCTTGTCGCCAACCTTGGCACCGCCGAGGCGCATTATGGCATCCAGGCCGGCCTGTGCGCCCTGGGCGACGCCCTCCGCGGTCAATTCCGCTTCGTCGCTCAGCTTGCTGCCCCAGATGCGCAGGGCCAGGCCCCACAGAGCCCCGGAGGCGCCACCCGCGCGGTCGGCCCACGCGTTGGCGGCGGTGGTCAGCACGCTGGCGGCCCCGGCACCGGCCGCGACGGCCTTCTGCGCCGCGTC
>DBMG01000035.1 GCA_002304785.1 Candidatus Accumulibacter sp. UBA704 | reverse complement strand
GCGCGTTGGCCGGAGGCGACGCTGACACCGGACCACGGGCGGGCTGGCGAACTGCTCCGGCTGATTTTTCCGGAAACGCCGACGCGCGGGAAGATCCATCTTGTCCTCAAGGGTACGAACTTCCAGATCAAGGTGTGGGAGGCGCTGGTGCACACCGAGTTCGGGCAGGTCACCTCGTACCAACAGCTGGCCCGCCAAGCCGGAAGCCCGCATGCCCAGCGCGCCGTCGGAAATGCGCTGGCGGCCAACAGCATCGGCTTCCTCATCCCTTGCCATCGGGTCATCCGGGAAACCGGGGACGTCGGGGACTACCTTTGGGGGAGCGAACGAAAGCTGGCCTTGCTCGGCTGGGAAGAAGCGCGGGCATCGGCATTTCGCAGGAGCGGGCTTTCGGGTTGATCTTCGGCGGCACCCGGAAGGAATGGGAACAGTTGGCCAGGGCATATGTCCATGGTGAGCGGGCGGGTAGCATGCAACAGGGCGGAACAGGTCGTGGATTCCGCTTGCGCCGATGGCCCCGACTGGACAAAGGATGTGTCTCATGAACGCGTTTCACCAACTCAGCGCAACCAGCCTGCGCGGCCAGACGATCGCGATGAGCGATTACGCGAACCGAGTGGTCCTGGTCGTCAATACGGCGAGCCAATGCGGTTTTACGCCGCAATACGCGGGGTTGGAATCCCTGTACCAGAAGTACCGGGAGCGCGGGTTTGTCGTCCTCGGCTTCCCGTGCAACCAATTCGGCCAGCAGGAGCCCGGCAGCGCCGACGACATCGCCGCGACCTGCTTGGTCAATTACGGCGTGAGTTTTCCCATGTTCGCCAAGACCGACGTCAACGGCCCGAACGCGCATCCGCTGTTCAAGCTGCTCACGGCGGCCAGGCCGGGATTGTTCGGCCCCTCGATTCGCTGGAACTTCACCAAGTTCCTGATCGGACGCGACGGGCAAGTGCTGCGCCGCTTTGCCCCATTCACCAAACCGGAAAAGATCGAGCCGTTTGTCCGCGCCGCTCTGAATGCGTAGCGCGAGGCGGCTCAGCGTTTGGCCTTAGACCGCTCTGCCTTCACCTCGCGAAAGATCTTGCCCCAGACGGGGTGGCCGGATTCGGTGCGGGTCAGGCTGAAGCCAGGGTCGATGTCCAGCGCCTTCTTGAAGTGGCTTCGGCAGGTAATCCTCTCGCCGCCGGCGCAGGCGATGAAGGCCAGATACTTGTGGGCGACGACCTGGTCGGGCGCGTCGAGACCGCTTGTGAGCGCGCTGTTCAACTGGTTGCGCGCCAACCGGTATTGGCCGTTCTCGTAAGCGTCGATGCCTTTTGCCAGGCCGGCGGCCCCCGGCTTTGGAGCAGGTGCCGGCGGGGTTTCGGAGACAGGCTCGGCGGGAGGCGTTTCGGCGGCCAAGGGCGCTTCCGGTGGCGCGGGCGGAGCTTCCGGCGTGGCGCAGCCGCCGAGCAGGCATGCCAAAGCGAACAGGGAAAGGCCGTGTCTCATGGGATTCCTTTCGGGCGTTCAGAACTTGTGCTTCAAGCGCACGGTTTTCCCGGCGTCCAGGTTCAGTTCCTTGACCAGTGCCGGAGCGCCGGAATTGCGGATTTCGATGCGCACCCGGCCGGGCGGCAGTTCCAGCCGCGTCAGCGGTGGCGAAATGCCGCGGCTTTGGTTGTTGACGAAGACTTCGCCCCACGGGGCGACGGATAGCGTGACCGTAGCGGGCTTGGCCGGCGCCGGCGGCGCCACGTCGCTTGCTGCGGCGGCAATGGCCGTCGGGGCAGGTGCGATCTCTGGTGGCGGCGCGGAGGGTGCTTGTTGCGGAGTGCTGTCGATTGCCGGAGCAACGACTTGGGTCGGCCGGGCGGGGGCGGGCGCTTGTGCCGATTGGGCGGAGGGCTGTGCAGCGGGAGCAACGAGTGCGGGAGCAGGTGCCGGGCGGGTTGCGTTCCAACCGACGAACGCCAGGCCAGCGGCCAGCGCGACGCCGACGACGGCATAGGCCAGGCGCCGGGAGGTCCAACCGTTGACGTCCTCACCCCGCGAGGCCACCGAATGGCCACTGCCGGAACTCTTGCGCTGCGACAAGCCGCCGGTTGGCCAGGGCAGTGGTGCGCGTTCGGCCAGCTCGCGTGCGCGGCGAAGGTCGGCGGCAAACTCGATGGCCGAGGGGTAGCGGTCATCCGGCAATTTGGCCAGGGCGCGGGCGAGAATGAAGTCGAATCCACGGTGCTCGAGTCGCGCCGCGCGCGAAGGCCATCGCGCCGGCTTGCGGACGATCCGGTACATCACTTCGGCGGCGTTGTCGCCGTCGAAAGGCGGCTTGCCGGTCAGCAACTGATACAGGATCACCGCCAGCGAGAAAATATCGGTTCGCGCATCGGCGCGCTTGCCCGAGAACTGTTCGGGCGCCAGATAGGCCGTCGTGCCCTGCAGCGCCGCATCCGCCTGCAGGCTCCCCGTTTGCAGGGCGGCGATGCCGAAGCCCGAGAGCTTGACGCCGCCGTTGGCCAGGACCGTGATGTGCGCCGGGGTGACGTTCTGATGGATGACACCGTGCCGATGGGCGTAAGCCAGCCCATCCGCGATGCCGGCCACGATATCGACGGCGAGTTCCGCGGGAACGGGCTGATCCCGGACGATCAACTCGCGGAGGTCGCGGCCGTCGAGGAATTCGGTGGCGATGTAGGCGAGATCGCCCTCCTGCCCGCAGTCATACACTGTGGCGATATTGACATGGCTGAGCCGTTCGACCGCCTTGATGTCCTTGAGAAAATGCTCCGGCGCGCCACTCCGGTCTGCGACCGCCGGGGCGACGCGCACGGTCTGCAGCACCGCCTTGCGCTTGAGCAGCGGGTCGTTGCCGAGATACGTCGCCCCCAGCGCGTTGTCGCCGGTGGCCGCGATGATCTGGTATCTGCCGAGTTTCTCAGGGAGCATTGTCGTGGATGCGTCGACCGCCGGAAGTCGCAGGGGAATGTCACAATCATAGCAAATGGGCGCGCGTGCCACGAAGCTTCGGGAAGCTCGTGAAGGCATCGCGCGGAAAGGGCGAGGCGACGCGAAACCGGCTGAAAGGCGTCCGGGAGCGCCGTTTAGCAGGCGTGGCTGCGCTGGACGTCGGGCTTACGCTTGCCTGACGATATCGACCGAGATCTCGACTGCCGGAATCGTTCCTCTGTTCTCGAGCCAGTGCGTGGTGTTCCGATCCTCGGGCCACCCCACTCCTGGTCCATAGTCCGTAGCGATTCCATTTCGATGGTCGGTGATCGTTCCTTGCATGATATAGACGGTGCCTGGCCTGTCCTTATGATCATGAATCGGGCCGAAGACGCCTCCCGGCTCGATGGTCACCATCCGCATTCGAAGTTGGCGCCCCGTCATGCCCTCGATCTCGGGGCCAAGGTCGACCGTCGCCAGTAATTTCACCGTAACACCTTTCGTTCCAGGTGCTGCCTGTTCGTTGTTCATCGTGCGCTCCTCCTGCAGTTCTCGGGCGAAACAAGTATTCGACCTGTCGGCTCCGCACATTGTTGCAACAGGTGTGACTGATTCGCACTTGGTTGTTCTCGGCGTCTTGAAGTATCCGAGGCGAATCGACAACTGCTTTCAGGAACTTCCTTCCTCCGCCGGTGCCTTGAGAGAGTAGATTTCAGTCAACCCACCTCGCGACCATCGCCTATGCCTGTCAGCAACAAAGATCTCCCGCTCCGTGACGACACCCGCCTGCTCGGCCGCCTGCTCGGCGATACCGTGCGGGAACAGGAAGGTGACGACGTATTCGCCGCCGTCGAGCATATTCGCCAAGCCTCTGTCCGACTGAACCAGAGCCCGGATCGGGAAATTGACACGGCGGCGCGTGCCGATCTGGAAGCCGTTCTCAATAGTCTGCCGCGCGATACGATGATTTCCGTCGTCCGAGCCTTCAGTTACTTCCTGCATCTGGCGAACATTGCCGAAGACCAGCATCACATCCGGCGCCGCCGTGTGCACGCCCGGCAGGGTTCGGCACCTCGCGACGGCAGCCTGCAGAAGGCGCTTGATCGCCTCCAGGAGGCCGGGCTTCCGGCCGACAAGCTGCGCCGATTCTTTGCGACGGCGCTGGTCTCGCCGGTGCTCACGGCGCACCCGACCGAGGTTTCCCGCAAATGCATCCTGCAATGCCAGCACGAAATCGCCGG
>DBMG01000130.1 GCA_002304785.1 Candidatus Accumulibacter sp. UBA704 | reverse complement strand
CTGCTCGCCAAGGACCTGCTGCGTATCAGGAAGGACAAGCCTTTCAACCTGCGCGACTGGCTGCGCCCCGCGGTTTTCATCCCCGAATCGAAACGACTGAACGTCCTGTTGCGCGAATTCCGCGTCTCGCACAACCATATGGCCATTGTCATCGACGAATACGCCGGAGTCAGCGGCCTAGTGACCATTGAGGACGTCCTCGAACAGATCGTCGGCGACATCGAGGACGAGTACGATTTCGACGAAGCCGAGGACAACATCCGTCAGGACCAGTTTGGGCGCTTCCGGGTCAAGGCGCAGACCACGATCGAGGATCTCAACGCCGAGTTCGGCACACGCTTCAGCGACGAGGACTGCGACACGGTCAGCGGCCTGGTCCTGAACGCCCTCGGCCGCGTGCCCCGGCGCAAGGAAGAATTCGACATCGAGAACCTGCATTTCCAGGTGCTGCGCGCGGACCGGCGGCGACTGTACACCCTCCTCGTCACCCGCCGTCCGCCCGAGCCGGATGCGCTGGACTGAGTCTGCCGCGAAATCCCGGCTCGCGGCCTTTGTGCTGGGCGCGGCCGGCGTTGCCGCCTTTGCCCCGCTCGGCTGGTTCCCGGTCATCTGGCTAACGCTGGGCGGCCTGTTCGCCGTACTCGAAACGGCCGTCGAAAGAAGTGGCTCAGCCCGCGACGGCGCGCTCATCGGATGGTTCTTCGGCTTCGGCTTCTTTCTCGCCGGAGTGTCGTGGATCTACGTCAGCCTGAGTCTCTTCGGCGGCATGCCGGCGGCGGTCGCCGGACTGGCCACCGTGCTTTTCTGTGCCGCCATGGCGCTCTACCCGGCGCTGGCAGGCGCTCTTTTCGTCCGTTTTTCCCCTTCGGCGGGCTGGCCGCGGGGATTGTTCTTCGCTGGCTTGTGGACACTCGGCGAATGGCTGCGCGGCTGGGTTCTGACCGGATTTCCCTGGCTATCCGTCGGTTATTCGCAGACCCCGCCCAGCCCGCTCGCCGGTTTCGCGCCGATGGTCGGTGTTTACGGCGTGTCGCTGCTAACCGCCCTTGTCGCCTCCTGCGTGGGCCGCGCGATCATGGGCAAGGCACGCCTCAAGAGCCTCGTTCCGATCGCCGCCATCGCGATCAGCGGATTCTGGCTACTCGGCCACGAATGGACGACGCCCCGCGGTTCCTCCATGCGCGTCGCCCTGCTGCAAGGCAACATCGCTCAGGATCTCAAGTGGCGCCCCGAGAAATTCGAGGAGTCGCTACGCACGTACTACCGCCTGATGCACGACAACCCGGCGCAATTGACCGTCCTTCCGGAAACGGCTTTGCCGGTCTTTCTTCACGAAGTCCCGCCCGCGTATCTTGAGGAAATGAGGAAACTCGCCGCTCGGGAGAACGGCGACCTGCTGTTCGGCATCGTCACCGGCGACCGCCACGGCTACTCCAACAGCGCGCTCAGCGCGGGCACCTCGGCAAGCCAACGCTACGACAAATCGCACCTCGTTCCCTTCGGCGAATTCATCCCGCCCGGCTTCGCCTGGTTCATGTCCATGGCCAACATCCCGATGTCGGACTTCACTCCCGGGGCAAAAACTCAACCTCCCTTGCACATCAACGGCCAGAAAATCGCCATCAACATCTGCTACGAGGATGCTTTCGGCGAGGAAATCATCCGCACTCTGCCCGAAGCCACCCTACTGGTGAACATTTCCAATGTCGCGTGGTTCGGCGATTCGCTGGCCCCGGCCCAGCACCTGCAGATCGCGCGCCTGCGTGCGCTGGAAACCGGGCGCATGATGCTGCGCGCCACCAACACCGGAATGACGGCCGTCATTGACGTCGATGGCACGGTCCGCAACGTACTCACCCCCTTCACCCAGGGCGCGCTGGTCGGAGAAGTCCGGGCCTACGACGGCAGCACGCCTTACGTGCGCTGGGGCAACTGGCCCGCGGTGGCGGCTGCGGTGGCCTTGCTGGCTTTCGCCCGGCGGCGCAAAGCGTTATCCTGACCCGCCCTCTGCCCCTTCCAAGGACACCAACATGCCCGACCAAACCTGCAACGAGCAGCAACTCCTGTCCGCCGGCATCCGGCGGATCAACTCCAGGCAACTCTTTCCCAGTCTGCACCAACCGACAGATGCCGGCTTGCCGATGCTGCTCGTCGAAAACGCGCTCGGGCGAACGGTCATTGCCGTGCAAGGCGCCCATGTAATGTCCTTCCAGCCTGCCGGGCAGCGCGAGATGCTGTGGGTATCGCCGAAAACACTGCTGCAGGAAGGCACGCCGATCCGCGGCGGCATCCCGCTGTGCCTGCCGTGGTTCGGCCCGGGTCCGGACGGCAAAACCATGCATGGCTTCGCGCGCATCAAGGAATGGACTGTCGTCGCCGCCGAACGCCTGGAAAGCGGCGCCACAAGCCTGGTGATGGCATTGAGCGGTGATGCGGCAACCAGCGCGCTCTGGCCGCACGCATTCCTGTTCCGTCTGGAAATCGAGGCGGGGAAAGCCCTGAAAATGGTCATGCACGTGGAAAATCGCGGCAGCGACGCCGCTCCGCTGGCCTTCGCCTTCCACACTTACTTCTCCGTCCCCGACGTGGCCAAGGCCCGCGTTTCAGG
>DBMG01000103.1 GCA_002304785.1 Candidatus Accumulibacter sp. UBA704 | reverse complement strand
AAAAGTGGGCGTGATCGCCTGAATCGGTTCTTCGGCAATGTCGGACCAAGTGCAGCGCGTCAGGAGATGCGGTCGATCGCCTGGTCCGGCCGGGACAGAGGGAGCTCAGGATTTCGTGGGTTCCTTACAACAAGAATCGATATAACAGATGCAGCCCCGCCTTCGGTTCGGGGCTGCTTTTTTTCGCAGTTTCACACGTAATCACGTATCGTTAGAGCCGGGAAACCCATCGAACACATTGACAGCGTCGGCCATTTCATCGCCTCGCCGACAGATCCGGACCAACCGCTTTTTCATAGCCGAGCGAAGAAAAAGACAACAACTCACCGCGCCCCGCGACTCGACGCCCATTCACGCATGCTGATACGCCGCCCACTGCGCCTGACACTCATCCTCCTGGCCATCGCCTCGCTGGTCTTCGCAGTGGTCGTGGCAACGTACCAGATCAGCCAGCAGATGGGACTGTCCGAACTTCAGGCAACGGGACGCCATCGCCTCGATCTCTATGCGGCCAGCCTGGAACGTGAGATCGGAAAGTACGCTTATTTTCCAGCCACCCTCGGACTCGAACGCGACGTCCTGGACCTGCTTGTCCGCCCTGACGATGCAAGGCTGACAGAAACACTTAACAGCTACCTGGAACAACTCAACGACCGTGCGGGCACGCTGGCCATCTACATCATGAACCGCAAGGGCAAGGTACTGGCCGCCAGCAATTGGCGCAGAAGCGACAGTTTCGTCGGTGAAGACCTGTCATTCCGCGCCTATTTCCGCGACGCGCTGGACAGCGGAAGCGGCCGCTTCTTCGGGATAGGCACGACACGCAGCGAGCCCGGCTACTACCTGTCGTCAGCACTGGCCGACAAGGGAAGAATGCTCGGGGTCGCCGTGGTCAAGGTGAGTCTGGAACAACTGGAGAAATCCTGGACGACAGTGGAAGCCCCGGTCCTTGTCGCCGATGAGAACGGCGTGGTCATCCTCAGTTCGGTTCCCGACTGGAAATTCACGACCTTGCGGCCTCTTGACGAAAGCACCCGCAACGCCTTCGATCGCACCCAGCAATATAACCGCCGTGCACTTCAACCGCTGGGCGTCAAGGAAGTCTCCACGCTTAAATTCGGTGCCCGCGTCGTACGCCTGGCCAAGGAACAACAGGAAATGGTATCGTCATATCCGGTGGCCGGAAAGTTCCTGTGGCAGTCCCAACCTATGCCGGGAACGCCATGGACGCTCACGGTTTTCTCGCATCTGGATCCGGTTGACGAAATCGGGCTGATCCGTGCTGCGGTAGCGGGAATCACCACGATCCTTCTATGTATCGTAGCGGCCATGGTATTCCAGAGGAGACGACATCTGAGCGACCGCCTCGCCGCGCGGGAAGCCCTGCAGAAGGCCTACGACGACCTAGAGCGCAAAGTCGAGGAACGCACGGCCGATCTCTCCTCCGCGAACAAGCAGTTACAGGACGAGGTCGTGGAACGCGCCCGCGCCGAACGCACGCTTCGCGCGGCTCAGGACGAACTGATCCAGGCAGGCAAGCTTGCGGTTATCGGACAGCTGTCTGCCGGCATTGTGCACGAACTCAACCAACCGCTCGCAGCGCTGCGCACACTGTCAGGCAATGCCACGCGGTTTCTCGATCGTGGAGACGAAACCACTGCGCGGAATAACCTCGAGCGTATTGGGCAACTCGTCGATCGCATGGGGCAAATTACGGGACAACTCAAAGCCTTTGCCCGGAAGTCGACCGGACAGGCTCAACCCACCGACATCAGAATGGTCGTCAGTAGCGCGATTGCGCTGCTCGATCAGCGCCTGGTGAGTTCAGGCGCACACATCGAATCCCACTTCCCCGAAACTCCAATCGAAGCCTTTTGCGATGCAAACCGTCTCGAACAGGTCATGGTCAATCTGATCGGCAACGCCCTCGATGCTCAAACCGAGCAGGATTCCCCGAGAATCGAAATCCACGGTGACATGCACGACGAGATGATCCGCCTGCAGGTTCGCGACCATGGCCCTGGATTGAGCGACGAGGCACTTGACCGCATCTTCGAACCTTTCTTCACAACCAAGGATGCGGGACACGGCCTGGGGTTGGGATTGGCCATTTCGGCAGGAATCGTCAGCGACTTCGGCGGTACCCTTGCCGGGAGCAACCATCCTGAAGGCGGTGCCGTGTTCACCCTGCAACTACCTCATGCGCGGAATGCAAAACCATCATGAACCTCAAGGTACTGATTATCGAAGACGATCCGGATGTCCGCCTCGGTTGCGAACAGGCGCTGCAACTCGAGGGGATCCCCACCGAAAGCGCAGGCAGCGTCGAAGAAGCGCGACGATATTTGTGCGCGGATTTTCCCGGCGTCGTCGTCAGCGATATTCGCCTGCCGCGCATGGACGGCATCACGTTCCAGCGCGAGTTGACCCGCACCGACCCCGAATTGCCCGTGGTTCTGATCACCGGCCACGGCGACATCTCGATGGCCGTCCAAGCGATGAAGGACGGAGCTTACGATTTCATTCAGAAACCATTTCCTCCGGAGCAACTCGTCGAAGTCGTGCGACGCGCCATCGAAAAACGGCAGCTGGTACTGGAGGTTCGAGAACTTCGTCACCGCCTCGAAGGGCGCGACCATATCGAAGCCCGCCTGATCGGTCAATCCAGCGGCATGGTGCGCGTCCGCGAACTGATCGCCAGCCTGGCCAACAGCGCAGCCGACGTGTTGATCCAGGGAGAAACCGGGAGCGGCAAGGAACTCGTCGCGCGCTGCCTGCACGAAGCCAGTCCGCGCTACAAGGGCAACTACGTGGCCATCAATTGCGGCGGGCTTCCCGATACCCTGTTCGAGAGCGAAGTCTTCGGGCATGAGGCGGGAGCCTACACCGGAGCCGGCAAGCGACGAATCGGCAGAATTGAGCACGCCAATGGCGGTACGCTCTTTCTCGACGAAATCGAATCCATGCCGATTCCCATGCAGATCAAGCTGCTCAGGGTGCTGCAGGAACGCACGCTGGAGCGGCTCGGGTCCAACGCTACCATTCCGATCGACTGCCGGGTGATCGCCGCCACCAAAGTCGATTTGCGATTGCTTGCCGAACAGGGCCTGTTCCGTGCCGACCTGTATTACCGGCTCAGCGTAGCCACGCTCACGCTGCCCCCGCTTCGGGAACGCCGCGAAGACATTCCCCTCCTCTTCCAGCATTTCCTTCTGCAGGCCGCCGCGCGACATGACC
Organism: Candidatus Accumulibacter sp. UBA704; assembly: GCA_002304785.1. Classification (GTDB taxonomy): domain Bacteria; phylum Pseudomonadota; class Gammaproteobacteria; order Burkholderiales; family Rhodocyclaceae; genus Propionivibrio. The sequence continues at coordinate 3,490 of DBMG01000103.1, read as the reverse complement.
GACCAGTCCCGGTCATCGACACAGCACGCATACACATCCTGCTGGGCTATCACTGGCCGGGTAATGTCCGCGAACTGCAAAATGTCGCTGACCGCTGTGTACTGGGAATCGAATGCGGCGCCCCGCCTTTCGGAGAGGAAATCAGCGACCAACCGCTTCCGCTGCACGAAACCGTCGAGGCGTTCGAAAGGGCGTTGATCGCCGACGCGCTACAGAGGAACCGAGGCAGCCTGGCGCGCAGTGCCGAGGACCTGTGCATTCCGAAGACGACCCTGCACGACAAGATCAGGAAACACGGTTTGCAGGCACCCGACCGGCTGTAACCCTCCGACCGCCGGGAGATTGACCCAGTGTGTCGCCAAACGCCTCCCGCAACGCCGCGAAATAGCCAAAAAATGCTATATTCCTAACGTTTTGGTATATCGCGTCGCGTGTTTTCCGGAGGTTTATGACCATGAAGCCTGGGACAGTCGGCTGTTTCCTAAAAACTCTAGTATCCGGGTTGCTTGCTGCAACGTGCGCCGCCTCCGCATGGGCGCAGGATATTGGGGAAATCCGCGAACGCGGGGTGATCCGCCATCTGGGCGTACCCTACGCCAGATTCGTCAGCGGCAATGGCGACGGACTCGACGTTGAGATCGTGCAAATGTTTGCCCAACATCTCGGTGTCCGCTATGAATACGTCCAGTCGGACTGGATAAATGTACTCGAGGAGCTCATCGGACAGAATATCGAGTACAAACCGACCGTGCGAGCCGTCGGCAAGCGGCCGATCCGCGGCGATATCATTGCCAACGGGCTAACCATCCTGCCAAATCGAAAAAAGCTCATCGATTACTCGCAACCGACCTTCCCGTCAGCTGTCTGGCTATTGGCGCGCGCAGACTCAAAGGTCAAGCCGATCGATCCGACGGGCAACCTGCCGCAGGACATCAAGGCCACCAAGGCCAAGCTGACCGAGGCCAACACTTTTGTCATGGACAACTCCTGCCTCGACCCGAAGCTTCATGAACTCGAAGGCAAGGGATATCGGTTACAGCGTTTCACGACCAATGCCAGCCTCAACGACATCGTCCCGGCGGTGCTCAAGAACGAGAGTGAAATGACCCTGCTCGACGTCCCGGACATCATCGTATCAATGGAAAAATGGCCGGGCCAGATCAAAGTCATCGGACCGATCTCCGAAGAGCAGCTAATGGCCGCGGGCTTTCGCAAGACCTCCCCGGAACTGCGCAAGGCATTCAACGAATTCCTGACCGGATTGAAACAGGACGGCACCTACATGAAGCTGGTGAACAAGTACTTCAGGGCCGCTCCGCGCTATTTGCCTGACTTTTTCCGCGATCCATCGATCACGCACTGACGCCTACATGCAGGAAGAACGAGGCATTCTGACGTTTTTCACGCGGCACAAGAAGAGTGTCATCACCTTTCTGCTTTTCATCGTTTATGCCGGCGCCGTTTTCTGGAGCAACTACCAGTCGCTGCAACGGGTGCAACAGGATGCACTCGTTCAGTTTCAGCTGGAGGCGGAAAAACAGGCGTCCGCCGTGTCGTATTTCTTTTCCGAACGACGAATAGAGACCGCCGAACTCGCCGAATCCGAACCGGTCGTCAATTTCTTCAGGAATCGCGACCTGGGCATGAGCTACCGATACGGGTTGGGGGTCAACGTCCAGTTGATCGAAGACCGCTTCGAATACGTTACAGGCAAACGGAGAGGCGGCAGCCAGCCGATCTTCAGCGGATTCATGCTGATCGACAGCGACGGTTCCCGGGTCGCGGAGTGGAAAGTCCCGGAGCCAGACGCCAATCTCAGGGACTGGCTGATGCTGGGGAACCACGAGCCCCGTACCCGACTGGGAAGCCGGGACGGCACCATCGTGGTCATGGTCCCGGTGTGGATCAACAACGCCTATCGCGGAGAACTGCTGGCCTGGATCAACACGGGCGCCAGTTTTGCCCAGTTTGGTTCGACGCGATCGGCAAGACACAGCCTGCTGGTCAATCGCCATACCGGGGAGGCTCTGCACGCGGAAACCGGCGCTCCTCGGCTCGACAATGATTATTGGCGGATGCTCAGCGAACGGAGTGTGTCGGCAGATGCCACCCGCGTCGTCTCTTACACGAGTGGCGGAAACAATTACAACATCGCCAGGGTGGACATCGAAAACACCCCGCTTTCTTTCATTTCCATATCGACGGAACAAGCGGCGGACAGCGGAACTGCGCGGCTTTTCCTCATCGCGGCGGCAGTCATTCCTATCATCGTGATCCTCGTCGGCCTGCTCGACGTCATGGAACGTCGCCGACTGGAAAACATGCGCATCATCGCTCAGACCGAAGCCGAGCGGCTAGCCCAGGCGCGCAGCGATTTTCTGGCCAACATGAGCCACGAAATTCGCACTCCGATGAACGCCATCATCGGCATGACGGAACTGTGCCTGGCCACTAAACCGACTCAGAAGCAACGCAACTATCTGACAAAGATCCAGCAGACATCGGATTTGCTGCTGCGCATCATCAACGACATTCTCGATTTCTCGAAGATAGAATCCGGCAAGCTGGAGATCGAGAAATCGCCGTTCGATCTCAATCGGATCCTCAGCGATGTCGGCAACCTGCTCTCGGGCAAGGCCGAGAAGAAATCGATCGAAATCGCCTTCGATGTCGACGACTCGAGCAACCGCATTTTTGTCGGCGACTCGCTGCGCCTGGAACAAGTACTGATCAACCTTATCGGGAACGCCATCAAGTTTTCCGAACGGGGCACAATCGTCGTCCGGGTTCGCTGCGACGAAATTTCCATGGACTCGGCGCGGCTCGACTTCGATGTTATTGACGAGGGCATCGGCATTTCCGATGAGCAGAAGGCTCGCCTGTTCAGCGCGTTCACCCAGGCCGACACAACGACCACCCGCCGTTTCGGAGGTACCGGTCTGGGCCTGGCCATCTGCAAGCGACTCGTCGAACTGATGGGGGGCAGCATCAGGGTTCAAAGCCTCCCCGGCAAGGGAAGCACTTTCAGTTTTTCGATTCTTCTGGGAGTCGATCATGGCCAGGAATCGAATTTCAAAGCGCTGAAGAAGAAGCTCGCGCTGTTTGCCTCCAGGCCGGTGCTCGTGATCGATGATAACCCGATGTATCGGCAGGCGATTGTCACCCAACTGCAACAGATCGGACTCACCTGCGAATCCTGCGCATCAGGAGACGAAGCCATAACCACGATACTCCGGAGCGCCCATCCCGACTATCTGGCGATCCTCGTCGATCTGCATATGTCGGGGCGGAACGGACTCGAAACCATCCGGGAGATGCGCAAAGCCTGGCCCGACATATCGATCCCGCCGATATTCTTGGTCTCCAACTATTCGCTGGACACCGATCTGGAAGCGGATTCGCACATGTTCGACGGCATATTGACCAAACCGACGACGGCAAACCAGCTTTTCTCCGAAATTGCCCCTTTCCTCGGCATCAGGACCGACCA
>DBMG01000014.1 GCA_002304785.1 Candidatus Accumulibacter sp. UBA704 | reverse complement strand
GCGTATCCTTGCCCACCAGGACCGGCCGTAGCAGGTTGTCCACCAGGCCGATGACCAGCACGCCGTAAACAGTCAGTGCAATCCCCTGCCACACGGCACCCGAAATGAGGAAGTAGATCGCCACCGGCAGCCACACCAGCGCGGAGCCGACCGCCGGCACCAGCGACAGGAAGGCCATCAGTACCGCCCACAACAAGGCAGCGGAAACACCGAGGAACCAGAAGGCCAAGCCTCCCAGCGCCCCCCTGGATGACTGCCACAAGAAGATTGCCTTTGACGGTCGCGCGGATCACCGTGGCAAATATTCTCAGCAACTCCCGCTTCTGCACGGATGGGAGCGGGATGGCACGGCGCACGTCGTCCATGATCTCATCGCCGTCTCGAATTAGGAAAAAAGCAAGGTACAAGGCAATGAAGAGTTCGGCAACGAAATCGAAAGATATCTGACCAATACTCAACGCCTGCGTCGCGAAAAACTGGCCGGCCTGTGTCAGCGCAACGGACAGACGTCGTTGCAGGACGGAGAAACTGACCAGTCCGAAACGGTCGAGTACCGCGGTTATCCAGTCAGGCAATACTTTGAACACACCACGGAAATAGCGCTCCGGATTAAGTTCCCCCGACTGCAATTGCTCGAAAACCACTCCGGCTTCGTACGCCAGCGAACCCGTAACAAGGGCAAACGGAAGGATGACGATGACCAGCACGGCCACCAGCGTCGAAAACGCCGCCAGCGCACGCCCCCACTGCAGCCGTATCATCAACCTGCGGTGCAGGGGACTGAAAAGCACGGCGATTATCGCCCCCCACATGATCGCTCCATAAAAAGGCAGCAGTATCCAGCCGAGAGCAATGGCGACGATTACAAACAGCAGAAAAAGCGCACGGCCTTCCGGATTCGCCGGACCGTCTTCATCTGGCGACTTCATCTGTTAGCCGAAAGCATCAGGTAGCACATGGAAATGCTCGATCTCCCACACGTTGCGGGTTGCGATTCGCTCGAATTCTTCGCACGCGGAAAGCACAGCCTCAAGTTCCGAGTACTTCTTGGCTCAAGCATCACATGACTCGCAGTAGTCCGGTTCTTCTGGATGAAGACGGGGGTCACCCCCTTCGAGCGAGTCTGGCTGAAGCGCGAAAGCACTTGCTATCGTTTTAGTCACTTCACCTCTCCTTTGCAGACAAGCGCCGTCAAACGGATGGCGGACGCTTCGCATCGTCGCCACCGGAGAGCATTTCCCGAAACCCGACATAGGGTTTTTCCTCGACTGGTTCCCGATCCGGGTTCCCGGTGATGTGCGCGAGTTCTGCCAGTTCGGCGGCAAGCTCGTTGTTGCGAAGATGCTGCTGGTCAAGCATCTCCTCCAGTGCAGCGACCTGATGGCGCAGCCGCGAGACGGTCCACTGCCCACGGATCACGGTGGGCGAGGACAACAACCCGGCAATCAGGACTCCCAACCCGAGAGCCACCAGCAAGACCAACGCCAGCGACCCCTCGAATTGCCACAAGGCCACGGACACGATGACGGACACATTGTTCTGCAGCGCAAAAACGACGGCGCCGATGGCGAAGACGATGCCCAGAATCAGCATGAGGTGCATTATTTGCTCCTTTGATGGAAAACCATCCCCGTATTTTCCGGATGTCATGAGAATGCAAACATCTTCCGGTTCGTCAGCGACGATTTCCGTTTCCAGATCGTGCGGAACAAACAGAAGGCGAAGGATTCCGCCACGCCGAATCCGGCAATCAGATTCGCCGCGCATACTTCCACTACGTTCAGCATTTCACACAACCCCGGAGCCGTCTGTACGACACCGAACAGAACGCCTGTTTTTGCCTGACTGCTGATTCATCAGATTATGTTTGAGGCCCGCCGCCCTTCGGCTTCTTTCCCCTGATTAAAGCCTCAGGGGGTGTTGACATATACTTCATGGGCGTTCCAAGAAATGCATGACAACACACCTGCTTCGGCTGGCATGCGCGCGCGAAACCCGTCGCCGCAACTATCGTCCAAGCGCCTGTGGGCATCTGTCTGATAGCGCACATAAGTTTGGGCGACAACAAATGGATAATATGCAGGCCACGTTCCGAACATATTTTGCGGCGCGAAGGCATATCCACTGGCATGTTCACCGGTTTTGATTTCGAGGCGTACCGAATGCGCATTCCTGGCGCGACCGCCCTTCAGGTTCTGCAGCACCCCGTAGCTTTCTTGCTTCGGATCCTGAAAGGCTTCCAGAAGAACCAGGGGCTTCTACTGGCGGGAGCCGTCGCGTACTACGCCCTGCTTTCCATCGTGCCATTCCTCATCCTGGCCGTGATCGCTCTGTCGCACCTCGTGGACCAGGGCGAATTGCTCGGAACTCTAGGGCGCTACCTGGAATGGCTGGTGCCGAGTCAATCATCGGCCCTGGTGAGCGACTTGGCCCTGTTTCTGAAGAACCGTGCAGTCATCGGCGTGATCCTGTTGGTGACGATGCTGTTCTTCAGTTCTCTGGCCTTCTCGGTGCTCGAAAAATCGATGTCTGTGATTTTTTCGCATCGCCAGAGCACGCAGAAGCGGCATTTCCTGATATCAGCCCTGCTCCCGTATTGCCTGATGTTTTTTCTCGCGGCGAGCCTGCTTGTCGTGACGGTCGTTTCCGTCAGTCTGAAAGCGATGGCGCTGCTCAGCGTCGACTTCCTGATCTGGCAGTGGTCCCTGAGCGGCCTTTCCAGGGTGCTGCTCTACCTGCTGGGACTCGGAGCAGAAACCATCATCCTCTCGGCGATCTTCTACTTTGTTCCCGTCGGGCGCACGGCCCTGCCCCACGCGTTGATTGGCGGCTTCTTCACGGCCTCGGCGTGGGAAGGCATCCGCCACCTGCTCGTCTGGTATTTCACGACCCTGTCGAGTGCCAGCGTGGTTTACGGCTCGCTGACAACAGCGGTCATTGCCCTGTTCAGCATGGAAATCGTTGCCACCCTGCTCTTGCTCGGAGCGCAAGTCATCTCCGAATACGAACAGCTGGATCAGAACCTGGCCGAAAAACTGCCGTAGGAACGTAGCGAGTTACGAGCCCTACCGCACGTCAACAAAAGCAGATGTGGAATTACTCATATCATTTCTACTGCAATCGATGTAAGAGAAGCGCGAGAATTATCGGGATTCAATTCCCTTCTTTCCACAACGCCCCGATCGGCACCGCAAAAAGTCCTTCCCCGAAGCGCGCGACAGCTTCGCCGTCATACAGCACCACGCCACATACAAAACGCGGTCCGCTCGCTTCCTTGAGCTTACGCAATCCGCGGAAGTCCGATTCGGTGACCGTGGCGGACGCTTTGACCTCCACGCCGGCGACGTCGCGCCCTTCACGCTCGATGACAATGTCGACTTCATAACCGTCCTTATCGCGAAAATGATGGAACCCGAGGCTTCCATCGTGTTCGCCGGCTTGGCGGCGGAGTTCCTGAAACACGAAGGTTTCTAGCAACTGGCCGTACAGGTTCCGGTCTTTTGCCAGCAAAGCCTCGGCGTCGAATCCGAGCAAGGCGGCAGCCAGGCCGGTATCGCCCAGATGCAGTTTCGGCGTCTTGATCAGCCGGCTCAACCGGTTGCTGTGCCAGGGAGGCAGGCGTTCGATCAAGAATATCCGCTCCAGCAGGGTCACATAGTCGGCAATGGTCGGGCGGCTCACCTGGAACGGCGCCGCCAGTTCGCTGACGTTGAGCAATCTCGCCGTTTGCCCAGCGGCCAATTGCAGCAGGCGTGGCAGAATATCGAGCGAAGCAATGCGCGCCAGTTCGCGGACATCTCGCTGCACCAGCGTCTCGATATAGGCGCGGTACCACTCGCGACGGCGGCGGCCGGCACTTCGTGCCAAGGCGGCGGGATAACCGCCGGCAACGATGCGTTCCGCAAGTTCCTTGCCAAGACGGGTAACGGTGTGCGGCCTGAAGGCAGCGGCAAACAAAGCGTCGATGAACTGGCTGCCTCTACCGGCGAGTTCGCTCTGTGCCAGCGGGTGGAGACGCAGCAACTCCATCCGACCGGCCAGCGAGTCGGAGAGTTTCGGCGCCAGCAGCACGTTGGCAGATCCCGTCAGGATGAAACGCCCCGCGTACCGATCGCGATCGACGGCGGCTTTCAGAGAGACAAAAAGCTCCGGCACGCGTTGCACTTCGTCCAGCACCACCTTGTCCGGCAGGTCAGCCACGAAGCCAACCGGGTCCGCCTTGGCCGCGGCCAGTCGGATCGCGTCATCAAAGGTGATGTAGGCATACCCCGGAACGGTCTTGGCGAGCGTTGTCTTGCCGCATTGGCGTGGCCCGTGGATCAGGACAACCGGAGTGTCGGCCAGCGCTTCGATCAAGCGCGGACGGATCAGGCGATCAACAAAAGGAGGATAAGTCATGCGTCCAATTGTAACGAAAGACCTCGTCCACTTGAAAGAATTATATTCGTCCACTTGAAGATTTTACGAACCCCCATGCAGCACCGCTGCTTCTGTTCATCAGACTTCCTGGTAACGGTTTCGGCCCTGTCCTAAAGCAATCGCTGCAACAAGCTACTCTCCCACTCCTTGATGCGCAGCAGGGTCGATCTGCTTTTCCATTGCTCCGGATCAATGGCTTCCGACGCGTCGAGATCCCTGGTGAACATGGTCTGCATCTGCCCGGCAAAGTCGCGCCCCAGAACGACCGCGTTGATTTCGTCGTTATCGAGAAAACTGCGCCAATCCAGGTTGGTCGAACCGACGCAGGACCAGACACCGTCGATGAGCACGGTCTTGGAGTGCAACAACGGGCCGCGCCGCTCGTATATCTTGACGCCGGCCTTGAGCAGGGCGGAATAGTGCGAACGGCCGGCGTGAAAGACAATGTCGGAATCGGAATGGCTCGGCAGGATCAGCTTCACGTCGACACCGCGTCCGGCCGCGTTCACCAGCGCCTGTAGCAAACGGGGATCGGGAACAAAGTAGGCCTGCGTCAGGTACACGTGCCGTTCGGCGTTGCCGATGGCTGAAATCAGCGTCAGGTAGATCAGGCTGAACGGGTCGTCGGGCGAGCTGCCGATGGCGCGCACGATGTCCTTGCCCTGCTCGTTCAGCGCGGGGAAATAGTCCTTCGCGGCGAGCGGTTTGCCGCGCTGCTTTTCCCACGTTTCCATGAACAGCTTCTGCAATTCGGCAACCACCGGACCTTCGATCTGCAGGTCGGTATCACGCCAGGGAACCGCGGCGCCGAATTCCGGCCGAGCCGACCTGGCGCCCAGCCCGGGGACCGACCCCGACGAATAGACGCTGCTGATGTTGATCCCGCCGATGAACGCGACCTTGCCATCGACCACCAGCAGTTTGCGGTGATCCCGGTTATCGATCTGCCAGGTCTTCCTGACCGCGAGCGGGTTGAGCGGATTGAATTCGAGCACGGCGATGCCGCCGTCCGTCAACCGCGTAAAGAACTCCTTGGGCGTGTTGAGCGCACCGAAGCTGTCGTAGATCAGGTTGACCTGGACGCCCCTGCCCTGCTGCTCCAGCAACAGATCCGCAAACTGGCGCCCGATCTCGTCATCTTCGATGATGTAGGTTTCGAGGTTGATGTGATCGCGGGCCGTGCGCATCGCGGCAAACATCGCCGCGTAGGTTTGCGCACTGTCCTGTAACAGCGTGACCTTGTTCCCGAGGACGAGCGGGCTGCCGGCAATGGCCTGCTCCAGCACCATCTGCTTTTCCAGGATGTCGATGTCGCCGGACTGGCTCTTGAGTTCGGCGAGGATGGCGGCGCTTTTCGCCGTGGAAAGCGCGCCTCTCGCATTTTCGAAGCGGGCGGCCTGCCCGGTGTGCCGCTCGATGTGAGCCTCGGTATCGGGCAGGGCGGCACAACCTGCTGCCACGAACACGGAAAGCGCAGTCGCAAGAATCATGAGCGCATGGTTTTTCATGCTTTGCCCCAAATACCGGACAACCGCCGTCCACCGCCTTGGTCAGAAGAGGAACGCCTTGGCACTCCAAATCAACTCCCTGGATTATCTGTTCCGTCCCTGGCCCCGTTCTTCACCGGATTCACGCTGTTTCTCCTGACCTCGCCCCTCCTCCTGCGGCGCCCCCCGGCCCTGCCGGGTAGTGTCCTGACGCGCTGCCGGGGCTTGCTGTTCACGTTCACGCTGCGCTGCCCCTTGCCGTGACGGTTGCTGGCGTTCCTGAATGGCCGGAGTGCCCTGCCGGTCGGGAATCTGGCGCGGTTCCGACCTGCGCTCGAACGAGCCCCCCGGCTGCGGAGACTGCGAGCGCGGGGCGACCGGAGCGGCCTGCGGGCGAGGCGGAGGCGGCATCGGAGTCACACGCTGACCATCCTGCGGTGTCTGGTTTCGTTCCTGGTTGTACTGCCGTACCTGTTCATCACGCGGCTGGTAGCGGTATTGCAGGCTGTGCATATCCTGCTGCCGTTGCGGCTGGGGATAGCGGTCCCCGGTGTATTTCTTCTGGTACACAGGCAACGGCGCCGGCCGGGGAGCTGAACGGCGGTCCCACTTGTCCCATCCGCTACGATGCTGCGCCCAGTCGTTCCCCCAATGGTCACCCCAGCGCGGCGGCGCATCCCGCTGCCAGCCGCGGAAATACGCGGGAGGATTCCGGTAGTACCGTACGGGAATGCGCAGAACAAACATCGGCACGACCTGCGGGGCCACGAGATCCCACGGCCCGTTGTACCAGGAACTCGCATACCAGTTGTCTCGCTGGTAAACCCAGTACATGCCGTCGTAAAAGAAGAAATTGGCATTCATACGCGGGGCATAGTACACGGGGTAGCCAGGAACCCGTGCCAACTCCGGATAAACAGGCACATTGACACCGATGCTCACGCTCACCTGAGCGACGGCCGAAGTTGCCGACATGAACACCATCCATAACGCAATGAATAAATAACGCATTTTCTGTTCCCCGTTTCTTTCACTGGATATCGGACTGCGTCCGCCGGGAAGCGGTACGATCCAAAAAAACTCGACAAATCTGCCATGACCACGGTACGCAACTGGCGTGGAATGCTCTGTACGACAGCGCACATAGCAGGCATTTGTCGCCGGCCAGAAGCGCGAACCGCCTGCGGCCGTTCGACCTCAATCCGCACTCCCGATTCCGCTTCTCCACGGAACACGCCGTTACGTCCGGTCAGCGCGACGTCTCCCTGGCATCCTGGATCAGTTGCCGGCATTCGCTGTCGCTTCCCGGGCCGGCATCGATCAACGGAATCAACCCCAGCAGGGGATTGACCGCCCCCAGCAGCAGCGCACCAAGCGCGCGGGCGGTGACCTGCCCCTTGTCGACTCCGGCATCGGGACGGGCAAAGCTGCCACGTACATGGATCGGGCTGCGCAGGGCCAGCGGGCTGGTATTTTTGGTTTTCTGGGTCAAGGTGAGATCCAGTTTCTCTGTCCCGAGATCGATCGTGCCTGTCCCAAGGATAGTTGTGACCTCGGTATCGAAGACCAGCGCGTTGGTGCGCATGATTCCCTCATTGACGTCGAAGTCGGCAACCAGGCAGCGTATCTTGACGAGTTTGTCGCCGGTCATCTTCAGCTCCATTATTTCCCACAAATGCACGCCGGCTTTTTCCATCGTCATCTTGCTGATCTCGCCCCGGACGACAACCAGAGCGACTTTGCCTCTGGAAGCCGCCAGCATGCTCCTTACCGAGTTGCCGTTTCCGGAGAGATTGAACTCGCCGTTGATCTCGCCGGTACCCGCTGGGGTACCTGCTTCATTCGACACAGAGGTTGGAAGCAGCTTGGCGATGAGTATGTTTCTTGCCCAAACCTGAGCTTTCGCGCGGATTGGGTCCTTGCGCCCATCCAGGGAAATCACGCCCTTGAGGTGACCGCCAGCTACGCCGAAATCGAGCGGATCGAGTGTCACCACGGAATCGTGCAGGCTGAGATGGGTTACCAGACCCTCGAGCGGCAGCACGCCGGCACGGCGGATGGTTCCGGCTTTCAGGCTGACCTGCGCATCGACGCTACCCCAGCGATCCATCCTGAAGGGCATGTCGGGCAGCAGCCGGACTTGCTCTGGACTCGCCGAATCCGTTTTGGAAGACGGCGCAGCGTCCTGACTGGGGGGCGGTATCCGACCGGGCCGCGCGCCGATCAGCGGGCCGAGATCGGAAATATCGAGAACTTTCGACACCAGATTCGCTTTCAGTGCCGGTGGTTTTCTGCCGGCATCGACCTGCAGCGTACCGGCAATATCGCTTTCGCCGATCCGGCCGGAGAACTTCCTGTAGTGCCACGCTTGACCGCTGTGCGCGAGACGCCCCGCCGTCACGTAAGGGCGCGTTTCCGGAAAGGTGATGCCAAGCAACGGGAAGAGCTGCGCCAGACTGTCGCCACTCAGATCGAGGCGCATGTCAATCGCGGAGAATTTCAGCAGGCTGGTGATGGTTCCGCTAACCTTGACGGCGGTGCGCCCGACGGCAAGGTCAGCGGTCAGAGGATACGGCGTATTTTCGTCGCGCAGACCGAGGACAGGCCCACCGCTGCCGTTGGCCTTGAGGGGCATTCCCTTGAACGTTCCCTGCGCCGTGAACTCGAGCGCCTGGCCGGCAGCCGATGTATCTGACGTCGAGATCCTGGCCCGGATGCTCGTCTTCTGCCCGGCATCGTCGTAGCCGAGCGATCCCTGGTCAAGTGCGAGGCGGCCGATCTGGATGCGTGCCGATTCGTCCTGCTGCTGCATGTCCAGCAACCAGTTCCTTCGGCCGTCCGGACTCCGCTCAAGAAAAATCACCGGACGGACTAAGCTCACCTCGGAGAATACGATGTTCCTCCGGAGCAATTGCGCCAGATCGATCGTGATGTCCATCGCCTCGGCGGCAACCATCTGTTTCTCCCTGGCCCAGTCCGGATTGGCGAACGTTACGGCACCGGTGTGGATATGGGGCGACGGCCAGCCGAACCTGACCTCGATATTGCCGCCGATGACCAGTTCGCGACCGGTTTTTTCCAGCGTCATGCGTTCGATTGGGCCACGCAACCAGTTCCAGTCGAAAATCGCGACAAAACCCGCCATCAGCATGATGAGTGCGAGAAGAGACCCGGCAATCCATTTGAGCGAACGAGGCAGTGTCACGGTGATTACCCTCCTGATAGGACTTCTGGCGGCGGGCCGGCCGGTTCGCACTGGCTCCGGCGGGCCGGCCTGCCCTGCCTGCATGCGCGGGTTGTGGGTTGTCCAAGGTATTTGCTCGCTGTCGGTCAGTTGCCATCTGCATCTTTCCTGGGAACCGCGCATCTATCCGCGAGGACCGGCGCGGACTTATCCAGAACTCCATTGATCATCCCCTCGCGTCTCCGCGTGCTCTGTTCGATGGCGCACAGAGCACCTTACGAACTTGCGGATAATCACACTCTCCAACCGAGCGGGCCATGCATCTCGAGCGATGCAAGACTGCCTGCCCAATAGACTGTCTACTGGACCATCAAAGGAGTATCCGCATATGAAACCAATCCATGGCTTAACCAAAAAATTGGCGGCTTATAGCGTTGCCGCCTTTCTGGCGGGTTCGCTAACGGCCGTTTCCGGCGTCAGCGCCAATGACGATGCTGTCGTCCAGACTGCCGGGAGCATGACCTATGTATCCGGGGGCGTTGGATCCGAGTCGATCGACCGGCTCAATGCGCTTGCCGCCGATTTCAACCTCAAGCTCGTTTTTGCCCTGTCATCCGGCGAATACGTCAGCGGCGTCAGGGTCGCGATTGCCGACGCGAAGGGCAGGACGCTGCTTGAAACCACCTCCGACGGGCCGTGGTTCCTGGCCAGGCTGCCGAACGGAAATTATCAGGTCGTCGCCACACACGCGGACAAGGCGTTAAAGCGCCCGATCAGCGTCGGCCCCGGCAAGATCAGGACCGTCGATTTTCGCTGGGCTTCCGGCCAACAACGTTGAACCGCATTGACCAACTCATCTGAAACGAAAGAGGTGCCTCATGAACATTCACCTGACACTTGCCCCCCTGATATCGCTGCTCGCCGGCATTCTTATTCTCATGGTGCCGCGCCTGCTCAACTACATCGTCGCCATCTACCTGATCGTTATCGGACTGATAGGGATCTTCGGCGGGGGAAATCTGCGCTTTTGACACGCCCGGCGCGGGGCTTCTCGTAGCAGGAGCATGGCAATCTCCTGTCGATGACGAACGCGCTCTGTCTTCGCGAATTCTCAACAAGGCATCAGGTTATTTCCGGGAACGAGCAAACGAGCGAAGTCCTCGGCGAGCACGGGCCGGCCGAACAAGAACCCCTGCCCCTCGACGCATTGCTGTTTCTTCAGAAAACAGAGTTGATCCTCTGTTTCGACGCCTTCGGCGACGACCCGCTGCTTGAGGCTTCTCCCCATGCCGATGATGGCGCTGACGATGTTGGCATTATCGGCATCGACAGCAATATCGCGTACGAAGGACTGATCGATTTTCAACGTATCGATCGGGAAGCGCTTGAGATAACTCAGGCTTGAATACCCGGTCCCGAAGTCATCGATGGCCAGCTTGACGCCCATGGCCTTGAGGTCGTGGAGCAGCAGGGACGAGGATTCCAGATTGTGCATGAGGACACTTTCAGTCAGTTCGAACTCCAGATATTTCGGCTCCAGTCCGGTCTCCCGCAGTATCCGGGTCACTTCCTCCAGAAAGTCCTTGTGCCCGAACTCGATTGCCGAAATATTGACGGCGACAGGAACCGCCGGCAACCCAGCATTCAGCCAGGACTTCACTTGCCCGCAGACTTCGCGCAACACCCAGAGGCCCATGGGCACGATGAGGCCGCATTCCTCGGCGATCGGCACGAACTGCGCGGGAGAAACCAAGCCGTTCTCCGGATCCTGCCAGCGGATGAGTACCTCGGCTCCTGTCATCTCGCCCGAGGCGAACCCGATCTGCGGCTGGTACTGCAAAAAGAACTCCCCTTCCTTCAAAGCCCGGCGCAGATTGCTTTCGACCAGTTGGCGCTGTACCGCGTTGCGATTCATGGCGGCCTTGAAGAACTGATAGCTTTTTCGCCCGCCTGACTTGGCGTGATACATCGCCGTGTCGGCGTTCTGCATCAGGGTTTCGGCATCGACTCCATCGTCCGGATAAATGCTGATGCCGATGCTCAGGGAAATATGAAGCTCATGCCCGGCAATCAACTGCGGCAGGGCGAATGCGGCGAGCAATTTATCAGCGATCAGCGCGGCGTCTTGCGGATGTTCGATTTCGGAAAGCAGGATCACGAACTCGTCACCCCCCTGGCGGCTCACCGTGTCCGTATCCCGGACATTTGCCATCAGCCGTTGCGCAGCGGATTGGAGAACCTGGTCACCGATGGCATGCCCGAGCGAGTCGTTGACGTTCTTAAAACAATCCAGGTCCATGTACAACAGCGCCACCTGCTTGCCGTGCCTGTTGGCCAGCCCGATCGCCCGCGAGAGACGTTCGGCCAGCAATATCCGGTTCGGCAATCCAGTAAGAAAATCGTGCTGTGCCAGATGTTCCATCTCGAACGCCATCGCGCGCGCCGCGCTGACGTCATGGAAAACGATCACCGCCCCGATGACATGGCCATCCCGGTCATGGATCGGCGCCGAGGAATCCTCGATCGGCGACTCGAATCCGTCGCGGCGAACGAGAATGCAGTTGCTCTCCAGGCCCACCACCTGGTTTTCCTGGATGGCGCGTTGCGCGGGATTCTCCGCCGCCGCCCGTGTTTCCCCGTCGAGGATCGTGAACACTTCCTCCAGCGGCCGACCCAATGCCTCCTGGCGCGACCAACCGGTCATCGCCTCGGCCACTAGGTTCAGGTAGGTCACGTTACCGGCCAGGTCCGTACTCAGTACCGCGTCGCCGATGGAGTTGAGCGTGACCTGGGCGCGTTCCTTTTCCTCGAACAGGGCCCTCTCCGAGGCACGCAATTCCAGTTCGGTCGATTTGCGTTCGGTAATGTCCTCAACGATCTGAACGCGGCCGCTGGAGAGCAGACCGTCGCTGATGGCTGCCGCGTTAAGGCGCGTCCACACGACGCTGCCGTCGCTGCGCAGAAAGCGGGCCTCGGTCTGGAAAGGCGCCACACCGCGCACCGCGTCGCGCCACTCGGCGAGGACGCGTTGACGATCGTCCGGGTGGATCGCCAGGCTCCATCGCGTTCCCAACGCCTGATCGAGCGTCAACCCGGAAATCTTCTGATAGGCCGCATTGGTATAAGTGCATTCGCCCACGGTATCGGAGACGAAAATGCCGAGCGGTGAGGCGTCGCTGATCGTGCGGAAACGCGCCTCGCTGTTTTGCAGCGCACGCTGGATGGTCTTGCGCTCGATCACGTAATGCAATGCGCGCGATAGCCAGCGGCTGTCGGCAGTTCCCTTCGGAAAATAGTCGTGCGCGCCACGCTGCACCACCACTTGCACCGCTTCGTCATCGTCCGTTTCCACAAGAATCAGGATCATGGCGTCCGGCGCGGCCTGGTAGATCCGATCGAACACCTCGACACCGCGACCGTCGGGAAGCGTCAGGTCAAGCAGGATGACATCGACCGGCCCGGCGCTCAGGCGTTCCATGGCATTGGAAAGGCAAGACACCTGTTCGACAGAAAATGGCGGATCCTTGGCCTCGGCCAGTGCGTCCTTGATTTTTCGGGCCTCGGCAGGATCGTCCTCGACGAGAAGAACGGTGGTCAGCGCAGTGCTCATGACATGTTCGCCTGTAAAGAAGGACGCCGAACCGGGCTGGGCTCACTCATGAGCCATCCGCCAATTCGACCCGGCGAGTCTTCCGCAATTCTGAAAAGCCGGGATTCATTTCGACGGCTTCACGGGCGGGGCGCCACGTCCCATCCGCGACGACTCCAGGAGATGGTAATTGCTGTCTTCGTATTTCTGATCACGTGCCCGGGCCCATGAATGGGGTCGTTGGTCACGCAAATTGCCTTCCCAGCCGCATTTCATCGAACGGCACCGGTAACGGCGAACCGGAACAAAGACGCTGACCAGCAGATCGATGAGCCTTCGTGAGACGCGGAAGACAGCGGCGCTGCAACAGGGACATCTCTGCCCCGAAGCGTGGTTACCCGCAGCGTCGGTGTTCATGATGAACCCTCGCCGACACGGCGGTCTGCCACGCTCTCGTCGTCGCCCCACACGTCGTCAAGCGCCGCATTTTCTACGGCTTGATCGACGTTGCGAATGCAGGCGTACATGAGCAGGGAAAACACGACCAGAGTGACCACCGCGCCAATGATCGGCACCAGCGACATGATGGATGAGGTATCGATAGACACGGCAAATCCTTTCGAGAAACGGGCTTCAGTACAAAAACCGGCCCCGCCTGGCGGGTCGTCATGTTTCAAGAGATGGAGAAAAATTTCTCGTTCCGGGATGAGCCGGAATAACGTGACCATCCGTGGTATCCAACATAACTACCCGCTATTGCTCCGGCCCAACGAAACAGCAAGTCACCGTCATACCGGCGCAGGCCGGTGTCCAGTGCCGGAGAACAATCGCCGACCGGACCCCAGCCCGCGCCGGGGTGACGCGTTCAAACATCATCGTGCCGCACCACTAATTGCGTTTCTCGAAATCCTTGATCTGCTGGTCGGCTTCTTCCCGCGTGACCCCATAGACTTCCTGAATCCTGCCGGCCAATGCGTCCCGCTTGCCGGCGATCACATCCAGATGATCGTCCGTCAGCTTGCCCCATTGGGTCTTCACGGCACCCTTGAATTGCTTCCAGTTTCCTTCAACGATGTCCCAGTTCATATCAAACTCCTTTGGTTTCAATTCGTTCAATGCGGATACGTTCCGTCCTACTCCCGGCAAATTTCCCAGCAACTGAGCTTATCCGTTCGGCCGAATGCGGTCTGTTCTGTAGCGTACATACCGCGTTGCTCACAATCACTGCCCAATCAGCGGCGGCTGATCAGCAAGGCGACGATGATTCCTGCCACCGCGCCGCAGCTGATTGCTTTCCAGGGGTTCTCCCTGATGTAGCCATTGGCGGCATCGGCGACTTTACAGGCGCTTCGTGTGGCCGACCTGCGCAGGTCATTGATCCGTGCTCTGGCTTCCGCCAGTTTTTCTTCGATCGCGGCGCGTCGCGCGGCAAATTCATCAGCGCTGGAACTGGCCACCTGCTTCACGAGATCATCGGCATCTCCGACAACGCGTTTGATATCCCTTACGAGCGTTTCCTTGCTGGCCTGAACGGTTCCCTGGCTGGAAATAAGTTCAGTAGTCATGATGTTTCCTTTGAAAATTGACGATTAACATGGCGAACGCGACGGGAGCACCCTCTGCTTCCGCACCTCCTCGCAAGGAACAGACTTGCCATGCCCGTTCGGGCACCGAAGTTCCTGTTTGAAAGAGCATGTTCCTCAGGAAAGATGTCGTCTGTACGGCACCGCACTCATGCCTCAGGACACCTGAAAAACTCCCGCAATTCCTTGCAACCATTGTGCGCTGCCGTACAGACCGGAACGCCCCATTGAGTAAGCTGTATTCAATGGGAATGAGGACAACTGCCGAGTTCGACAACTGCCGCCTGCCCCAGGTGAAACGACCCCGCTTAGACGCACCGTCGACGAAGGAGCCGGATTGACGGCTTCGGGTACGTTGTTTCAGCTTACTGAAAGGAGACATCAAATGTCATTAGGGACAATTCTTCTGATCATCGTGGTTCTGATGCTCATCGGCGCGATGCCAAGCTGGCCGCACAGCCGCGGATGGGGTTACGGTCCCAGCGGGGGTATCGGGTTGATCTTGCTGATCCTCATCATTCTGTTGGTGATGGGCAAGATATAGCGAATGATTGCGCGTGGTTGCGGCCCCCCCGGACCTGCTTTCAAGCGGGCCGGGGTTCACGCGTGAGCGACAAATGCGTGATTCCCGCCTGACCCAATATCCATGAAAGGAAACGCAATGCTTAACTATACGGTCATATTTCTGGTCGTTGCGCTGATCGCCGGGCTATTCGGTTTTACCGGCATCGCCGCAGGGGCCGTCGAGATTGCAAAGATTCTGTTCTTTGTGTTCATCGTCCTGTTCGTCGCTTCGCTGATCTTTGGACTGATGCACCGAAGATAAACCATGCGGTTTGATCCCGGCCGCCGTGGCGGCCGACACCTCAGCTTTCCGCGAACAGGCGAGGCGAGGATTCTCCATGACCGTATCGGTGACCGTATCGGCCTGGCACTCCGTCTGGCCCGACGCTCCGACGGGCTGGACCACGGGCGTCCACATGCCACACCCCTTGGACGATGCCTTATGCAACGTGCCCCTGACAGGCGGATTCGCTGGTTTCATCATTACGTTTCTCCTCTGTTCGATCAATAGCGGCGCGGCTCGTCGGGACGACTGTCCTGTCGATCGGGAACGCAGCAACGATCACCATCCCGGTATGGAACCTTGTCCTTGTAACGCGAAGCCCAGGTGCGATCTGTACGCTAACGCGCATACCCCGACGGTTTCGCTCCCAACGCGTCAGGATCACGCGCCGCTGCGCGATTGATCATGGTCGAAGCGATAGTTACGCGCTGTGTACAGACGCCATCCTTTGTCGCCCCCCGACTCAAGTACCCGGGTGTGATATTTCAGGATAGTCGGGCGATGGCCGGTACTGATCAGTGTCGTACCACTAACGGCCAATTGCCGACAGAGATGCTCCTCGTTGCCGACATCCATGGCGCTGGGCGCCTAATCGAGGAGGGCAAACCGGGGAGCGGCGAGCAGCATCTGGGCGAAGGCCACGCGTTGCTGTTCGCCCACCGACAGCACCTTGGCTCAGTCCAGTTCTGCATCGAGTCCGCCGAACTGGCGCACGATATCCGGGAGATTGACCCGCTCCAGCAAACGCTGCAGATCCTCGTCGGCGATCCCGCTGTCCTGCCGCGGATACATCAGCTGGCTGCGCAGGCCGCCCAGCAGCATGTGCAGGCGTTGCGCTAGGACCGGCATCCCACGGGCCCACGGCGGAACTATCCTTCCAGCCCTCGACTCCGTCTGTCCGATAGCGCGCAAAGACGCGGCGGCGGCCCCTCCAATCCGCGCTACGAACGAAGCCATCTGCGCCGCCACACTCGAAAGCGCAGGATTGTGTTCGACACCGCACGGATCACCGCAGGTGAAATACGGATACTGAGTACGGCGCGAGCAATGAAGCCTTCAGACTTTTCTTCTGACTTGATTTCACGCCCCCTCGGCTCTCCGTTGGATGGCCGATTCGACATCGATACCTCTGTGAAGGACGCAAAAATGAACAAATTGGACAGATTCAAGCTCCTCGGCATTTCCACCCTGCTGCTGCTTGGTCTTGCAGCCTGCGACAAGGCTCCCGGCCCGGCTGAAAGCGCAGGCAAGAAGATCGACCAGACGGTCCAGGATGCGGGAAAGAAGATTGGCGAAACCGTCGACAAGGTCGGCGAGAAGATGGCCGTTCAAAGCGGAAAGGCTGAGGTCGCCATGGACGACACGGAAATCACGGCCAAGGTCAAAGCGGCGATTTTCGTCGAACCGGGCCTCAAGACCCTGCAGATCAGCGTTGACACCGTAAAAGGCGTGGTGACATTGAGCGGCTCAGTCGACTCGACCCCCAACAGCGACAAGGCCAAGGCCCTTGCAAGCGCGGTGTCCGGTGTAAAGGAAGTAAATAACCAGCTGGCGGTGAAGCAGTAACGCTGAAATCAAGTTGTTCCAAGTACTCACCGAGGGAATGACCATGAAAGAACGAGAAACGTATAAGGAAAAAATGGCCCTGCAACTGGAAGAATGGAGCGAGCAGATCGAGGCGCTGGAAGCCAGGATAAAGAAGGCACACGCGGAAGTCCGACTCCGGCGTGCCGAAGAAATGCATGAACTGCGTCTCAAGCGAAACCAGGCGGCCGAGAAAATGCGTGAACTGGACAAAGCCTCTGGTGAAGCATGGGACCACACCAGGGAAAAGGCAGACAAAGTCTGGTCAGACTTGAAAACCCGGGTCAACCTCGCTCACTCGAGATTCAGGTGAATTTGCACGCCGGCAGTGTCTAAAGAACTACGGGCGACACAGACAGCAGTTCATCCAGCGCCTCACGATCGATGACTTCCTTTTCCAGCAGCAGTTTTCCCAACGCGTCGAGATTCCCGCGGTTGGCCTGCAGCGTTTTTTCCACGCGCGCATGGGACTCGGCCAGCATTTTTCGAATTTCGCCATCGATGGCCTGCGCGGTCTGCTCACTGTAGGTTGTCTGCTGTTGCGGCATGGGCACGTTGAGAAACAGTGGCGTGCGAGGTTCTTCGAAGGTAGCGAGCCCCAGCGTATCGCTCATGCCGTAGTGCGTGATCATGTGCCGGACCATGTCGGTCGCCCGCTGCAAATCGTTCTGCGCGCCGGTGGAGACATCGCCGAACACAAGCTCCTCGGCGACACGACCGCCCAGGAGCACATCGATACGGTCGAGCAGTTCGCTCTTCTTGAGCAGATACCTGTCTTCTGTCGGAATCTGCTGCGTGTAGCCCAGTGCCGCGATGCCTCTCGGAATGATGGATATCTTTCCCACCCGATCGGAGTTTGGCCGGGCTTCAGCGACAATGGCATGTCCTGCCTCGTGGTAAGCGACGGTTTCCTTTTCCTTCGGAATGATGATGCGGTTCTTCTTCTCCAGGCCGCCCTGCACCCGGTCGATGGCCGCGTCGAAATCACCCATGTCGACCGCGGTCTTTTCCGCCCGGGCGGCATGCAGCGCCGCTTCATTGACCAGGTTGGCCAGGTCGGCTCCGGCGAACCCGGGTGTTCGTGCCGCGATGGCGGCGAGGTCGACACCCGGCGCGAGGGTGACCTGCTTGCTGTGGACTTCCAGAATCTTCTTTCTCCCGATCAAATCCGGGCGATCGATCGCGACGAGGCGATCGAAGCGCCCGGGGCGAAGCAATGCCGGGTCGAGGATCTCGGGCCGGTTGGTCGCCGCCATGATGATCACGCCCTTGTTGGTGTCAAAGCCGTCCATCTCGACCAATAGCTGATTCAGCGTCTGTTCGCGCTCGTCGTTCCCCCCCATCACGCTCATTCCGCGTGCCTTGCCAAGCGCATCGAGTTCGTCGATGAAAATGATGCAAGGCGCCTTTTGTTCAGCCTGTTCGAACAGGTCGCGTACGCGTGCGGCGCCGACCCCGACGAACATCTCCACGAATTCGGAACCGCTCATGGAAAAGAAAGGAACGCCCGCCTCGCCGGCAACCGCTTTGGCCAGCAGGGTCTTGCCTGTTCCCGGCGCCCCTACGATCAATACCCCTTTGGGAATCTTTCCGCCAAGCCTGCGGTAGCGCTCCGGCGCCTTCAGGAATTCCACCACCTGCATGAGCTCGTCCTTGGCCTCGTCGATGCCGGCCACGTCGCCGAAGGTGACCCCGGTCTCTTTCTCCATGTAGACCTTGGCCTTGCTCTTGCCGATCGACATCAGGCCACCCGCGCCGCTCATGCGCTTCATGGCGAACTGCCAGATCACCAGAAAAATGATGGCGGGGAGGAACCAGGACAGGATCGTCGAGAACCATTTATTGTCGACCTTGCCGGAGAAGCTGATCTTTGCCGCTTCCAGGTCCTGCACCAACGTCGGATCGTTCACACGTATGGTCTCGAAAGGATGTTCGCCGGTTCCCTGTTGATTAAGGCGATCCGTCGTTTCTTTGCCGGCGAGTCCTCCAACGCTGTCGCCAATTACCGTGCCATAGATGACCTGGTCGGTCAGAGCGAGGTCCTTGACCTTGCCGGCGGCCAACAGAACCTTGAATTCGCTATAGGGAAGGTGGCTTACGTGACCCTGGGAAAAGTAATTCTGGATCATCAGCATGGCCACAAAAGCCGCGACGGAAAACCAGAGGGAGAACTGTTGTTTCTGTTCCATGTCGTCACCTTATCGGGGGCCAGTGGAGTTCCGGGACCGAACTCCCTTTCATTTCAGCATAGACCAAAGGCTATCCTGGCTCAGATGCGTGTATGGCCTCTTGGGCGGGCGCTTTCAACTGATCAGATTCCACTTGCTCACGTGGAGAAATTCCGGTTCCAGTTGTTTGTCTGGCAAATGGCGGACGCGACAAAACCGCCTCATTTTCGCATCTGGCCACGCCTGAACCGCTGCGATGGCCCGCTGTCGCAAGGTCGTCGGCAAGGATTATTTCTTGGCGTCATTTGCCGCATCCTGAATGTTCTCGCCGGCTTTTTCGATCTGCTGCCCGACCTTTTCGACGGTCTGGTCGACTTGCTTGCCAGCGCGCTCAGCAGGGCCTTCCTGCTTCTGGCAGCCGGGAAGCGTCAAGAACAAGGCTCCGATGACCAGCGCGGCAACCAGAGCCTTGGCAAGTGCGATCATGTTCGTCATTTCAATCTCCTGCAGTTTCCCCTTGGCCCGCAACGCGGGAAGCCTCTCGGCCACTCGCCTTGCGGGACCGGGACGATGACTAACGGCGATACGCTGACCATGGGGCCACGGGCATCGCCGTCGATCATCATTTACCGACTTCGTGACCGATCACACCGCCGACGGCTGCACCGCCGACCGTTCCGATCGCGCTGCCCCCCGTCAGGACAGCTCCACCGATGGCACCGACCCCGGCGCCGACGGCCGTGTTCTGGTCCTGCCTCGACATCCCGGAGCAAGCTCCGAGGCCGAGCACCAGGGCGGCGGCTACTGTACTGATTGCGAACCTTTGCATCGTGTTCATTGAATTACCTCTTCTTTATGCGTGTGTTTCGGGTGTTGCATTGTTGCTACTTGTTGAAACGCGCTTTCGCGTCATCCAGACACTTGTCCTTGGCAGCGCCGGCGGCCGCATCGCACTTTTCCTTGGCCACGGCATACTCGGCATCGGTCTTGTCGGCTGTCGCATCCTTGCGCGCTTCGGTGCTCTTTTCCTTCGCCACGATTCGCGCGTCGGCAGACTTCACGTTAGCCGTTGCATTGGCGTCCGCCGTTTTCATCTGTGCCTTGGCGTCAGCCTTGGCCGTGGTTTCTGCCGCCTTGGCTTCCTTCACGCAAACGTCCTTGACATTGCCGGCCTTGTCATCACAGCGCTCCTTTGCCACGGCATAGTCGGCCTCGGCCTTGGCGACACTCACGTCGTAGCGGGTTTTGCTGGACGGCTTGTTGGTGGCTTCCAATTCTGCCTTGGCAACCTTTTCCTTGCCTTTGGCTTCGGCCACGCAGATGTCCTTTGCATTGGCGGACATCGACCCGCAGCTTGCCTTGGCCGTCTTGTATTCAGCCGCAATCTTTGCCTTGCCAGCCTTGTAGTCGGTTTTCGACAGGCCTTCAGCCATGGCCCCGGCGCTGAACGCGAAACCGATCGCCAGTGCCAGAACTTTGATATTGAATGTGTTCAATTGGATTCCTTCAGGTTGTTTATATTGTGGGAATGAACCGGCATGGATTGCCGGCGACCACTAATCTTCGCCAAGCGCGACAGCGGACTTCGCGCATTGCCATGGTGCAGACATTGCACTTATCAGGCTCCGATGAATTGCAGCTTACGGACCGGCCCCGACGACGTCTGTCTGCTGGCGCACATACGTTCGGATTGATGGCTTGCCGACCATCCGCACGGCCAAAAAAATGCCCGGCGGGTACCGGGCATTTCATTTACGAACCGAAATCGATTCGTCGATTACCTGGGAATCACGACCCCTGCCACCTCGATCTCGACACGGCGGTCAGGCTGCAGGCAGGCGATTACCTTGGCGCTCTTGGCGCCTTCACATTGGCCGGCTTTCGTAACCGGCTGCATCTCGCCGTGGCCCTCGGCGTGGACACGACTCGCTTCGATACCGTGGCTGACCAGATACGTCTTGACGGCCTGTGCACGCCGTTCGGATAAGCGCTGGTTGTAGGCTTCGGAACCGAAGCGGTCGGTATGCCCGTCGGTGGTGATCGTTTCAGGATTGATGCCTTTCATCTTGCCGAGAAAATCATCCAGTGCCAGCTTCCCTGCGGGACGCAGATCCGCCTTGTCGAAATCGAACAGGGCGTCGGCATCAAAGGTCATTCTTTCCCTGGCTGGAACGGCCACCGCGAGTGGCTGCGGCGTCGCGGCCGGTTCGTCGGCCTTGGCCATTGGAGCCGGCGCAGAGGCCGGGTCGCACTCGGGGGTCGATGCGGCCGGACCGAAAGCGGTATGCCAGCACAGCCCCGTGCCGCTCCTGACCACCGTGCTGCGCTGGTCATTCAGGTACGCCGTATCGTCCGGGTTGGTTTGTGCCAGTGCCGCGCCGGAGGTCAAGCCCATCACCAGGGCACAGGACACGGCCAGACCCCCGTGTTTCTTGCTCAATAGATATTTCATAAGGATTTCCAGTACATGAATTGCTGCTTGCTCCGCCTTGCGTTCGTTCGTGCAACTGCCAGCAAAAGCGGCGGGATACTGACAGCAAAGCGACCTGGTACATTGCCACTCCCGATCTTTCGGAGGGCACGAATCGGCGTGCGACGGGCGCGTGATTCCGCCGGCAAACGCCAAAAGAATAGTGCTCAACGCAGAAGCACAACGTACTTATTGTCCACCGCGTACTGGACGTTGTCGGTACGCTGACGAACATTGAAGGGAATCAATAGCGCTCGAGAACGCCGTTGTTGAAGCGGACCCGGTCGCCGACGCGGAAGCCGGAATTGGTGCTTTGCAGCAGCGATTGATACGAGCCATCCTCCATGCGCACGGTGATCTTGTAGGTATCCTCGGTTTGCTGTTGCCGGTTCTCAATCTCGTGGCCGATATAGCCACCGCCCGCGGCTCCGACCACGGTCGCCACCGTGTTGCCAGTCCCGGAACCGATCTGGTTGCCGACGACACCTCCGATGACGGCGCCGGCGATCGTGCCCAGACCGATGCCGCTGCCGCCGATGCCGCTTTTCTCGCGTTGTACGAGTTCGATCGATTGCACCACGCCGTAGCTCGGGTAAACGTTGCCGGAACGGGTGACTTCGTTGTTGGCCGGCGCAGGCCCGGCATCCATGTTCGCGCACCCGAAAAACAGCAGGGCAGCGAGCATTCCGAGGACAGTTCCATAGGCATTCATTGATTTCATGGCGGGTCTCCTGCCAGATTTGAGTAACAGTGACTATGCGGGACCATCCGATCGGATTGCCGACCGCATGGCCATACTTCCTGAAGCACGGATTGTTTTCTGTGCGCTGCCGCTCATAGTCCTGCGCCAGGCCGGCCCGGTTGGCTGGTAGTCATTCAATATGGATCAAGAGAACATCGAAGACGCTGTCATTCCTGGCTTGACCCGGAATGACGCGGCTATATTTTTTCCACAGGCGTGACAGCTCGCGATGCACCGATCGCGCCAAAATCTACCGGGCCGCTCACCAGAGACGGCACCCCGTACCATCGGTAGAAAGCGCGCTTGGCCAGTTCGACCACCAGCAGGTAGACCACCACCATGCCGCCGAGAATGGCGTAGAACACGGCCGGCGGCGGCACGAAGCCGAAATATCTGCCGATCGGCGTGAAGGGCAGGAGCACCGCGATGGCGACGACGACCAGCGACGTCGCCGTCAGCAGCGGATGCGCCCGGCTTTTCAGCGGGTTGCCATGGGTGCGGATGATGAAGATGACCAGCACCTGGGTACACAACGACTCGACGAACCAGCCGGTCTGGAACAGTTTTTCGTCGGCCTGCAGAACACTCAGCATGACGTAGAAGGTCAGGAAATCGAACGCCGAACTGATCGGCCCGATGACGAGCATGAAATTGCGAACGAACTTGATGTCCAGCATGCGCGGGGCGCGGATATCCACCGCGTCCACCTTGTCCAGCGGGATCGGTATTTCCGAAATGTCGTAGAGGATGTTGTTGAGCAGGATCTGCGTCGGCAGCATCGGCAGGAAGGGCAGGAACAGCGACGCTCCGGCCATGCTGAACATGTTCCCGAAATTGGAGCTGGTCCCCATCATGATGTACTTCATGATGTTGCCGAAGGTGCGCCGCCCTTCCAGCACCCCGGCATGCAGCACGTGCAGGTCATGCTTCAGGAGGATCATGTCGGCCGCCTCCTTGGCTACGTCCACGGCGGAATCGACCGACAGGCCGACGTCCGCCGAATGCAGCGACGGCGCATCGTTGATGCCGTCGCCGAGGTAGCCGACCACGTGGCCGCGCGCCCGGAGTGCCTGGATTACCCGATCCTTCTGCGCCGGATTGACGCGGCAGAACAGGTTCGCTGTTTCGACCCGGGCCCGCAGGGCGTGATCGTCCATCTGTGCGATCTCCGCGCCGGTCAGCAGCCCGATGACCGGAATCTTCAGTTCGGCGCAGACATGCCGGGTCACCCGGTCGCTGTCGCCGGTCACGATCTTGATCGCCACCCCGACCTTTTTCAGCGCCTCGAGCGCGGACGCGGCGCTGGCCTTTGGCGGATCGAGGAAGGCAGCAAAACCGGCGAGCACCAGTTCCGTTTCGTCGCTCACCACGGCATGGGGGTGATCCGGCGGCACCTGCCGCCAGGCGATGCCCAGCGCCCGGAAGCCCTCTTCCTCCAGCGCGTGGTACTGGCCGCGAATCGCCGCCAGCGCCGCATCGTCAACGGGGCGTTGTTGGGTGGCGCCTTCCGCTTCATAGTGCGTGCACAGCCCGACGATTTCGTCCGGCGCGCCCTTCACCACCAGCCAGCGTGACTCGCCGTTATCGATCAGCACCGAGACACGACGCCGCTCGAAGTCGAAGGGGACTTCGTCGATCTTCTTCCACGCGCCGGTGTCGATGTGCCCGTGAGCCAGGATCGCTTCGTCGAGGGGGCTTTTCAGGCCGGTCTCGAAGAAGCTGTTGAAATAGGCCAGTTCGAGCACCCGCTCGCTCGGTTGGCCGGCCGCATCGACATGCTTTTCCAGGCGGATCTTGGCTTCGGTCAGCGTGCCGGTCTTGTCGGTACACAGCACATCCATCGACCCCAGGTCCTGGATGGCGGACAGCCGTTTTACGATCATCGACTTCTTGGCCATGCGCAGCGCGCCGCGCGCCAGCGTCACCGAGACGACCATCGGCAGCAACTCCGGTGTCAGGCCGACGGCCAGCGCCACCGCGAACAGGAAGGATTCGAGCCACGGCTTGTGGAAATAGGCATTCACCAGCAGCACGAACATCACCATGAGGATGGTCAGGCGCATGATCAGCAAGCCGAAGTGGCGGGTGCCGATCTCGAACGAGGTCGGTTCGGACGGCCGCGAAACGCTGTCGGCGATTTCGCCGATGGCCGTCTCCGTTCCCGTTTTCACCACCCGCATCCGGGCGCTGCCGCTGATGACCGTGGTGCCCATGAACACCGCGTTGGTGGCTTCCTGCAATTCGGTGGCGGACTCCGGCAGTGCACCCGGCCGCTTCTCCACCGGGTAGGATTCGCCGGTCAGCAACGCCTGCTTGACGAAGAAATCGTTGGCCTCCAGCACCCGGCCATCGGCCGGAATCATGTCGCCCGCCGCCAGCGCGACGAGATCGCCCGGCACCACTTCGTCGACGGCGATTTCGAGCAAATTACCGTCGCGCAGAACATTGGCCCGGACGGAAACCGACTGGCGCAGCTTTTCCGCCGCGGCGTTGGCGCGGTGCTCCTGGACAAAATCGAGTGTAACGCTTAGGAGGATGATGCAACTGATGATGACGAAGTTGGCGGCCTCTCCGGTGAACGCCGAAACCGCGCTGGCGACGAGAAGGAT
Organism: Candidatus Accumulibacter sp. UBA704; assembly: GCA_002304785.1. Classification (GTDB taxonomy): domain Bacteria; phylum Pseudomonadota; class Gammaproteobacteria; order Burkholderiales; family Rhodocyclaceae; genus Propionivibrio. The sequence continues at coordinate 7,911 of DBMG01000014.1, read as the reverse complement.
GAGCACCAGGGGATTCTTGAAGCGGGCGAGGTACTGCAGCAGCAGCGATTTTTCCTGCCGCTCCCGGAACACGTTGTGGCCAAAGCGGGCAAGCCGGGCCTTGGCCTCCGCGCCCGACAGGCCCGCCTCGTCGGTCGCCAATTCGGCTTGTGGTTCTGTCAGTGCCGTGAGCCACCAACTCTTGTTTTCCTCGCACATGACGATCACAGCAGCCTTTCCTGAGTCTCTGGCCGCACCATTGCCATAAGCGGCGAGACGGATTTCATCAAACTTCCTGCGGCCGTTCCAGGACCACCCGGAAGGCTTCCATGCCATGGTTGAGAAAGGCGTAGGCCGACCCCCAGAGATAGAGCCGGAAGCGACGGTAGAGCGCCTCGCCCCAGCGCCGGATGATCTCGTCCCGCGCCGCCTCCAGGTTTTCGGCCCAGGCCTTGCAGGTCAGGTAATAGTTGTGCCGGTCGTTATAGACCTCCAGCACGTCGAACCGGGTTCGGGCGACGGCCGTGAGGAAATCGTGAAGGCAGAAGTAGGAATGGTCGCCCGGAAAGACGTAGCGGGAGACGAACGCCGGCTTGGCATATTTTTCCCGGAAGGCGCTGGCGTCGAGATAGATGCGCCCGCCGGGCTTAAGCAGCTGGAACAGGCTCTGCAGCACGGCAGGATAATCGGGCAGGTGTTCCATCACCCCGAGAATCACGATTGCGTCATAGGGCTGCGGCGAGCAGTGCCTCAGGAAATCCTGGTAATGCACCTCGGCGGGAAGCCGGAGGCGGTAAATCAGATCTTTCACGAAGGTCTCCGACTGACGCGAAATTGTCAGCGAGGTGACCTTGATTCCGCGCAGCCCGGCATGTTCCGTGAAGCTGCCCCACCCGCAACCCACGTCGAGAACGCGATCACCCGGCCGGAGTTGGCAGGACTGAATGGCGAAATCCAGCTTGCGCCGTTGCGCGCTGTCCAGCGCCTCATCGTCGCGCTCGAACACCGCCTGCGAATAACAGCGGGTGATGTCGAGAAACTTGAGGTAGAAGTCGTTGGCAAACTCGTAGTGTGCCGCGATAGCCTGCCGGTTGGTGGTCACGCGACCAAGGAACCACGGCGCGAGGCGGCGCCACACGTTGAGCAGCGGATGGCGGTCGCTCAAGGTTCCTCGCAGGCTGACGAACGGCAGCATATCTCCCACCACATCCAGGCTGCCGTCCATGTACGCCTCGCAAATGCCCAGTTCGTCCAGCTGACTGAGGGCCAGCAGGCCCCGGCGATCATGAACCACGATATCGACGGCGGGCGCGCCGTTCCCGAAACGATAGACCCGGTCACCCCACAACCGGATTTCAAAAGGAACGGTGATCCGGTCGCTCAGGTGTTTCTGGATCCCGCGCAGGATCGGCTCATAGAACCTGGGGGAAATGGGCTGGGTGATTGCGCTCATGTAGTGTGCCTCCCCATGATGGAACCTTTTCAAGCCTGAAGTGCGACGTTCCTGCAGGAAACGCTGCATTCAACCGATGTGCCGTGCCGCCGTGCAAATGGGGCACACGTTGAATTCTGGATGATCGCTGTCGGCCGGTCTGTGCGCTTTCGTACATAAGGGACTGGCCGGGCGCTCCGGCTCAGGCGCGGCGCTAGCGGTGCTTGAAGCGGAAACGTGTGAATTTCTTCCATAACACTTCACAGCGCCTGTTATCCAGTGTGGTGGCCGCTGTCTCGAACGCACGCCCGCGCCGCAGACCATGGCCAAACCCGCAACCTCAATTGGAGATATTCACTTCAAAAGTCCTCGTTCTCTATTACTCAAGCTACGGCCATATTGAAACCATGGCGCAGGCCGTCGCCGAAGGTGCCCGTTCGGCAGGTGCCATAGTCGAGGTCAAGCGGGTGCCCGAAACGGTACCGGCAGAGGTCGCCAAATCCGCCCACTTCAAGCTGGACCAGGCCGCCCCGGTGGCGACCGTGGCGGAACTGCCTGACTACGATGCAATCATCGTCGGCTGCCCGACACGATTTGGCCGCATGCCTGCGCAAATGGCCAGTTTTCTCGACCAGGCCGGCGGACTGTGGGCACGTGGCGCACTCAACGGCAAGGTCGGCGGCGCCTTCACCTCGACCGCCACCCAGCATGGTGGACAGGAGGTCACGCTATTCTCGGTAATCACCAACCTCCTGCATTTCGGCATGGTCATCGTCGGCCTGCCCTACAGCTACCAGGGCCAGATGACGCTCGACGAAATCGTCGGCGGCAGCCCGTACGGCGCGACAACGATTGCCGGCGGCCAGGGTCAGCGCCAGCCGAGCACGATCGAACTTGGCGGTGCGCGCTTCCAGGGCAAGTTGATCGCCGAGACAGCCAACAAGCTTTTCGGCTGAGCGGCCAAGCTCCTTTGCATAAGGTTCAAACGAGGCGTTTGCGGCCAGAGTCATCGATGCTGGCTATCGCCCGTTCCGCTCCCTTCTTGAAGGGTGGATTCAAGCCCTGAGTGCGACGCCGCTGAAATAGACGGCGCATTCACCAGAGGTGCCCGCCGCAGGGCGGCCGCGGCGCATGGTGATCTTCTGCGCTCGCTGCCGGCGGGTATGAGTGCTTTCGCACATACCGCGGCCGGCGTCAGGTTCTGCCATTCCAAGAACTAACGATTGCCTTTTGTACGCTATCGGACATACTGTACCTAGCGGAAAAATACCGCGCCGGTGTCTCAGCGCCTTCGACCACTCCTTCGGGTGGTCTCCTGACAAAAGGAGGAAACACGTGCCCCCCCATCAGACAACCCCTCAACCGCCCCGCCAGAACCACCTTCTTGCGGTCCTGCCCGACGAAAGCTACGAACGCCTGCTGCCGCACCTGGAATTGGTTTCGATGCCGTTGGGCAAGGTCGTATACGAATCCGGCATACAGATGCAGCATGTCTTCTTTCCAACAACGTCCATCGTCTCGCTGCTCTATGTTGTGGAAGACGGCGCATCGGCCGAAATCGCCATCGTCGGCCACGAGGGTGTCGTCGGAATTTCCCTGTTCATGGGCGGCGAAAGCACTCCCAGCCGGGCAGTCGTGCAGAGTGCCGGCGTGGCCTACCGCCTGCCCGGACGGATACTGAAAGCCGAATTCGAGCGCGGCGGCCCGTTGCAGCACCTGCTACTGCGTTACACCCAGGCGCTATTGACCCAGATGGCGCAGACCGCGGTGTGTAATCGCCATCACACGCTCGATCAGCAGTTCTGCCGCTGGCTGCTGCTGAGTGTCGACCGCCTGCAGTCGAATGAACTAAGAATGACGCAGGAGCTGATCGCCAACATGCTCGGCGTCCGCCGCGAAGGCGTCACCGAAGCCGCTGGAAACGTGCAGATGGCCGGCCTGATCAAGTACCAGCGCGGCCATATCTCCGTGATAGACCGGCCAGGGCTGGAAGCACGGGTATGCGAGTGCTACGCCGTGGTCAAGAAAGAGTTCGACCGCCTCCTTCCGGACAAGATAGCCCGGTAATAACACCGGCACGGCGGTTATCATGCGTGGGACACGCGGATTCGGCCGCGTCCTGAACGCACCGGTATGTGCGCTACCGGACAGCGACTCCACAAAATTCGGACTAATCTGCTACCTTGGGCGTGGCTCGAGCCATAGGAATCATTGTCCGAACAAGGCCCGAACGGACGCGAAAGCGTCTTCTTGGTTATTGGAGAAATCACATGCGTAAACTCTTGGCGATCCTCGCAGCACTGGTTTCCGTCAGCCTGACCGGTTGCGGCTACAACACATTGCAGAGCAACGACGAACAGATCAAGTCGAGCTGGTCGGAGGTCGTCAACCAGTACCAGCGCCGTGCCGACCTGATTCCCAACCTGGTAAATACCGTCAAGGGCTTCGCCGCCCAGGAAAAGGACGTGTTGCTTGGGGTCACCAACGCCCGCGCCAGGGTCGGCAGCATCCAGGTAACGCCGGAAGTGCTCGACAACCCCGAGACGTTCGCCAAATTCCAGGCAGCGCAGGGCGAACTGTCCGGCGCCCTTTCCCGGCTGCTGGTGGTTTCCGAGAACTATCCGCAGTTGAAATCCGATGCCAATTTCCGCGACCTGCAGGCGCAACTGGAAGGCACCGAAAACCGCATTGCCGTTGCACGCAACCGCTACATCAAGGCGGTACAGGAGTACAACGTGACGGTACGCTCCTTCCCGTCCAATCTCACGGCAATGGCCTTCGGCTACAAGACGAAGCCCAATTTCACGGTGGACAACGAGAAGGAAATTTCTTCGGCACCGAAAGTTGATTTCGGAACGGCGGCACCCAAACCCCGATGAACGGCTGGGTAAGAATCGCCTTCCTGGCGTTCGCCTTTTGCTGGTCGTTCATGGCCGGAGCGCAAATCGCCATTCCGCCGCTGACCGGACGCGTCACCGACCAGACCGCGACGCTCACGGCGGAACAGAAGGCCAACCTGGAGCAGACGCTACAGGCTTTCGAAGCCAGGAAAGGCAGCCAGATCGTGGTGCATATCGTCCCCACCACGGCGCCCGAGACGATCGAGCAGTATGCCCTGCGTGCCGCGGAACAATGGAAGCCCGGCCGCAAAAAAATTGACGATGGAGTCCTCCTAGTCGTCGCCAAGGACGACCGCGCGCTGCGCATCGAGGTCGGCTACGGTCTGGAAGGCGCACTCACCGACGCAACCAGCAAACGCATCATCAGCGAGGTCATCGCGCCCCGCTTCAGGCAAGGCGATTTCCATGGCGGCATCCGCGCCGGACTGGACCGGATCATGCGCGTCATCGACGGCGAACCGTTGCCGCCTCCGTCCGGAAAGCGCTCCGGCGACGTTTCCGGACTTGAGTCGTATGCGCCGATAATCTTCATGGTCGCGCTGGTCTTGGGCGGAGTATTGCGGGCTGCACTCGGCCGGTTTCCCGGAGCGCTGGTCACCGGGGGTGCCGTAGCCGCCGTCGCCTGGTTTGTCGTCGGAGCGGTAACGATCGCGCTGGGCGCCGGCGTCCTGGCGTTCGTGTTTACGCTGCTTGGCGGCGGCGTGGGCGGATACGGCATGGGTGGCCATCGCGGAGGATCGGGGGGATTCGGCACCGGAGGCGGCGGCTTCAGCGGCGGCGGAGGTGGTTTTGGCGGCGGCGGCGCATCGGGGAGGTGGTAAGAATGGATTTCAAACGCATCGCCAAACATCTTCTGATGACTCGTTGGCACGTCAATCAGGTTTTTCCCCGGGATTCCCTGGCCGCCATTGAACAAGCCATCAAGGCCAGTGAAACCAGCCACACGGGCGAGATACGTTTCGCCATCGAAGGCGCTTTGGACATCGAGCCGCTCCTGCAGGGACAGACCGCGCGCGAACGCGCGATCGAAGTCTTTTCACAGCAACGCGTTTGGGACACGGAAAACAACAACGGTGTGCTGATCTACCTGCTGCTCGCCGACCGGGACGTCGAGATCGTCGCCGATCGCCAGGTTCATGCGAAGGTCGGATCGCGGGAATGGGAGAGCATTTGCCGCAAGATGGAGGCGGCCTTCAAGCAGGCAGACGTCGAACGCGGTGTCGTGGAGGGGATTCAGGCTGTAACCTACCATCTGATCACACATTTTCCGGTGTCCGGCAGCAACCGGAATGAACTGCCCGACGAGCCGGTGTTCGTCTAGGCGCACCCGGCTGATCGCGTCGCTCTTTCTTCAATCGCTTTGGGGGCAAGTCAGACATGGAAATCTCGCCCCTTGGCAACGAACGATCCGACACTCTCGTGCTTTTCGGCATAACGGGCGATCTCGTTCGGGCGAAGATTCTTCCAGCCCTCTACCCTATGGATAAACGTGGCGTTCTCGATGTCCCGGTCGTCGGCGTGGCCTCATCGAAGTGGGACATCGCCCGACTCCACGCGCGTGCGACCGAGAGCATCGAGGAACAAGGCGGCGTCGACGACCCCGAGGCGCTGCGCCGGCTGCTTTCCCGGCTCGCTTATTTCAGTGGAAACTACCGCGACTCCGGGACGTACGAAGCGCTCAAAAAGGCGCTGGGGAATGCCAAGCGTCCGGCGTATTACCTGGCCATCCCGCCGGCACTGTTCGAAACGACAAGCCGTGGACTTGGCGCCTTGGGCCTGGCCAGGCAGGCGCGTGTGATCCTTGAAAAGCCGTTTTGGACGCGATCTTGCTTCCGCGCGTGAACCCAAGCGCATTGCTCTGACGGTCTTTCCGGAAGCGTCGATCTTCCGTATTGATCACTTCCTGGGCAAGGAGGCGGTCATGAACATTCTCTATTTCAGATTCGCCAATCCGTTCCTGGAATCCATCCGGAATCGCAATTACGGGGACAGTGCGCAGATCACCCTGGCCGAGACGGCTGCCGAGGTGATCGTGCAGCTCAAGCCGCCGCCGCAGCGGTTGTTCGCCGACTCGGTTCCGGCGGACGGCATGGCCAACCATTTTCGATTCCGCCCCTCGCCGAATTCCGCCGTGGCTCTCGCCGCCCGGGTCAAGCGCACGGGGAAGGAATTCGTCGGTGATCGGGACGAGCTATGCCTTATCGACGAACGCCCGGGCGAGGAAATGCCCCATGAACGGCTTCTGGGTGATGCTATGGTAGGCAACGGCGCACTTTTCAACCGCCAGGACGCCGTCAAAGCCGCTCGGGCGGTCGTTGAACCCGTCCTGAACCCCACTCGGCCCGTTCTCCCTTAACTGCGCCTTGGTCGGGGGCCGGAACAGGCCGACTCGCTGATCGAAGGAAATGGCCGCTGGCAGAACCCTGCCGCAGACCAAGAGCACCCATGCGAGCGGCAAACACCCCGATAGCGTCCCTTTCATGGCCCGAAATACATTCAGGGCGTGCTCTGTGCGCTAGCGCGCAGACAATCCTTCGTTGTCGCCCTAGATTTAAAAAAGGTTGGGATAGTAGTTCTCCGCCAATTCGCCGTCGACATCACGATTGCAGAGCAATCGCCTCCACAAGCCGCCAGAGTTGTTCGTCAATTCAGAGAGAATCCTCGTGTCGCATACCCATCCTGCCAACACTTCCAATCGGCTGCTTGCATCCTTGCCCGACAAGGATCGTCTGCGTTTTCTGGAACGATGTGAAATCGTCGAGTTGGGGTTTGCAGAACTGCTTAACGAGCCGGGCGAACCTATTAGCCACGTCTATTTCCCCACTGAAAGCTTCATTTCCCTGGTATCAACGATAGAAGACGGACGGCCCAGCCTTGAGGTCGGTCTGGTCGGCGACGAAGGCATGCTTGGGATAAGCCTCATACTTGGGGTCGATATATCTCCGCTACGTGCCGTAGTACAAGGCGAAGGACAAGCGTTACGCATGGCCACGGAACCGTTTTGCCGAGAACTGGAACATAGCACGGCACTAAAACATCAGCTGAAACTCTATCTTTATGTGCTGATAAGACAGTTCGCGCAGGCAGCCACCTGCGCGCGATTCCATGTGTTAGAAGCACGCCTCGCGCGCTGGCTCTTGATGTCCCAGGACAGGGCACACTCCGACGAGTTTCATGTTACGCACGAATTCCTGGCCTACATGCTGGGCGTACGCCGCGTCGGCGTTACCAAGGCGGCGACTTCGCTACAAAACCAAAAGCTGATCAGCTATCACCGGGGAAATATCAAGATCCTCAACCGCGAGGGATTGAAGATAGCTGCCTGTACGTGCTATGAGGCGAATACATTGACCTACGCCAACTCATTTTCGGAAGCAACCGTACGCGCAGAGCACTAGAAGGCCATCTCGTTTCAGGACTTCAGGACTGGTGTCCTCTGTTGCCTGGTTATCACCTCTATTACCCGAGTCGGCTTCAATCGTCATCAGTACTCAATTTGGTCATTGACGCCCTGCGTCTGGTTTAGCTCACCGGACCAGGGGGACAGAACGATTCAAATGACAGCAGGACAAGGGGCCGGATCAATGCTGACTTTTTTCG
>DBMG01000138.1 GCA_002304785.1 Candidatus Accumulibacter sp. UBA704 | reverse complement strand
CTGACGACCGAAGGCTTCAGCCTCAACGGCAGCGTCGGCGGCGCGGGCGGCGACGGCGGCGATGGCAAGAAATCGACGCTTATCAATTACGGCACCATCAGCACCCTGTCGGCCGGCGCCCACGGGCTCGTTTCCCAGAGTCTCGGCGGCGGCGGCGGCGCGGGGGGATTCAGCGGCACGCTGACGGTCGGACTGGGCAGCAAGCCTAATCTCTCGGTATCCGTCGGCGGCAGCGGCGGCGTGGCCGGAGACGCTGGCGAGGCCGTACTGACCAACAATGCTGTCGTCACCACCCAGGGCGATGCGGCCTACGGCCTGTTCGCCCAGAGCGTGGGCGGCGGCGGCGGCGACGGCGGCGGCAGCCTCGCCGTGGTCCTCGGCAAGCACGACGGCGCGGCCAATCTGGCCATAGCGATCGGCGGAGCCGGCGACGGCGGCGGCAACGCCAACAATGTCACCACCACCAATTATGGCACGGTCATCACCTCGGGCAACAAGGCGCATGGCATCGTCGCGCAGAGCGTCGGCGGCGGCGGCGGCGACGGCGGTTTCAGCGCCAGCGGCGTGGTGGCCAAGGGCACCAACACCAAGGATCTCGCTGTCAGCGTCGGCGGGTCGGCCGCCGAGGGCGGCGACGCCGGCACCGTGATGGTCACCAACAGCGGCGGCGTGTTCACGCAGGGCCGCGGGGCCGCCGGCATCGTCGCGCAAAGCCTGGGCGGCGGCGGCGGCATTGGCGGATTCTCATTCGCCGGCGGCTTCAGCGGCTCGCAGGCCAAGGATCTCTCCGTTGCCGTCGGCGGCAGCGGAGGCGATGGCGGCCTCGCCAAGACGGTGACGGTCATCAATCATGGCCGCATCGAGACCGGATGGACGAACCCCGATCCACTGGTCCTTTCCGCCGCACTCCCGTCGACACCGGCCACATCCCCCCCAGGCGGGTCGTCCGGTACGCCCGTCTCCGTGATCAACGATAACGACGATCTTCCTCCCCTGCCCAACCCGCCGAATCCGCCGCAGCTGCCCAAGGATCCGGAAGCGCTCCTCATCGAGCGCTATGCGACCTACACGGCCTACGGCATCTTTGCGCAGAGCATCGGCGGCGGCGGCGGCGCCGGGGGAACCAGCGTTTCCTCCGGGCTCGGCTTCGGCGGCACCAAGGACACCTGGAACATCAACGCCACGGTCGCCATCGGCGGCTCCGGCGGCTCCGGCAATATCGGCGCCAAGGTCGATGTCACCAATACCGCTTCGGTCACCACGCGCGAGAACGACTCGCACGCCATCTTCGCGCAGAGCGTGGGCGGCGGCGGCGGCGCCGGCGGCAGCACCTACACGGCCACCATCGGACTCGGCGCCCTCAACGAAGGACGCAGCTTCAACGGCAACCTCAACATCGGCGGCGACGGCGGCAGCGGCAACCTGGGCGGCGAGGTGATCGTCGCCAACCACGGCGCGCTGGAAACGACTGGCGACCTCGCCGACGGCATCCGCGCGCAGAGCATCGGCGGCGGTGGCGGCAGCGGCGGCTCGTCGCGTTCGCTCAACTACATCCTCAAGGCAGGCAGCGCTGAACTCAAGAAGGATCAGGTCAGCGGAACCAACGTCAAGGCGCGCATCTCTGTCGGTGGCGACGGCGGCACGGGGAACGACGGCGGCACCGTCAGCGTCACCAACACGGCGAACATCGTCACCCACGGCACCACCTCGCGCGGCATCTTCGCCCAGAGCGTGGGCGGTGGCGGCGGCAGCGGCGGCGACGGGATCCTCGGCACCGGCACGGCGGCCGATGCCTTCCTGGAACTGGCGAACCTCGGCGTCGGTTCGATGGGCGGCGGCGGGAATGCGGTGATGAAGTTTCTCAAGGGCCAGTTACGCGACCTGAGCGTCGCCGTTGGAGGGACGGAAGGCAGCAGCGGCGACGGCAAGGCGGTGACGGTCACCAACAGCGGCACCATCACCACCACCGGTTATGCGTCCACGGCGATCGTGGCCCAGAGCGTGGGCGGCGGCGGCGGCGAGGTCAATGCCTTCGCCAGCGGCAAGGACAGCGGCGGCGAGGCGGTGGGCGGCGCCCTAGGCAAGGTCGCCATCGGCGGCGGCGCCGGCGCCTCGGGCGACGGCGGAACAGTGACGGTCAACAATACCAGCGGCATGCTCGACACGACGGGCGACTCGGCCCACGGCATCTTCGCGCAAAGCGTGGGCGGTGGCGGCGGCGTCGCCGGCAACGTCGAACGGGCCGGGTCGAGCTTCTTCAAGTACGGTATCGGTCTCGGCCTCGATTTTGCCCAGGACGGCGGCAGCGCCGGCAACGGGGGCGCGGTGAACGTCATCAGTTCCGGCAGCATCACCACCCGTGGATCGGACGCGCACGGCATCATGGCCCAGAGCATCGGCGGCGGCGGCGGCATGGCCGGCAGCCTGAGCTGGAACCCGCTGGCCCTGCTCAACGAACTCGTCGGCCTGGCCGGCAGCGTTGGCGGCGACGGATCGGCGGGTGCGGTGACGGTCTCCCACACCGGCAACATCACCACCTCGGGCTACGCGGCGCACGGGATATTCGCCCAGAGCGCCGGCGGCAAGACGAGCGCGACCAACCCGCAGTATCTCGGCGTCGGCGGCAACGTTAGCGTCACGTTCAACGGCAACCTGCGCGTGAACGGTGCAGATGGAGACGGGATTCTCGCGCAGAGTGTCGGCGTTGACGGCAAGGGCACGATATCGGTCACCGTGGACGGCGGCTCCGTGCAAGGCGGCAGCGGCACCGGTGCGGGCGTGCGCTTCCTCGACGGCGCTGCCAACACGCTCACCAATCGCGGCACCCTGAGTGCGTTGAGCGGACTGGCCGTGGTAGGCAGCGCCGCGCCGGACACGATCGAAAACTTCGGCACCCTCTCCGGCAACGTGGATCTTGGCGCAGGCGCCAATTCCATTCACAACCGTGCGAACGCCACGTTCGCGTCCGGCGCTTCGGTCGTGGTCGGCAACGGTCGAACGCTGGACAACGCCGGGACGCTCTCACCCGGAGGTTTGGGGAAGGTGCAGGAAACGGCTTTGACCGGCGACCTGCAGCAGACATCGACCGGCATCCTGACCATGGACGTCAGCCTCGCCAGCGCCGCCCGCGACAGGCTGGCGGTCAGCGGCACGGCGCAACTGGCTGGCGGCCTGCGGATCAACCCGGTCGATACCGGCTACGCCAAACCGGGCAGCTTCCGCCGGGCGATGCTGGCGGCCGATGGCGGCATCAGCGATGGCGGGCTGCGCATCGCGGCATCGCCTTCCGGTGTCGTCAACTACCGCCTGACCGCCCTGAACGCCAAAGAGTTGGCAGTCGATCTCGATGTCGATTTCGCGCCAAGTCAGCTGAGCAGCAACGGTGGGCGCCTCGGGCGCTACGTCAACGCCTTGCAGAGCGCGGGCGGCTCGGCCGCTTTCGCGCCCTTCGCCTCGGCCCTCGTGCTGCAACCGGATGTGCCCAGCCTCGACCTCGCCTATGAACAACTGGGGCCGGGAACCACCGGCGCATCGTCGCCGACCAGTTCCGCCGCGAGCATGAACCTGAGCGACGCCATGCACAGTTGCCGGCAGCGCGACGGGGACCAGCGCTTCCTGCGCGAAGGCGAATGCCGCTGGGTACGGATCGGCGGCAGCCAGCACGACCAGGAACGGAACGGCAGCAATGCCGGCTACCAGCTCGACACATTCACGTTGGCCGGCGGGGCGCAACGCGCCATCGCACCGGACACCTATGCTGGCTTCGCTGCCTCCTACCAGCAGGCGAACCTCAAAGCGCGCTATTCGGGGACGGACGGCGACCAGTTCGACTTCGGCGCGATCATCAAGAAGCAGGTCGAAGCCACCAAGTACGAGGCGTCGGCCGGCGTGGGCTACGGCCGTTACGAAAGCCGCCGCCACATCGACCTGACCGGATCGCCGCTTGTCGCGGAGTCGACCCAGCACGCCTGGTCATTCGCCGTACACGGTCGGATCAGTCACGACCTGATGCAGAGCGACGACGTCTATATCCGCCCGTTGATCGACCTCGGCGTCACGCACGTAATCCGCAACAGCTTCTCGGAACACGGGGCCGGAGGCGCCAACCTGAAAGTCGACAAGGAAGATGAAACCTTCGTCACCCTGCAACCGATGATCGAGGTGGGAACGGAACGGAGGCTGGACAATGGCACCCTGCTGCGTCCATACGCCCGGTTGGGCATCACGCGCTTCCTGACCGACAACGACCGTTCGATCACCGCCCGCCTGAGCGGCGCGCCCGCCTCGGTAGCCCCCTTCACCATCGTCAACGAGCTGGACCGGACCTACACCGACGTATCCATCGGCTTCGACCTGCTGAAAAAGGACGGATCGGTGGTGCGCCTCGACTATACGGGACAGTTCTCCGGCAACACCTCAACGAATGCCATCGGCGTGAAGTTCTCGATGCCGTTCTGAAACCGGAACCCCGCAGCTTCAGGGAGCTGCGGGGCGCTTCGCCAGCACGCAGGGTTTGCGATTGCGAAGTTGTGAACACGCGTTCCTCGTAACCCATGCCGTGAAGATGAAATGGCAATTTCTTGTGCCAGGCGAAATCGAATGGCTGGTTTTCGGCGATCAGATTGATCGTGAGAATTTCAACCCGGCCAGAAGCAGGCTATCACCAAGTGCGGGCGGCGGACATTCAAAAGGCCGCTCCATTCTGAAAGCTGCCAAACGGCCGATTCACGCAACTCAACCGACACGTAAGGCAGCTATTCATTCCGGTAGGCAAGGTTCTCTACCAAGAAATCGACAAAAGTGCGAATTTTGGCCGAAAGGTGCTTTCGGCTCGGGTACACCGCATAGATGCCAATCGGATCGAAGACGTAATCGGTCAGTACTTCCACCAACCGGCCAGCGCGAATCTCCTCGCCGACCAAAAAGCCGGGTTGGCACATCAAGCCAGTACCACCGAGCACCACCTGATTCAACAGATCTCCATTGTTGGCGCGTACATTGCCGGCCACTTTTATCGTATGCTCACCGCCCGGCCCTCTCATTTTCCACTCGTTACCTGCGGCGGAGTAGGCATATAGCACGCAGTTATGCTTGGCAAGATCCGCCGGCGTGGTTGGCGTTCCGCAACGTTCGAGATAAGACGGCGCTCCGCAGACTATCAGTCGATCTGAGGCCAATCGGCGCGCAATCAGTCCGGGGTCGGGTGACGGGCCGATGCGCAATGCCAAGTCCAAGCCCTCCTCGATCAGGTCAACTCGGCGATCACTCAACGACGCATCGATCTGGACCTCTGGGTATTTCGCCAGATACCTCGTAATCAATGGGCCGACGTGCCGAACGCTGAACGACACTGGCATTGTTAGCCGCAGGGTGCCACGGGGCGTGGCGGTGAGATTGATCGCCCCCGCCTCGGCTTCGTCAATTTCCAGCAAGATTTGATTACAGCGATCGAAATACGACGTTCCTGATTCGGTGAGCCCAAGCTTGCGCGTTGTCCGTTGTAGCAACCGCGTCCCCAAGTGTTCCTCAAGGTGCTGCACGTACTTGGAGGCCATGGCACGCGAAATCCCGAGATGTTCTGCAGCGGCAGCAAAACTGCCCGTCGTAACCACCGTCGAGAAGACTCTCATGCTTTTCAGCGTATCCATACCCAACGCTCGACCCTAGAGTTGAAAAACCGCCCAACAAGGACCGGGCCCCGATGAAGATACACTATCAACAAATACGTAACAAACTATTAATCGCAAGCTTGTTTATGAAAATGATCGTACCCAATATCATTCAGCGACGCTTAATCCCGTATTCCAGTTATGGCGAAAGCCCACCTTAGTATCCCCCCGATCAAGGAGTAAAAATGTCTGAAACCCAAACGCGGTCTGTTTTCATGAATCCCCTCGTTGTCATACGCATCCTGTGCGGATTGCTGTACGTTCCCCATATTCTTTTTAAATTGAACGGGATGGCCGGAGCAGCTGCATTTTTCGCTAAAGCGGGATTCAATCCTGCCATGCCGTTTGTCATTATGGCTCTGGTTGCCGAATCCATCTGCGCTGTTGGTTTGATCTCCGGCATCCTGACCAAATGGGTAGGCCTGCTCTCAGCTGTGGTTATGGCCGGCGCAACGCAAGCTGTTCTTGCCACCAAAGGGAGCATCTGGTTGTGGAATATGGGAGGGGTCGAGTACAACGTATTTTGGTGCGCGCTATCCCTGGTTCTGGCAGTCCATGCGTGGCAGCAAGAACGCTTGCATTACGGACGCAACTTCCTGCTCTTCCCCAGCAAAGCCGTAATGGCTTGAACTGTCGGCATAGTCACTCCAGCGATTCCTACATTTGACAAACACAGATGAAAATCGACCCAATCGTATTGGAGCAGGTTTTTTCCGGTGCCCGTAGCTTCAGCAAATTTAGCGAACAAGCGATAGCGGACGAGACGCTCCGCCAGCTCTACGAGCTGCTGCGTTGGGGGCCGACTTCGATGAATTCGCAGCCGGCACGCTATGTCTTTCTACGTAGCGAGGAGTCGCGCCAGCGCTTGATCCCGGCGCTTTCTCCCGGCAATCAAGCGAAAACACTGGCAGCACCAACAACGGTGATCATCGCGCAGGACACGCATTTCTTTGAGCATTTGCCCACGCAGTTTCCGGCTTACGATGCCAAGTCAATTTTCGAAGCGAACACGTCGCTGGCTGAAAGCACAGCATTTCGCAACAGCAGCCTTCAAGGTGCCTATCTCATCATTGCGGCACGACTTCTGGGACTCGATTGCGGACCCATGAGCGGATTTGATCCAGCCAAGGTCAATGCCGAGTTTTTCCCCGATGGGCGCTGGAAAGCCAATTTCCTCTGCAATCTCGGGTATGGAGAGCTTTCAGGTGTCCACCCGCGCGGCCCGCGACTGCCATTTGATACCGTTGCGCAGATTCTTTAGTCGATGGAGGGTGGACTCCGGGCACCATGGTGTTCATAGGCTGGAGGGCTACTATCGACCGTATTCCGAAGCGTCCTGCTTCTAGAGCACTTAATGGAAACCACCGATGCTCATGGGGATAGTTTGAGTTCGCCCTCGGTCGAGAAGCTCATGGAGCCAAAGATAGAGCCGCCAAGTCGGCCATTCAGCTTGTACTTGAGCGATTCAAGACCGTTACCGTCGCGCATGAGCCCGAACGCCTGAAGCCCGACCCGCAAAGTCGAGATAGTTACCGGCACTTCAATCACTGCTTCTCCGAAACGAGGGATCGTACCCCGCTGGTCACCGACACCCGACGCATACGTCTGCCCTTGCACGTTCAGATTTAGCGAGACACCATCGTAGTCAATCGGGACTTCATTCGGATTCTGGATTCGAAGCTTTACCAGCATTCGGACTTCCAGACCTTCTCCCGGTAGTGACTCGATACCCACCACATTAACCTGAATCGGCTCATGACCCGGCAAAGTAGCGCACCCGTTCAGTATCATTGCGACAACAATCAGCAGCAGAATCATGTGCGGCTGTCGCATAGCAACCTCCATGAATTTACGCTTGGATGATAGCTTCGACATTTATGGACACCTCATTTCTAACCTTGCAGTCATCTGATAAAGCCTAGAGCCGCGGTGTTCGTCTGTCTACTCCAATAGTACGGAAGCAAGCCCATTCTGTCCGTGACCTCGACATGATCAACTTGGTGATCGACAGCAAGCTGCGTGGCTGTGATCTTGTGAGCCTGCGCGCGCATGACATTGCTCATGGGAATCAGGTGCTTTCGCGAGCGATGGTTGTCCAGAGCAAGACGTAGCGGCCGGTTCAGTTCGAACTGACGGAACCAACCCGGACGGCGGTGCTTGCTTGGCTCGAAAGAGCTCACTTGCGGAGCGACCGGTTTCTGTTTCCGAGTCGAGTCGCGAAATCGCCCCACGTTTCAACGCGGCAGTATGCGCGTATTGTGTTTCACTGGGCCGAAGCAGCCGGGTTGGATCCATCCGCGTACGTCACTCATTCGATCTGCCGGACCAAGGCAACATTGATCTACAAGCGCACCAAGAACATGAGAGCGATCCAACTCTTGCTCGGTCACTCCAAGCTAGAAATCAACACCGTCAGACACCTCGGTATTGACGTCGACGACGCCCTTGAAATCTCCTAACAAACGGAAATCTGGGCAGAGATAAGCAGCCGCACGGCGAGTGCTGTGTGGCCGCTTTCGACAGTCATGTCGAACGCGTACAATCGGCCAGAAGCCGTCCTTCGGGCCTGCGACCCAAAGTGGCCACTCGTATCTGCTTCCCGATCCTGAACATAGTTCACTAGTGTCAGTTATATTGGAGTTGTTATACTGACAGGAATAATTCCAAGTGACTAAAAAGTTTGAATAAAGAACAGCAAATCTCGTGTCATCAATATCATCTGTTATACGGCCCCCAGTGTCCGTGTAAACACGGTTAGAGCACACCATGGCCCCTTGGATTCTTCTTATCCTTACCGGCGTCTTCGCATTTCTAGCACACGATGCGTTCTCGCTCGTAGCTCCATCACTGCCGTATTCGGAAATCGCAAAAGTTATGGGGCAAGATCTATCGTATATGCCTCTCCACGAACAAGAAAAGCCAAACCGTTATCCGTATGTCAATTGGCTGGGGAACGTCAGCCAGACATTCTGGGTCTTCGCCATTCTTACGGCAGGGTTCGCTGTAGCCACTGTTCTCGCGTTTCTCGAATGAAACTCCTACAGCATCCTAACCGCGTGGCTGCCTTAAGGCTCCTATCTTCCGGCAGCGCCGTTGAAACTGCCCCTTCGTTGTGCATGTGCTCTAACCTGGCAGTCGAGCGGACGCCGAATAAGCCGCCTTTCTTCAACTCTTGCCGCCTCGCGCTGCGCCTCTCACTTCTACGTTATACATCACAGAAAAGGAAATCATGAGACTGTTGAAACTAGTATTTATAGCTGCACTAATAGTCGGTCTGGGAGTGTTCTGTTATGACAGGCTTCCAAAAACATACAGATACGAGATTGAGGATTGGTATGCTGGACTTGGTGAGCCTGCATTCATCGAATCACCAGACAGTTTCTCAAAGAGACCTCAAGACGACTTGATAAGGGAATATAAAAATAGAGGGCACAAACTAACGTGCTATGGAAATCTCCAGAAAGAAGAACGAATCGTTGCTCAAAATGATTATCTTTGTTCTGCGCATATAAATAAGGCCTATGATGGCATTCCCGCGCGGCTTGTTACATTCTTCTTTACAAAAGGGGAACTCAGTGACGTTCGAATTGAGTTTCCAAGCTCTTCATTTAAGAAATTGCAGAGTTATCTATCGAGGAAGTTGGCTGATCGCCAACGGCTGGACACTCTTCCTCAGTACAATTTTGGTACTGACAACATGGGCGGCAAGCTAATGGTATGGGCAGTGCCAAACGGACTTCTCATCACCTCTGATTCCGAAGTTCCCGGTGACATTACCGTCTTGCACTGGACAAATCGGATAGTATTGGACAAACGGCGCGCACCGTAAATGAATAACCTGGCCTCAACCCCGTTCGCTTCGCTCTCTGGATGCTCCGCGATAAAGCCGCACAGCGCCGGTTATCTCTACGTTCGAACGTCTGGTTTCCAAAAGCCTGCAGGTCGGCTCAGGGTCGATTTCTATCACCCAGGAAGCAATTCCAATTGCATGGCTAGCTTGCAACTCTCGTCAAGGCGACACGTGGCC
>DBMG01000144.1:7729-9376 GCA_002304785.1 Candidatus Accumulibacter sp. UBA704 | reverse complement strand
TAGAACTGCTGGCGCTTGGCCTTGCGCTTCTCTTCCCGATGAGGGAGAAGGTTGATGCGTATCATTCGTCAAACCTCCGCAGAGCGAGGCCGCACGCCACCATCAATGAAGACGCGTCGGCCAGCAGGCTCTTGGCACGGACCCGATCTGAAAGAACCATGTCGGCAAATGGGTTGGCCACGATCGTGTTGATCTGAGTGCGCGAAGCGACGACCTCATCCACGCCAGGGAGCACGGCGCAACCGCCGGACAAGACCACATGATCCACCTTGTTGAATTGCGTCGAAGTAAAGAAAAACTGCAAGGCCCTCGAAACCTCAAGCGCCATACTCTCCACGAATGGCTGAAGGAGTTCCGCCTCATAGTTGTCTGGGAGACTGCTCCGGCGTTTCTCGGCTTCAGCCTCCTCGAACGTCATGCCGTACAATCGCGCGATATCCTGCGTCAACTGATTCCCGCCGAACGCCTGCTCTCGCGCATAAAGCTGCTGCCCATCGCGCAACACGGTCAGGTTCATCACATTGGCGCCGACATCCACAAGCGCGATGATCTGCCCCTTTCCCCCATCCGGCAATTGCTTTTGAATCAACTCCAGCGAAGACAATACGGCATAAGACTCGACATCCATGACCACGGGCTTCAGCCCGGCGGATTCGATTACCGCTACACGATCTTCAACTTTCTCTTTGCGCGAAGCGGCAATCAGGACATCGATCTCCTCGGGCGAGGAAGGCGCAGGCCCTACCACCTGAAAGTCAAGGTTGACCTCGTCGAGCGCAAAAGGAATGTACTGGTTTGCCTCGGATTCAACCAGAAGCTCCAGTTCTTCCTCTCTCTGGCCGGCGGCCACGATGATCTTCTTGGTAATCACATGGGACGCCGGGAGCGCGGCAGCAACGAGTCGGGTGGAAGTTCCCAGTTTTTTCCATGCCCGCCTGACAGTCTCGGCCGCTGATTCCAGATTGACGATGTTGCCATCGGCAACAACATCTCTCGGCAGGATTTCCACCGAATAGCGCTCGACCCGATACCCGCCCTTGCCGTCATTCGCCAACTCAACCATCTTCACTGCTGATGAGCTGATATCGAGTCCGATCAGGGAGCGCGCCTTGGGATTGAAGATCGAAAGATCGAATTGCAAATCGCCACCCCTTACAAAAAACCCTTCAATAATTAGTAGTTAGCGAACTTATAGATAATCTACTTTAGATGCTAGCAACAAGTATTCGGCAAGTAAAGCTATTTTTACGTCATTGTTTCCCGTGTTTTTACTAACAATCCCGCGATGATTCCTGCCACTACAGAGTAGCGAGCGTGTGTTTATAATTAACGATTGCGTCTTCTCTGGACATTGCCTTGCCTACCGTTTCTCGCTGGATCCTTTACCCCATAACCATCCTCCTGGGAATTGCGGCAATGGCCGCCGCCATGGTCGCCGTCGTCGTTGTCCTGGCATATCCGAATCTTCCATCGCTCGAAATTCTCACGGATTATCGCCCCAAGATCCCGTTGAGGGTCTACACCGCAGACGGGCACCTGATTGGAGAGTTCGGTGAAGAACGCCGTGCATTCGTGCGGTTTGAAGATGCGCCCACAATCATGAAGCAAGCCATTCTGGCGGCGGAGGACGAACGCTTCTACCAGCAC
>DBMG01000144.1:4700-7675 GCA_002304785.1 Candidatus Accumulibacter sp. UBA704 | reverse complement strand
AAAACCTACTCGCGCAAGCTTTACGAGGCCCTGCTGGCCTTCAAGATCGAACACAACCTGACCAAGGATCAGATTTTCGAGTTGTATATCAACCAGATCTACCTGGGGCAACGTGCCTATGGGTTCGGCGCAGCATCACAGATATATTTCGGCAAGCCCCTGAAGGAGATCACCATTGCTGAAGCGGCAATGCTGGCCGGCCTCCCGAAAGCCCCCTCCGCATTCAACCCGATCGTCAACCCCAAGCGAGCCAGTCTGCGTCAACAATACGTGCTGCGCCGCATGCGTGAATTGGACTTCATCGATCCCAAGCAGCACGAAGAAGCGCTGAAGCAGGCCCTCGTCGTGAAGCGCGAGACCAATGAATATGCGGTCCACGCCGAGCATGTTGCGGAAATGGCCCGCCAAATTGCAGCGGATCGCTTCCCGGAAGATGTGTATTCGAGAGGACTACGGGTCTACACGACAGTAACCAAGGCGGACCAGGAAGCGGCTTACACCAGTCTGCGGCGCAACGTCTTCGACTACGACCGCCGGCACGGCTACCGCGGCGCGGAGGCTTACGCTGACCTCGCGGAAATCAAGTCGGAACAGGACGAAGCACTGGACGTGCTGTTGCAGGAATACCACAACAGTGAAGATCTGCACCCGGCGGTGGTGTTACAGGCCGACACGAAGCAGGTCCGCGCCTACCGTCGCGGCGGCGAAACAATCACGATCGCGGGCGAGGGGCTCAAGTTTGCAGCGCGCATGCTTGATGACAAGGCTCCGCCCAACAAACGTCTCCGCCGAGGAGCCATTATCCGCGTCCAGCTCGACGACAAGAACAACTGGCGCATCATGCAGATGCCGGAGGTCGAAGCGGCATTCCTTTCCGCCGACCCACAAACCGGCGCCATCCGCTCACTGGTCGGAGGTTTCGATTTCGGTCGCAACAAATTCAACCACGCCACACAGGCCTGGCGCCAACCCGGTTCGAGTTTCAAGCCATTCATATATTCTGGCGCCTTGGAGAAGGGTTTTACGCCAGCCTCCATCGTTCATGACGATCCGATCAGTTTTCCCGCTTCGGTCACGGGCAGCCAGGCGTGGGAGCCTAAAAACTACGACGGGAAATACGAGGGCCCAATGCGCATGCGTACGGCGCTGGCCAAGTCGAAAAACATGGTTTCGATCCGCTTGCTCGAGGCCAGCGGTGTGCATTTCATCCAGGATTACGCAACGCGCTTCGGATTCGAGGCAGAAAAACACCCGGCCTACCTGACCATGGCCTTGGGAGCCGGTTCGGTAACTCCTTGGCAAATGGTCACCGCTTATTCCGTGTTTGCCAACGGCGGCTACAAGATACAACCTTTCATTGTCAGCCAGATTCGCGACGAAAGAGACCAGGTCATCGCCGAAGCCCAACCGGTTACCGCCGGCGACGAATCCTTGCAGGTCATCGATCCACGCAATGCTTACCTGATGGACAGCATGCTTCGCGACGTTACGATCTACGGCACTGCGGCGCGAGCCTCGGCGACGCTAAAGCGCCGTGACCTTGCAGGCAAGACCGGAACCACCAACGAGCACGTCGATGCCTGGTTCTGCGGTTACCAGCGAACGGTCGTCGGATGCTCCTGGATCGGCTTTGACCAGCCGAAGAATCTCGGCAATGGAGAAACCGGAGGTTCTGCTGCCCTGCCCGCGTGGATCGGCTACATGGGCAGGGTACTCAAGGACGTTCCCGAGTCATTCATGCCACAACCGGAGGGGCTGGTATCGCTGGAAATGGTTGGCTCTGCCAAGGGTCCGTCCAGGGAGTTTTTCTATAAGGAAAACGTGCCAGCATCGGTCGAGCCTGAACCGCCACAGGATCAAAACGCAAAACCGGTGGATTAGCAGTCGCGCAGTTCGATCTTCCTTCCCGCCTGCGCAGACACCAGATCCGACAGCGCGCCCATCAATTCACGTCCGCTTCTCGTATCGCGCCAGGATTGTCCGTCCCAGAGGAAGTGAAAGCCCCCTGAACGGGCAGCCACCCATACCTCCTTCGCCGCGGCATGGCGATTGACGATGATCTTGCCGCCATCGTCGAATTCAATTTCCAGAACCCCGCTGCTCGTCATCGAGCAATCGAGATCGGCACCGCTCGTCTCGAGCGCCAACTCGATCGTTTTCAGCGCCTGATCCGCAAGGGTAATGAATTCGCTATCGTTCATACTGTGCTACCATTTTTGCCTTTGATTTCCTCACACCATGCGCAGATACATTACGCTTTCACTGCTGCTGTCCATGATGGCGTTAAGCGCCTGCGGAACACGCGGGTCTCTATATCTGCCCCCACAGCAAAAGACTCCGGAGGCGGCAACCGGTTCCCCGACGCAACCTGATCTTAGCACGGTCAAGACCCCTACCTCATGAACGCCATCACTGCGCCATTTAACGTAACCGACGGTCAACTCTGTGCCGAATCCCTTCCCCTGGTAGAGATCGCCGAGCGCTTCGGCACTCCGTGCTACATCTATTCACGCGCAGCGCTTGAAGCGGCTCTGGATGAATTCCTTGTCGAACTGGATGGCATCGACGCCCAAGTCTGCTATGCGGTCAAGGCCAATTCCAACCTGGCAGTACTCAACGTCTTCGCCCGCCGAGGCGCCGGGTTCGACATCGTTTCCGCCGGGGAACTCAAGCGCGCACTGGCCGCCGGCGCCGACCCGCGAAAAATCGTTTTTTCCGGCGTCGGAAAATCCAGAGAGGAAATGGCTTTCGCTCTCACGACCGGCATCCTCTGCTTCAACGTCGAATCGGCGCCCGAACTCGAGCGCCTGAACGAAGTGGCCGGATCGCTGGGAGTCCGTGCGCCGATCAGCCTGCGTGTCAACCCCGACGTCGACGCCAAGACCCATCCGTATATTTCCACCGGACTGAAAGAAAACAAGTTCGGCGTGGCCTACGAAGATGCGCTGAAGATCTACCAGCGCGCCGCGGCCCTG
>DBMG01000144.1:0-4593 GCA_002304785.1 Candidatus Accumulibacter sp. UBA704 | reverse complement strand
GACGAAGCCCCGACGGTAAAGAGTTATCTGCGACCGCTGCTGCAGAAGCTCAAGGGACGACCGCTGAAGATTCTGCTCGAACCTGGTCGCCGCCTCGTCGGTAACACAGGGGTGCTGCTCACACGCGTCGAATACCTCAAGCCCGGCGAGATCAAGAACTTTGCCATCGTCGATGCCGCCATGAACGATCTGGCCCGCCCGGCGCTCTACGACGCCTGGCACGATATCGTCCCGGTGCGCCCTCGCGATACCGAACCGCGCGACTGGGAAATCGTTGGGCCGATCTGCGAGTCCGGGGATTTTCTCGGCCACAGCCGATCTCTGGCTATCCAGCCGGGGGATCTGCTGGCCATAATGTCCGCCGGAGCCTACGGCATGGCCATGAGTTCCAACTACAACACCCGCCCGCGCGCCGCCGAAGTGATGGTTGACGGAGATCAGGCGTTCCTGGTCCGCCGCCGCGAAACGGTCGAAGAACTCTATGCACTGGAAAGCCCACTGCCGTGAAACAGTTCACCCTCCTCGTGGCCATCTGTCTGGCACTGGCCGGCTGTTCGGACAACGGAGCCAAGAAGAAAGCTGAGCCGCCGCCAGTCCCTGTGACCGCAACTAAGGCGGTCGCTCGGGACATTCCGATCAGTTTGCAGGTCGTCGGCCGAGCGGAGGCTTTCGAAAGCGTCGTGATGAAATCCCGTGTTGATGGTCAGGTTGCGGCCGTGCTGTTTACCGAGGGGCAACACGTGAATCAGGGTGACATTTTGATCCGGCTGGACCCCACCGACTTCGCCGCCCGCCTGCAGCAGGCGGAGGCCACGGCCGCACGCGACGAAGCGCTGATCGCCAAGATGCGCGCGGATACGGCGCGTTATACCGCCCTCAAGGAGCGCAATTTCGTCTCCGAGGAAAAGGTCAACGACATTCGTACCAATGAGGCGGCAGCAGCGGCCAACCTGCGCGCCAGCAAGGCTGCGGTAGAGGTCGCCCGCCTGCAGCTTTCCTACGCCACCATTCGCGCGCCGATTACCGGCATTGTCGGCGCCCGCTTGGTTTTCCCCGGCTCGGCGGTCAAGGCCAATGACGTCACCGTGGCCATCGTCAATCGCGTCCGTCCGCTGCTTGTCAGTTTCGCCGTCCCGGAAAAGCATCTGCCGCAACTGCGCGCCGCACGCCAAGCTGGCAACCTTAAGGTCGACGTCACCCAAGCCGGCGACACGTCGCAGCATTTCGAGGGCACAGTCCGTTTCATCGACAACTCCGTCGATGCCAGCACGGGAACCATCCTTCTGAAGGCCGAATTGCCCAACCAGGATGAAAAGCTGACCCCCGGGCAATTCGTCAATGTCTCACTGCAGCTCGACACTCTCCGGCAAGCCGTAACCGTCCCGGACAACGCCGTCCAGCAAGGCGCCGACGGCAACTATGTGTACGCGGTCAAGGACGACTCCAGCGTTGAAATGCGGCGTGTCGAAACGCTGGCCTCCGAGGACGGGCTTACGGCGGTTCGCGGAGCGGTTCGGGTCGGCGAAACGATTGTCACTGACGGACACTTGCGTCTGACGCCGGGCGCCAAGATCAAGATCAAGGAAGAAGCTCCCGCCGGAAAACCGGCCTCTGCCGTCAGATAGGCTGTCTGCCATGCATCTGCCCGAACTCTGCATCCGCCGTCCGGTGATGACCACGCTGCTGATGGCGGCGTTCATCATTTTCGGCCTGATCGCCTACCGAGCCCTGCCGGTATCGGAACTGCCCAACGTCGACTTTCCGACCATCTCGGTCACCGCAAACCTGCCCGGCGCCTCGCCGGAGACGATGGCGGCTGCAGTGGCCACCCCGCTCGAAGGACAGTTCTCGACCATTGCCGGCCTGGAATCGCTGAGTTCGACGAGCGCGCAGGGATCCACCTCGATCACGCTGCAATTTTCCCTGGATCGAAACATCGATGCGGCGGCGCAGGATGTGCAGTCGGCGATCGCCACGGCGCAACGCAAGTTGCCGCCGAACATGCCGACACCGCCGTCGTTCCGCAAGGTCAATCCAGCGGATTCGCCCATCTTCTTCATCGCCCTGACCTCACCCACCTTGCCGTTGCCGGTGGTCAACGAATACGCTGAGACACAACTGGCACAGCGCTTGTCGACCGTTACCGGCGTGGCTCAAGTACTGGTTTTCGGATCGCAGAAATACGCGGTGCGCATCCGTGCCAACCCGGATCAGCTGGCGGCGCGGGGAATGGGCATCGACGAATTGCGCCAGGCGATTGCACAAGCCAACGTCAACCAGCCGCTCGGGCAGTTCGACGGCAATCAACAGGCTTTCGCCATCAAGGACAACGGCCAGCTCACCAGCGCGGCCGCCTACCGACCGCTGATCGTGGCGTGGCGCAACGGTGCCCCGGTGCGCCTCGAGGAGGTCGCCACGCCGATCGACAGCGTCGAGAACGCGCGCATCGCGGCCTGGAACGTCGACAAGCGCTCCATCGTCCTGGCCATCCAGCGCCAGCCTGGCGCCAACACCATCGAAACCGTGGACTCGGTAAAGCGCATGTTGCCGAGTTTCCAGGCCAGTCTTCCGGCGTCGATCAACATGACCACGCTGTACGACCGCAGCATTTCCATCAGCGAATCCATCGTCGACGTCCAGTTCACGCTGTTGCTCGCCGGGTTCCTAGTCGTTCTGGTCATCCTGCTGTTCCTGCGCAACCTCTCGGCCACGGTCATTCCCGCGCTGGCCCTGCCGATCTCGGTCATCGGAACCTTCGCCGTCATGCACGTCCTCGGCTACAGCCTCGACAACCTGTCGCTGCTGGCACTGACACTGGCCGTCGGCTTCGTCGTCGATGACGCCATCGTGATGCTGGAGAATATCGTCCGGCACATAGAACTGGGTGAAACGCCTCTTCAGGCCGCGATCAAGGGATCGCGGGAGATCGGCTTTACCATCGTCTCGATGACTGTCTCGCTCACCGCCGTATTCATCCCGGTGATGTTCATGAGCGGCATCGTCGGGCGGCTGCTGCACGAATTCGCCGTCACCATCTGCGCATCGATCCTCGTCTCGGGCATTGTCTCGCTGACGCTGACGCCGATGCTGTGCAGCCGCTACCTGAAACACACCGCCAGCGAGGATCACGGCCGTGTCTTCCGCGCGTTCGAGCGTTTCTTCGAATTGCTCCTGACCGGCTACGAAAGGAGTTTGCGCGTGGCCATGGCCCACCCGCGCCTGGTCATCGTCGGGTTCGTTCTCTCCGTGGTCTTCAGCGGCATGCTCTTCGTACAGATACCGAAGGGGTTCCTGCCCAGTGGCGACACCGGCCAGATCACCGCCACCACCGAAGGCGCGCAGGACATTTCCTTCGCCGGCATGGTGGAAAAGCAGCGTGCCGTAGCGGCCATCGTCGCCCAGGACCCTAACATCCGTTCTTTCATGTCCTCGGTCGGCGCCACCAACGCACGGCCGACCCTGAACACCGGCTCACTCAACCTGATTCTCAAGCCGCGCCATGAGCGCGAACTATCGGCCGACGAAATCATCCAGCAATTGCGACCGAAGCTCGCGGCGGTCCCCGGCATCCGGGTCTACATGCAGAATCCGCCGGCCATCCGCATCGGCGGCCAAGTGACGGCGGCGCAGTACCAATACACGCTGCAGAGTACCGACCTCGACGAACTCTACCAGTGGACCAACACCTTGCTCGGCCGCATCCGACAGTTGCCCGGCTTCATCGACGTCACCAGCAACCTCAACAATCGCAGCCCGGTCGTGGCCCTGGATGTCGATCGCGACAAGATTGCCACCCTCGGCCTCACGTTCGGGCAGGTCGAGGACGCATTGCAAAACGCGTTCAGCGCGCGCCAGATCTCCACCATCTACGGCGCCACCAGCCAGTACCAAGTTATTCTCGAAGTAGCCCCCGAATATCAGCTCGACCCGTCCAAGCTCTCCCGACTCTACGTGAGAGCCTCCAGCGGCAAGCTGGTGCCGCTCGACACGGTGACGCAGGTCACGCGCAAGACGCAGGCGCTGACCATCAATCACCAGGGGCAACTGCCGTCAGTCACCATCTCGTTCAACCTGCTCCCGGGGGTTTCCCTGGGCGACGCGGTCAACAGCGTCAAGTCGCTCGAACAGGAGATGCGTCTGCCGGTATCGCTCAACACCAGCCTGCAGGGCACCGCGCAGGCGTTCCANNGCCTCGCTGCAGGGACTCGGTATCCTGCTGCTGATCGCCATCGTGGTCGTCTATATCGTGCTGGGCATCCTCTACGAGAGTTTCATCCATCCGCTGACCATTCTCTCCGGATTGCCGTCCGCCGCACTCGGCGCGCTGATCACCCTGATCCTGTTCGGCATCGACCTCAACCTCTACGCCTTCGTCGGGGTCATCATGTTGATCGGCATCGTCAAGAAGAATGCGATCATGATGATCGACTTCGCCCTCGACCGGCAGCGCAACGAGAAAGTCCCGGCCTTCGACGCCATCTTCAAGGCCTGCCTGATCCGTTTCCGCCCGATCATGATGACCACCATGGCGGCACTGGTCGGCACCCTGCCCATCGCGCTGGGCATTGGCGCCGGCGCCGAAGTCAGGCAGCC